>CALQGY020000051.1 GCA_943330235.2 Candidatus Kuenenia stuttgartensis
GCAGCACGGTGGCCTTCGTCGAGCAGTTCTTCCGGCTCCCCGGTAACCGTGGATTCGACGCCTCCATCGACACCGTCGCCGCGCTGCTCTCGGCCGCCGGCTATGTCCCCGAGGCGCGCGCCACCGCCGCCGATCGCCTCGTGTATCGCGTTGAATCGCGCCCCATGACCGCGCCCGCGTGGACCCCCGACGGCGCCTCGCTCACCATCGTCGGACGCGCCACGCCGCTCTTGTCATGGGCGATGAATCACAACATGATCGCGATTAACTCGTGGTCTACGCCCAGCGGCGGTATCACGGCGCCGGTGATTGATGTAGGCGCGGGCACCGACGCCGAGCTAGCCAAGCAACCCATCACCGGCGCGGTGGTGATGATGGACGGCAACTTTCGCGCGGCGTTTCCCAAAGCGATGCAGCGCGGCGCGCTGGGTGTGTTGGCCACACAGAAACTGCCCGCCTACAATCAGCAGACCAAGAATACCACCGCCATCCAGTTCACCACGGTCCCGCGCGATACAGTCAATCGCGGCTTCGTGATCTTCCTGTCGTCGGCCGCGCGCGATTCGCTCAAGGCGGCGCTGGCCGCCGGTCCGGTTCAGGTGCGCGCCATCGTGAACACGCGTTTCGAATCGCGTCCAGAGCGTACGGTAGTCGCGGAGATTCGCGGCGCGCAGCGCCCCGCGGAACGCTTCGTGTACTCGGCGCACGTGCAGGAGCCCGGCGCGAACGACAATGCGTCAGGTGTTGGCTTGCTGGCCGAGATGGCGCGCACCGCAGCCGTGCTGTTCAAGGGCGGGCGGGTCAACCCAGCGCGTACACTCACGTTTCTGTGGGGCGATGAAATTCGCTCCACCGATCGCTTCCTCAAGGAAGACAGCGTGCGGCGCGCCGGCGTGAAATGGGGCATGTCGCTGGACATGGTAGGCGAGAACACGGCGCTGACCGGCGGCACGTTTCTCATTGAGAAAATGCCCGACCCATCGGCCGTCTGGGTGCGCGGCGAGGATCAGCACACCGAGTGGGGAGGCCGCGCCATCAACGCGTCCGAAATCCGCGCCTACTGGTACAACGACTTCGTGCGGCAGCGGTGCCTCGATCGCGCGGCGACCACGGGCTGGGTGGTGAAGGCCAACCCGTTCGAAGGCGGTAGCGATCACACGCCCTTCCTCACCGCCAAGATTCCCGCCGTGCTGCTCTGGCACTTCACCGATCAGTATTACCACACGGATCTCGATCGATTGGAGATGGTGAGCGCCACGACGCTCGGGAACGTGGGCAATTGTGCGCTCAGCACCGGACTCGCGCTCACGGCGGGTACGCCCGCACTCACCAAGGCGGCACTCGGCGAGCTGACCGACGTGGCAGTTCGCGAGTTACGGACACAAGGCGATCTGTCGGTCACGGCCATCGCCGGCGGCTCCACCGCTTCCGCTGAGCGCACGGTGATTGAGACGTGGCGTGACTACTATCTCACGGCGCTTACAAAAATTCCTGACATGGCCTTGGTCGCGAGCGGCTGGGATGCCGATATCGCCATCGCGCAGGATCGGGTGCGTAAAGCGGCCGCGGAGACCTTGGCGCGGTTTAGCCGCTAGTCACGCTGGAGGCGGCGTCGCGGACCTCACGGCACGCGACGCCGCCGACCAATGCAGGCGTGTGAGGCATTTCCGCACAGAATGGTCGGCAGCTACCGGACGGCGTGGTCGGAGGTGGGGCGGCACTGTTGATGGGTACGTCTCATCACCGCCTGGAGGTCTGGAGCGAGGGTATGCCCATTCGATCATCCACATCGCCGTGGTCGCGCGATCCTGCGACCATCAATGCGTCCTCGACGGCTGCCGCGAGTGACGCTTCCAGCGATCGGCTCTTTTGCGAGATCACGCGACAAGACACGCCAATGCGTGTCGATCCGGATCTGATGTCGCGCCTTGATGTCGCCGCGCCGCGCTACGCGAGTTACCCAACGCTGGCCGACTGGAACGGCGGCTTCGAGGAGCCGGCGTGGCGCACCCATCTGAATGCGCTCGCCCAGACGACCGCGCCCTTGGCGCTGTACGTGCATCTTCCGTTCTGCGCGTCGCGCTGTTTTTACTGCGGCTGCAACGCCACCGTGACTACCCGTGCCGAGGTGGTCGATCGCTATCTCTCGCGTCTCGATCACGAGTTGGCGATGGTCAGCGAATCCATCGGCGCGCGCCCGTACGTATCGGAGATGCACTGGGGCGGCGGTACGCCGAATTTTCTCGATGGCTCGCAGCGCGATCGACTGATCACGATGCTCGAGCGCCGGTTTCGCATGGACTCGAACACCGAGCGGTCGCTCGAGGCCGACCCGCGGCTCGTCACGCGGGATCAGCTGGAGCACCTGCGTGATCTCGGATTCTCGCGCATCAGCTTTGGTGTGCAGGATACCGATCCGCAGGTGCAGGCCTCCATCGGGCGGGTGCAGCCGCTGGAGATGGTGCGTCATGTCGTTCAGGCGGCGCGTGACGTCGGCTTTCGAAGCATCAATCTCGATTTGCTCTATGGTCTGCCGCATCAAACCGCCACGACGTTTCATGAGACGATTACCCACGCGATCGCCATGACGCCCGATCGGATCGCGTGTTTCGGCTATGCCCACGTTCCATGGATGCGCGCGCATCAGTGGCGTATGGACGAAGCGGCGCTGCCCGATGCGCGCACCCGTTTCTCGCTCTTTGCGATGGCGGTGCAGCACCTCCAGGCCGCAGGGTTTCAGTGGATCGGCGTGGATCACTTCGCGCGACCCGATGATGTGCTGAGCCGCGCCGCCGTTGCGGGCACGCTGCAGCGCAACTTCATGGGCTACACCACGCGGGTCGGCGAGAATTTGCTCGGTCTCGGCGTCAGTGCCATCTCAGAGATCGATGGGTGGTACGCGCAGAATACGCCGGAGCTCGGCAACTGGCAGCGTGAGATCGACGCGGGCATGCTGTCGCTCGCCCGTCGTCACGTCATGAGCGACGAGGATCGGTCGCACGAGCGTGCCATTGCGCACCTGATGTGCAACGCGGAATTGCCATTCAATCTGTTCTTCGGCAGCATGGAGGAACTGCTCACGCTCTTTGCACCGTTCGTCAGCGATGGCCTGGTTCAGCTCGAGACCGATCGCTTCACCGTGACCCCGACGGGGCAATTCTTTCTGCGCAATCTGTGCGTCACGTTGGATGCCTACCGCGCCGAGAGTCGCGGTGGATCACGATTCTCGCGCTCGGTCTAACGATAGCGCGGTGTGACGGCGGTTGTTGCACGAGAGCGTTGCACGTGGGCGTTGCACGAGAGCGTTGCACGAGAGCGTTGAACGCGCGAGTTGAACGCGGGAGTTAAACGCCGCCGTGGACCGCGATGTTTTACGGCGTTGCGCGTGCGCGGAGCGTCTGTCGTAAGACGGTGGTAGGGCCGAGGGGCGTCTCCACTTGCAGCAAATGCCGCGTGGTCTCGCCAATCCAGACCGTGACTTCACGCTGGCCGCCCAGCTGGAACAGTACGACGTGCGCCGTTTCGCCCATCATCGGTGTCGCGCCGATGACGCGTACGACATAGTCGTGCATGCCGGTTTCGATGTCGTAGACGCGAAACACGGCCGCATAGCCGGGCGCGAGTGGCATGGCCCGCACCACCAGATCCCAGTTGCCCGAGTCGAAGACGGCGCTGGCGATGGTGGTGTCCACCGAGACACCGGGACCGTCCAGCGGCCCGATGGTGCCGCGCACTTTCAGGCCGGCGAAATCAATGCGCAACTGCCGTTGCGGCTGCTGCGACCGGTGCTGACGCGGCGCGAGCGTGCGCGCGTCCGACAGGGTGGAGTCAATCAGGCGCGAGGCACCGCGCTGCACCGTTAACACACGGCGCAGGAGCGGCGTGTCGCCACCGTCACGAGTGATGACGTCGGTGATGCTCCCCACCGACAGTTCGCTGCCATCACGAAAAGCGGTGAGGAGATATACCGCGGTGTCCGCGCGCAGACGCATGGCGCGCAGGGTCGTATCGCCCGGGGCCACACGGCGCGGGATCGCGCCGGTGGCCGCTGTCGTCTCTTGCGCGTGCGTACGTCGGGCCGGCACCACAAGGGTGCACAGGCAAACCAGCAGAACCAGCGCGCAGCGGAGACGGGGCATGATCGGGGCTAGTACCGGTAGTGATCGGCCTTGAACGGACCGTTCAGGCTCACTCCAATGTAGCTGGCCTGATCGTTGGTGAGCGTGGTCAACTTCACGCCCAGCTTGTCCAGGTGAAGTCGCGCCACCTTCTCGTCGAGATGCTTCGGCAGCGTGAACACCTTCTTTCCGTACTGCTCGGCGTTGGCATGCAGCTCCAGCTGCGCCAGCACCTGATTGGTGAAGCTTGCACTCATCACGAAGCTCGGGTGGCCCGTGGCGCAGCCCAGATTCATCAGGCGCCCTTCGGCCAGAATGAGAATGGAGCGGCCGTTCGGCAGCACGAATTCGTCGTACTGCGGCTTGATGTTGATGCGCTTCATCCCTTCGACCTTCTTGAGACCGGCCATGTCGATCTCGTTGTCGAAGTGGCCGATGTTCGCCACAATCGCCTTATCCTTCATGCGGCTCATGTGCTCAACGGTGATGACATTCTTGTTGCCCGTCGCTGAGACGAAGATATCGGCCTGATCGACCACGTCTTCCAGCGTCGTCACCTGATAGCCTTCCAGCGCCGCCTGCAGCGCGCAGATCGGATCCACCTCGGTGACAATGACGCGCGCGCCCTGTCCCTTGAGCGCCTGCGCACAGCCCTTACCCACATCGCCGTAGCCCAGCACCACGACAATTTTTCCGGCCAACATGACGTCGGTCGCGCGATTGAGTCCGTCCACCACCGAGTGGCGGCAGCCGTACAGGTTGTCGAACTTCGACTTCGTCACGGCGTCGTTCACGTTGATGGCCGGGAAGGCCAACGTGCCCGCGCGCTCCATCTCGTACAAGCGATGCACGCCCGTGGTGGTCTCTTCGGAGACACCACGAATGCCCGCCAGCACCTTCGTCCACCGCCCCGGATTCTTCGTCTGTTCGGCGCGCAGCAGATCGAGGATGATGCCCCACTCTTCCGGCTCGTTGTCGCTGTCGAAGCCCGGAATGCTGCCGGCCTTCTCGTATTCGGCGCCCTTGTGCACCAGCAACGTCGCGTCGCCGCCGTCATCCAGCAGCAGGTTCGGGCCCGAGCCGTCGCTCCACATGAGCGCCTGCTCCGTGCACCACCAGTACTCCTCCAGCGTCTCGCCCTTCCACGCGTACACTGGCGTGCCCTTGGGGGCAGCCACCGTACCATGCGGTCCCACGGCGACGGCTGCGGCCGCGTGATCCTGCGTGCTGAAAATGTTGCACGACACCCAACGCACATCGGCGCCCAGCGCGACCAGCGTTTCAATGAGCACCGCCGTCTGCACCGTCATGTGCAGCGAGCCCATGATCTTGGCACCGGTGAGTGGCAGCTTGCCCGCATACTCCGCGCGCAGCGCCATCAGCCCCGGCATTTCCTGCTCGGCCAGACGGATTTCCTTACGGCCCCATTCGGCCAGGGCGAGATCGCGCACGGCGAACGCCGGGCGATTGGTGGCAGCGAGCGTGGTCACGCCGTGCTCAGTCATGACTTCAGTGGCCATCGGCAAAGTTCCTCAGAATGATGTACGGGCTACGGCAGTAAACAGCGCGGGTCCTTCGGCGTCGGGATCGACCGGCAACGGCGTGAAGCGCAGTCCGGTGAATCCCGCATCGGTCAGCCACTCTTCCAGCGTGGGCGCATCAAAGCCCAGCCAGACGTGGCCCATCTGTTGTTGATACTCCGTGCGCATATGCGCACGCATGTCGGCAATGAGCAGTCGACCGTTCGGGCGCAACACCCGATGCACTTCGCGCAACGCGCGCAGTGGATCGGCGACGTGATGTAACACCAGCATCAGCACCGCAATGTCCAGCGAGGCGCGGGCCAGCGGGAGCGCTTCCAGTGTGCCTTCATGCACCGACACATTTGCGTGCCCCTCGAGGCGCGCGCGCGCGGTCGCGAGCATTGCCGGCGAGGCATCCACCGCGTGCACATGCGCCACATGCGGCGCGAACGCGGCGGTCAGTGAACCGGTGCCACACCCCAAGTCGCCCACCACCCACGTCGGATCCAGTAACGCGAGTGCCGCGAGCAGATCCGGGCGCGCACCGAACATCGTCGTGCGCAGCGCGTCCCATTCTTCGCTGGCAGTCGCGAAGAAGGCTTCGCTCCGCGTGCGCCGTGCCGACAGCACCGCATCGAGCCGCGCCACATCCTGCTCTGCCGACGACGTCTCGCGGAGCGGCGCACGCACCAACGCCCACAGCGACGCCGCTTCGTGATCGAGCGCGGATGACAGGCGATACCATCGGCTCGCCCCGTCGGCGCGCGAGGTGACCCACGCCTCGTCGGCCAGAATCTTCAGGTGGCGGCTGACGGTGCTCTGCGGCAGCTGGAGCGCCGTACACAACTCGCCCACCGTCACTTCCTGCCGCTCAAGCGCCAACAAGAGCCGACACCGGGTGGCGTCGGCCAGTTCGGCCAGGCGTTCGTGAATTTGGAGTCGAGGCTGTGTCATATCCGCATATCCGGATTAATGGATAGCAGAAAACAGGCGACCTGTCAATGGATGAGGTCGCTCTGTAGGCATCTCCCGTCTCGCGTGGGGCGGCGACTGGCGTACCTTGTTCCGTATGCTCGATCTCTCGCTGGGATTCGACCTGCTGGTCGCGGCGCTGGTAGGACTGGCCGTGGGCCTCGAGCGCGAGTGGTCCGGCCACGCGGTCGGCCCCGACGCCCGATTTGCCGGGTTGCGCACGTTCACCCTGCTCGGGGCGATTGGCGGGTTTGGTGGCTGGTTCCTACGAATGGAGCAGCCGGTCGCCGCCGCCTGCCTGCTGGCGGGCGCCGCGCTCTTCATCAGCGTGGCCTACGCCGCCACCATGCGTCGCCCCGGCACTACGGCCGACGGTACCACCGAGGTCTCAGCCATTCTGGTGCTCGCCATGGGCGTGGCGTCGGGGTTGGGCCATCGCACCATCGCCAGCGCAGCCGGATCGGTGGTGGTCGTGCTCTTGGCAGAAAAGCTCGCGCTGCGGCGGGCCCTGCAGCGCATCGATGCGACCGAGCTGCGTGCAACGCTGCAGTTCGCCGTCATGGCGCTGGTCGTCCTGCCGCTGCTCCCCGATCGCGCCTTCGGTCCGTTTAACGCGTTTCAGCCACGGCAGCTGTGGACCGTGGTGCTGCTGTTCAGTGCGCTCAACTTCGCGGGCTACATCGCGCGTCGCACCATCGGCGAAAGCCGAGGCCTCGGGATCACCGGGTTGTTGGGCGGTCTGGTCTCGTCCACCGCGGTGACGTTGAACTTCAGTCGTCGCAGTCGGGAAGAACCCAGCCTCGCGGCGCCGCTCGCGTTTGGCGTCGCGGCCGCCTGCACGGTGCTGCTGCTGCGCGTGATGGTCATCGCGACGGCACTGCAGTCGACCATATTTGCCGAACTGCTCCCACTGCTGGCACCGTCCTTTGCGGTGGGACTGGTGGTGCTCCTGGTCGCGCTCTGGCGCGAGCGTGGCATCCGGCCAACCAGCACGTCGGCGGAGGACGCCACCGGCACCGTCGGTGCCCCGGAGGCAGCGCATCACCCCGTCTCACCGCGGAACCCGCGCCACAACGGGCTACACAACCCCTTGGCCTTGGGTATTTCCATTCAGATGGCCGTCGCATTCCAGCTGGTGCTCTTCGTGATCGCGTGGGTCCACGCCACTGTCGGCGACCCCGGCGTCCTGCTCTCGGCAGGTCTTCTCGGGCTCACTGACATGGACGCGCTGACGTTGTCGATGAGTCGATTGGCCGCGGATACCAACCAAACGCACGTGGCCGCGCTCGCCATCGGCATCGGCATGCTGGCGAATACGCTGCTCAAAGTGTCGCTGGCCGTCGTCCTGGGCAGCGCGACCTATCGCTGGCGCGTCACGGTTGCGCTGATGGTCATGGCCTTCACGGGTGCGATCATGCTCTGGTGGCGCTGGTGAAGGCGCCCCACGCCATCATCGCCGCGATCGGCCGCACGACGCGCGACAGTTGCTCGGCCGTCGGACGCGGCGCCTGGTTTGTCGTGGATGTCCTCCGCGCCACGCGTGACTTCGCCAGTTGGCGCGGAGAGTTCAGCACGCACGCGCGCGTACTCGGCGTCGAGTCGCTGCCCATCGGCATATTCATCGCGCTCTTCACCGGTATCGTCCTCGCCCTGCTCGCCAGCTACTCGGTGGGTGACATGGTGCCGCCCTATTTCGTGGGCACGCTGGTGCAGAAGACGGTCACGCTTGAGTTGGCTCCGGTACTCACTGGGCTCGCACTGGCCGGACGCGTGGGCGCGAACATCGCCGCCGAGCTGGGCACCATGCGTGTCACCGAACAGATCGATGCACTCGAGACCCTGACGTTTGATCCGATGAGCCATCTGGTGGTGCCGCGGGTATGGGCATCATTGCTGATGTTTCCCATCGTTGTCGGTATCGCCATGCTGGTCGGCGTCACCTCCGGATGGCTGGCATCGCTGGGGCTCCTCGACATCACGACGCCGCAGTTCCTCAAAGGGGTGCGCATCTTTTTCACGGAATTCGATGTCCGCTACGGTCTGGTGAAGTCGGCCAGCTTCGGCGCGGCCGTGGCGTTGATCGGATGTCGGGCGGGACTCACGACGCAGGGCGGCGCGCAAGGCGTAGGACGGAGTGCGACACGCGCCGTTGTGATCAGTGCCGTGATGATTCTCGTGCTCGATGCGTTCTGGGCGCTGGTGTGGCTCTCGGGGCGGACCATCCGGTAGTCGAAGGCGGTGGTGCGTTTCGCGGCGCCGCCACAGCATTGGCACAGAGGGCACAGATCGCGGCACCGCAACAGCATTGACACAGAGGACACAGAGGGCACAGAGAGTATAGAGCGCACCGAGAGCACCGAGCACTAGTCGCCGCCCCCCAAAACCTCTGTGCCCTCTGTGCCCTCTGTGCCCTCTGTGTCCTCTGTGTCAAAAGCCGTTGCCGTTGCCATTGCCGCAGCCCCCGCAGCCCCCGCAGCCCCCGCAGCCCCCGCAACCGCCCCACCGTCTCACCCACTGCCCCACCATGCCTGACAAGAAACGCACATCCGATTTCCTCGTCGGCACCACGGTCCTCATCGCCACGGCGGTCATCGTCGCGGCCGTCCTGTGGGTCAAGCAGGCCGACCTCGGCGGACGCACCTCCGATCTCATCGTGCGTACGCGTGACGTTGGCGGCGTGGCGTTGGGCAATCCGGTCGTCATCCGCGGCGTGCGTGCCGGTCAGGTGAAGAGCATCGCGCTCGGCGAGAAAGGCTGGGTTGTGATGCAGCTCAGTATCGATAAAGCCGTGCAGATGCCCTCCGATCCCGTCGTGCTGCTGGTGGCCTCCAGTCTGTTTGGCGAATGGCAGGTCAACGTCACCGAAACCTCGGCAACGCCGCCGGATCGCGAACTCCGTGCCGCGCTAGCCGAAGCGCATACGCGCGGCGACACGCTGCCGGGGGCCGTACTGCCGGACATCGCGCAGCTCACCTCGGTGGCCGGACGAATTGCCGGTGATGTCGCGCAAGTCGCGGAGCGCGTGCAGGTGGCCTTCGACGATCGCGCGGCCAGGGAGTTGCGGCAATCCATCCGCAACTTCGCGCAGCTCTCGGGAGAGTTGGCCCGCACGGTGAACGCGCAGTCGAAAAATCTCGATCAGGTCAGCGCCGACGTGAAGAGCGGCCTCACGACCGTCAACGAGGCGGCACGCAACCTCAATACGTTCTCGAGTCGCATTGATTCCGCCACCAGTCGCGGCGAGCTGCAAACCATTGTCAGCAACTCGCAGCATGCGGCGCGCGATTTACTCGCGGCGACCGCGCGCTTGCGTGACGTGGTGGATGGTCTCAACCGGACCGAAGGGCGACTGGCCGTTGCGGTGGCGCGGGCGGACTCCGTGCTCACAAAGGTGAACAGCGGCCAGGGATCATTGGGCCTGCTGGTCAACGACGCCTCGCTGTATCGCCACAGCGATTCGACGATGCTCGAGATGCGCGCGCTGCTCGCCGACATTCGCAAGAATCCGAAACGCTACATCAGCATCAAGATGTTCTAACGCGGTGTGCGTGGCGCGGTGTGCGTGGCGCGGCGCGATCTCGCGACCGGCAGCGTATGCCGCGTTGTTGCGTTAGGCCGCCTGACCGGAGCCCGGGAACGCCGTCAGCGCGGGGTCCGTCGGTGGGACAGGCCACACCAGCGAAGCGGGCACCGCGGCGGCCGGCACGGCCAACACCGCGCACCGCGCCGTTCGCATGACCCGCGTGGCCACCGAGCCGACAATCATCCGCTCGACCAGCCCGTGGCGCTGCGTCCCCACGGCGATGAGATCGGCCTTGGCCTGTTGCGCGAAGGCCAGCAGCGCCGGCGCAGGATCGCCCCGCACGATCACGGTCTCGAGGTGCATCGTGTCGGGCGGATTTAGATACTGACGCACTTGCTCGAACAGCGGCGGCAGCGTGCGGCTGTATTCGGCATCCCACGCCTGCCAGTCTGCGGTCGGGTGCTCGAAGCGCGGCCGCACATGCACGAGCGTGATCCGCCCCTCACCCTGCAGAAGGCACATCGACAACCGGGCCGCCTGCAGGCTCGCCGCGCTGAAATCCATACCGATTACCGCGTGCGTCGGCACCCGCGGAAACGCCATGCCCACCGCCAGCACTGGCACCGTCGACTCGCGCAGCGTCGCCAGCGTCGTCTCCGTGCCGAACAGGCGATCCAGCGGGTTGTGGCGGCCAATCCCCATCACCAGAACGGCCGCGTGCCGCGTGCGTGCCTCGTCAGCCAGCATCCGCGCCGGAGAACCCAGCAGCGCCTCCGTCGACCAGTTCGGATCACCGCTGGCCGAAATGGAGATCGTGCGCCGGATATCATCCAGCATCTGCACGCGGCGCATCTCGTCCATCTCTAACGGTGGCGGGATGACCTCCATGCCGGCGGAGATGGCGGGTGTGGGTTCACACACCCCCAGCACATGCACCTGGCCACCAAGCGCCAGACCCGCCAATCCCGCCGCATTGAACAACGACTCCTGAGACGCCGGCGCCCCGTCGCAGGCGACAATGACCTCGCCGGCACACGGACGAGGCGAGACGAAGGCGTTGGCGGCGGGCGGTACTTGGGCGGTGGGGTACATCGGAGGCACCGTTGAAAGACGATCCCATCCCACATCTCAGTGGAATGTTCCCTGAGACCAATCGAGGGAGCAGATATATGGTCGCCGTGGCGAGCCCTTGACTCTATCGGGGAGACGCTCCCGTCCTGTCGGGGAATACCGGACTCGAGCGGAGAATTTCGAGCGGCTCGTCATCCGCGCATAAGAGCGCCTATGCGAGCGCGTATGCGAGCGCGTATGCGAGCGCGTATGCGAGCGCGTATGCGAGCGCGTATGCGCGCGCGTATCAGAGCGCCCATCGCAGCTGGCGTGCACACCAATCGCCCAACCGGTGCCACAGCGTCCGTTCATCCCACAGCGCGGTGCCAATCTCGACGCTCTGCGTACAGTCATCGCTGAAGCTCCTCTCGAGCGCACGCGCCAGATCATCGTCGAACACCAGCACGTTGCACTCGGCGTTCAGCCAGAACGAGCGAAAATCCAGATTCGTCGATCCTACCAAACCGGCGTGCCCGTCAACCACCACCGTTTTCGCATGCAGCGTAGCGCGCTGATACTCGAAGACGCGCACACCCGCGTCCAAGAGCGCGCGATACGCACCATGCGCGGCATGTCGCACGAGCGGGACATCGGTCTGCGCACCGGGCACCAAGAGGCGGACGTCCACGCCACGCCGCGCCGCCGCGCGTAACAAGTCGAGCGCGCGGGTGGGCGGCGCGAAGTACGGTGTGGTAATCCACAGTCGCTCGCGCGCGCCACCGACGAGACTGGCCAGCACCGCCAGCACCTCGCGCTGTCCGCGCCCCGGACGCGAGTCCAACACCAACGCGGTGGAGGTGCTCTCCGCGGAGGCCCGGTCCGCCACGCGGCGCACACGGCGACCGCGGCGGCGATCGCGACGCTGAGCGATTCGGCGCTCGATGCGCGCCCGCAGCGCGCGGGCGCTCCAGCGCGTGGGCGCGCTCATGAGCGACGCCGTGGCCTGTTCCGCCCACGAGATGTACTCGAGCCCCGGCAACGGCGGGCCTTGCGCCCGGTCCCACCCCTCGGCAAACACCGCCGCCAATTCGCGCGCCACCGACCCCTGCACACGCACCAGCGAATCGCGCCAGGCCACACCGCGACGGCGAATGGACGACCCGTACTCGTTGCCGATGTTCATGCCGCCGGTGAATGCCAGCGCGCGATCGATGACAATGATCTTGCGATGATCGCGGCGCAGCGCTTCAAACGGCAGATAGCGCAGCCGATGGAACAGGCGCAGCGTGATGCCGTCCGCCTCAAGCGCGCGCCAGAAGGTGTCTTTGGTATCTGACGAGCCCACGGCATCGGCCAGCACGTGCACCCGCACCCCGCGCTGCACCGCGTGCGCGAGCGCGACATGCACGGCTTCGCCGATGCGGTCGTCGCGCAGAATGTACGACTCCAGCAGAATCTCCTCGCGCGCCTCGCCGAGGGCCGCGATGATGGCGCGGAAGGCCAGCTCGCCGTCGACGACCAGTCGAGCCTGCGGCGCCTCGTGCAGCGGACTGTCCATGATCTGTTGCACCAGCAACAGATACGCCGGATCACGGATGCCGAGCGGCAGCCGGTGCGCGTGCGCCCAGACGCGCGTGACGCGGAGATCGCGTGACCGGGAATCGCGTGACCGGAGATCGCGTGATCGGGAATCGCCCATCATATTTGCAACATGACCCTCATCCTCCGATTGCTCATCAATGCGGCTGCGCTCTGGTGCGCCGCCCATTTCATCGACGGCATCAGCTACACGGGTAGCTGGCCGGCGCTCGTCGGGCTGGCACTCGTGTTCGGTGTCGTGAACACGTTCATCCGTCCGGTGCTGCGCTTCTTCTCGTTCCCGATCACCATCCTCACGCTCGGCCTGTTCGCGCTGGTCATCAATGCGTTCATGCTGCTGCTCACGGCATGGATTGCGGCACAGCTCGACATCCCGTTTACCGTGCGCGGATTTGTGCCCGCACTGCTGGGCGCCATCTGCGTCAGCATCCTCAGCACGCTGCTGAGCGCCATGTTCATTCGCAACGACGATTCCGACGATTGATCGCTGACGTGCAACCGGTCATCGCCGCCGGCCCAGTTGCGCGGCGATGACCGTGTGTGATCACGCGAAGAAGCGGATGAACAGCTGGCAGAACAGCGCGCCAACCACCGTCATGGAAAAGCCCCACATCAGCAGCTGACGAAAGAGCTGCTTCGAGTTATGCCCCGCCGGGAGCGCCGCGATGCACAGCGCTCCGATGGTGGACAGCGGCGATACGTCCACAATCGCCGCGCCCACGTTGATGCTGAGCGCCACCTGCATCGGATTGCCGCCGCCCAGCTTCTGCACGAGCCCGGGCACCGCCGGCAGGAACGCCGGATACACGACACCGGACGTCGAGCTGTACGTGGAGATCAGTCCCGTGATACCGGCGATGGTGCCGTTCACGGTATTGGGCGTGGCAATGCGCGCCAAGAGCGTGCTGAACAAGTCCATGCCGCCGGTCTTTTCCAGCACACCAATCAGCACGCTCACGCCGCACACCATCAGGATCACCGCCCACGGCACCTGCGCCACCGATGCCGCGTCGTCGCCCAAGCCGGAGACAATGAGCACACTCGCAGCGGCGAACGCCGATAACCCTGGATTCACCTTGAGGAACACCACGGCCGCAATCCACGACAGCACCACCGCCAGCGTGCTCCAGTGACGCGCACTGAGCGGCGTACTCTCCATCCCGCTCTCAATGGGTGCCGCGCGTCGAAGCGCCGGCCCACCGAACAGCGTCCACGCCAGCAGCGCGGCCAGCGCATGCGCCGTAAAGTTGGCCGCCCACACGCCCCACGCATTCCCTTCCAGCCCGGCTTTGGCCATGGACGAATGCACAATCATCCCCACCGCGCTCACCGGCGACAGGTTGCCCGCGTTCGCGCCGTTGCCAACCATCAGCGCCGCGAGAAACACCGGCATCTCCGCGCGAAGAGCAATCCCAATGGCAATCGGTGCCATGAGCGCCGTGGCGGAAATCGCGCCCGGGCCCGACGTGGACACGATGCACGTCAACACGAAGAACAGCAGCGGCAGCGCCGCCGCGCGTCCGCGCAACAGACGCACGGTGTTGTGCGTGATGGCGGCCATGGTGCCATTCGACTGCGCCGCGCCGAACAGCACGCTCACCCCCAGCAACGTCAGAAACAGTGAGCTCGGAAACGTGGCCATTACGGCATCCACCTTCCATCCGGCCACGAACATCGCGATGGGCCACGCCAACGCGACGGCCAGCACGCCCACGTTGATACGCGATGTGAGACTCCCGGCGATCACCAGCAGGAGCGCGAACAGCGACAGGACGGCTGGGTTCACGTCAGGAGACCGGTGGAAGAAGATGCTTCTGCACCTTGCCGAGCGCGGTGCGCGGCAGGGCCTCCACGCGCACGAAGGCGCGCGGCAGCTTGAATGACGCCAACTGTGTGCGCAACAGTGCCGTCAGCGCGGCCGCATCAATGTCGGCGTCGCTCACCACGTACGCCACCGGCACTTCACCACGCGCCGGGTCCGGCGCACCCACCACCGTGGCCTCGCGAATGCCCGGCTGCTCCATCAGCAACTCTTCGATTTCGCGCGGATAGATGTTGAAGCCGCCCGAGATAATCAGCTCACTGCGACGCCCTTCGAGCGTGATGTAGCCGTCGGCGGCGCGCACGCCGATATCGCCGGTGCGAAACCAGCCGTCGGCAAACGCCGCGGCGGTGGCCTCCGGCCGACGCCAGTATCCGGCACACACGTTGGGGCCGCGCACCCACAGCTCACCGCTCGTGCCCACCGGCACATCCGCGCCCTGCTCATCCACAATGCGCACCGATGTGAGCGACAACGGCAACCCCACCGTCCCCGCCCGCCGCTCGCCGTGGTACGGATTGCTCACGTTCATCAGCGTTTCCGTCATACCGTAGCGCTCGAGAATGACATGGCCGAAGCGTTCGTGGAACGCCTCGAGCACGTGCGCGGGCAACGGTGCCGATCCGCACACGAACAACCGCGCGTGTGCGCCGATGGCGCGCGCCGTGTCCGCCGCGAGATCCAGCAACCGCACGTACATGGTGGGCACACCGAAGAACACCGTGGGCGCGTACGCACCAAACCATTCGGCAGCACGTGACGCTTCAAAGCGCGCGGTCAGCTTCATGTGACAGCCACTCAGCAGCCACAGATGCAGCGCGTTTCCCAATCCGTGCACATGAAAGAGCGGCAGCGTGTTGAGCAGCCGGTCGTCTGCGCGCATCCCCCAGTCGGCCGTGAGCACCAGCGCATTGGCTGCGAAGTTGCCGTGCGTCAGCACCGCGCCCTTCGAGGCGCCGGTGGTCCCTGAGGTGTACACGAGTGCCATCGGCGTATCGGCATCGCACACCGTCGCGGTGACCATGGCCGGCCGCGCACGCGTGATCTCGGTGTGCGCCTCGGCTTCCTCGTGCAGCGTCTCGACAATCCACGCCGGCGTGCCCGTCGGCAGGTCCGCCGCGCGGTCGGCCGTGGTGACGACCGCCAGCGGCTCCGCATCGCCCACGATGTGCGCGATCTCGCGCTGCTGATACAGCACGTTGATGGGCACCACGATGATCCCCAGCTTCATGCACGCCAGCCAGAGATCGATGATCTCCACGCGGTTGGCCAGCAGAAACGCCAACCGGTCGCCGCGCGTCACCCCGCGTGCCGCCAGCGCGACGGCCAGGCGATTGCTGCGCGCCTCCAGGTCACCGAACGTGAGCGACTGCGTGGCGCCGCCCGCGGCGTCGGCTTCCAGCGCCACGCGATCGGCCGCGCCGATCAGCGAATGATCCAGCAGAGAGAGCAGAGCCATGGTTCAGCGCACTCCCAATTCGCCGGCGATGGCCCGCACGCCCTCAAGGCGTAATCCGTCTTCTTCGAACACCAGCACTCCCATCAGGGCCTTGGCCACATCGTCCGGCAGTCGGTCTGCGCGGAACGCCTGAATCACGGGGCCCGTCGCCATCGCATCACCCAGCCGCGCATGCGACCAGTCGGGATCGAGCGTAGGTTCGCTGTCGAACCCGCGCGCCATCACCTCCATGAGGGCACCAGCGCGCACTCCGCGATAGCGCAACGGCGTCAGATCGCCGCCGAAGCTGCGCTCAAACAGCACCTGCCACGCCATCGGACGCGCCCCCGCGGTGCGGGTCCCCGTCGCCACGACAATACGGGGCCGCTGCGCAATCACGTGCATCCGCGTCACCGCGTCCTGCAGATCGGCGAGAATGCGGGTATCACGATTCGGTGCCGCCGACGTATCGGCCGGCGTATCGGAGGGCGTGTCGGACGGCTTCTCGTTCGAGGCTTCGGATGGGGTTTCTGACATGCCGCAATCTTTCGCGCCGACCGCGTGGCAGCTACCCTTGCCGCATATGATCACGCTCTTTCTGGTTGTCTTTCTCGATCTGGTCGGATTCGGGATGATCATCCCGGTCTTCCCGTTCTACGCCGAGCAGGTGGGGGTCGACCCTGCCTCGGTGATCTTTTTTCTCGGGCTGTATTCGCTCGGGCAGCTGGTCGGCGCGCCTATCTGGGGCGCGCTCTCCGATCGCATCGGCCGACGACCGGTGCTGCTCATCACGCTGCTCGCCAACGCGGCGGCCTCGTCGATGCTCGCGTTTTCGCACACGGGCATGATGCTGGCGATCTCGCGGATGGTCGCGGGCTTCGCGGCCGGCAATATCTCTGCCGCCTACGCGTACACCACGGACATCACCACCAACGAAACGCGCCCGCGCGCACTCGGCCTGCTGGGCTCCGCCTTCGGCCTAGGCTTCATCCTGGGCCCCGCCATCGGCGGGCTGCTCGCCGGCGGCAATGCGGACGATCCGGGCTCGCTGGCGCGCGTCGCGTACGGGGCCGCGATCATGTCGCTGATCGCCTTCGTGCTCACGGCCCTACGGCTCCCTGAATCGCTTTCCGCCGAGAAGCGCGCGCAGCAACCCACCAAACGCACGGGCATGATGACGTATGTCCGCCGCCCCGTGCTGCGCGATCTCTTGCTGGCCACGGTCATCGTGGTCGCGGCCGTCGCCCTGTTTCAGAGCACGCTCGCGCTCTGGGCGGCCAATCGCCTGGCGGTCGGACCGCGCACGCTCGGCTGGGTGTACGGATTCAGCGGCGTCATCTCGGTGGCCGTGCAGGCAGGGATTATCGGGAAACTCACCAAGCGATTCGGGGCCGCGAGTCTCACGCGCGCCGGCGCCCTGCTCATCGGCATCGGCATGCTCTGCATTCCGCCCGCCCACTCCATCGCGCTGCTGCTCGTTGCCCTCGCCATCTTCAGCGTCGGCTCGGCGATGTTCAACCCCAGCATGAGCGGCCTGGTGGCCGCCACCGCCGAACCGCACGAACGCGGCGGCGTGCTGGGCGCCTATCAAGGCGCGGCGTCACTGGGTCGTGTCGTCGGGCCCTTCGCCGCCAGCGCCCTCGCCCGCTTCAGCACGCTGTCGTGGCCATTCTTTCTCGGCGCCGCCGTATCGCTGTTGGGCGTGGTGTTGATTCATACCAAGCGGGGAGAACAGCTACCACGTGAACAGTGAAAAGGTGAACAGGTGATCAGTGAAACGCGTGGTGCAGGTCACGTTTCACTGATCACCTTTTCACCTTTTCAACCGTTCACGTCGTAGCCGTTCCCATCGTGGCTACTCGCGCTCCCATCCACGCCCCCGGCATCGGCGCCAGCGCCCCCAGCACCACCATCAACGTCGGGTGCTTCAGCATCGCGAAGTTCAAGAGCGTTGCCGCCAGCACTAGCAGCCCCACCATCAGGGACGGCCGGATCGTCTTGGCGCTCGCGATTTTCCGCGCAATGAACCCACCGCCGAACGCCGCCAGAAAATAGCCCGCGACCATGGCCAGCATGGCGTTGAGCGGCGCCTTCGCGATGGCCGCTTCCAGCGCCACTTTGGTCGCGGGATTGGCCGGGTCCAACCCCGTCGGCAGGGCGAAGAGCGTCCCCGCCATCGCATCACTCACCGACACCAAGCCAAACGCCACCATCGCGCCCAGCATCACCGCAAAGACGTTGCGCACTAGCGGACCCCTCCCACCACGCGCTTCAGCACGGATCCGCGCGGTACCATCGTGGTGGCCTCGATGCCGTTGATGATGTACACCTGCGTGGCGTCTACGCTGCTGGGATACCGCTGCAAAAATGTTTGCCCCGTCATCGCCTCGGGGAGCGTGATCAGCTGCACCGTGGCCGGCTGCACGTTGATGAGCGTCGCGTCCGTCAGCGTGCGGAATGACCGGATGGCGGCGTTCAGCGCCGGCGACTGTTGTGGCGCGGCGGCGCTCGTGGAAATACCGAACAGCACGTACGTCACGTTCTGATGTTGAATCGCCGCCGCCACGCCCGTCAATGTGCCGGACTGTGTCGTCGCGTCAAATTCGGCCAACGATGCGGTCAGACCATTCACCACCGTCTGCGATTGCTGACGCACCGTGATCCCCTGCTGCCCGACGAACTGCTGCAGCGCTTGTGCCGGCGTGCCCGTGGCAGGCACCAGCTGCAGTTGCGCGGTACCGTCCGCGCTCTGCGCGACCACGGCGTCGGGCAGGTTCATCGTCTTCCACCCCGTGGGGAACGTCAGCTCAAACTTGAGCGCGGGGTGCACGAACCGTGCGCCACGAAAGTATCCCTGCCGCGGATCATCACCGAACGTCATGCCGTCCACCACGCGCAGGTACGCGTCGCGATTCACCTTCGTGTTGACCAGCGACGCGGCCGGTAACGTCGCTAAGCGCGCCTCCGCGCGTTGCACACGATTGCCCGGATCCGGGTGTGTGCTTTGCCACTCGGGCACACGCGCGCCGGACGCGGCCGAAAGACGGCCCAACGTCGTGAAGACCTTCGGCGACTCGCGCACATCGTACTGCAGATTCAACGAATACCGGAACCCGAGTTCGTCGGCCTGCAGTTCGTCGTCGCGACCGAACTTGAGGAACAGCAACCCGGCGCCGGTGCCCAGCATGTCGCCGTACTGCGCAACGCGCTGCGACAAGATGCTCGCCCCCGCCAAGCCGATCTGCGCGATCTGCTGCTTACTCATCGCCGCCACCGTGTGCTTCGCCGTCACGTGACCAATTTCGTGCCCGATCACCTCGGCCAGTTCGGCCTCGCTGTTCAGGTACGTCATGAGGCCGCGCGTCACGAAAATGAATCCGCCCGGATAGGCGAACGCGTTCACCGCCGCGTCATCGAGCAGATGAAATTCCCACGGCAATCCCGGCCGCTCGGACTTCGCGGCCATCTGCGTGCCGATGCGCTGCACCAGCGCCTGCGCGCCGGAGTTGCCGTATTCCCCCACGCGCTTGACGTCGCCTTGCGACGCCTCACGTCCCATCTGGATCTCCTGCGGTTCGGAGATCAGCGACAGTTCACGACGGCCCGAGACGGGATTGGTGGCGCAGGCGGCGGTGGAGAGCAACGCGACCGTGCCGAAGATTCGACGCATAGCAGTGGGGGCAGAAACGGAAGTCAGTGTCAGGAGGGCACCTCAGTACGAACAGACCACATGCTACGCGGGCGATACCGATCGCGCCACGCGACGCGCGCGGAGCCAGCGGATGGTGCGCCAGAGCGCGAGACAGAGCACGGCGGCAATGAGCGTCGCCACCACAGGCCACAAGAGCGCCACAGCGCTCAGCGCCGTCGCCCCCATCAACTCCGCCGTCGCCACCAGCGGATTCCCGAATCCCGCGGTCACCCCCGTCGACAACAGCCGCGCTTTCACCGTCGTCAGCTGTACCGCACCCGACATGCCGCCGCCCAGCACCAGCGCCAGCAACCACCCCGGCACGCCGTGATGACCCCCGATGGCGGTGAACATCGCCAGCGTGCCCGCCGCCATCGCCAACGGCGTCGCGATCACATCCAGCGCGTGGTCCACCAGCGGCACGTAATAGCCCGCCACTTCCAGGACCGCCGCGCTCCCCAGCGCGATCATCCCGGTCGTGGTCGCCAGCCACGCGTACTGGGCATCGAGCGACATCACGCCGTAATGCGACGCCAGCGCGATGCACAGCAGCGGCACGAACGTGCGGAATCCGCACGCGGCACTGAGACAGATGCCGGCGCCCACGGGCAGCACCCACGCGGCGATGTCAGACACGGTCAGCCACCGGTCGACACCATCACGCGCTCGCGAACGGCCGCTCGAGACTCGGCGACTGTGGCGTAAACAGCTCCGCGCCGTTCTCGGTGATGAGCATATCGTCTTCCAAGCGGATGCCGAACTCGCCCGGGATGTAAATGCCCGGCTCGTCGGAGAACACCATGCCCGGCACCATCGGCAGCGTATTGCCGCGCACGAGATACGGCCACTCGTGCCCATCCATGCCCATGCCGTGCCCCACGCGATGACTGAAGTACTTGTAGTCCGGCCCAAAGCCCGCGTCGACAATCACTTTGCGTGCGGCGGCATCCACCGCTTCGCACGGCAGCCCGGGGCGCGCCGTCTTCACCGCCGCCGTCTGCGCGCGATGCTCAATCTCAAACACATCCTTCATGCGCTGCGTCGCCTTCCCCAGCACGAAGGTGCGCGAGAGATCGGAGCTGTAGCCTTCCACTTTGCAGCCGCCGTCGATCAGCAGAATGCTCCCCTCGCGCACCACCTGCGGCGTGGCACTGCCATGGGGCAACGCCGAGTACTGGCCTACTTGCACGCCGGCATCGCCGGAGAATCCGAGCTGCTTGTGCGCCAGCGATACCAGCTCGGCGAAGTCGTCCTGCGTCATCCCCTCCGTCAGCGACTTCCAGGCCGCCTCATACGCTTTCAGCGTGACCTGGCTCGCGAGGCGCATGAGCGCGATTTCGTGCGCGTCCTTTACCATGCGACAGCCAGCCGTCACCGGTGTGCCGCTCACCACCGTTACGCCGGGCAGATGCGCGGCGCCGTCGGAGAACTGAAAACGCACCGTCTCCTCGACGCCCAGCGTGGCGGTGGACAATCCGCGCGCCTTGAGCCCCTGCGCAATGAGCGCATACGGGTTCTCATGTTCTTCCCACGCGAAGACCTCGGCGTCTTTCCCCAGCGGCCCCTTGTGCGCCTGCTCCATAGCGCGCGTCTCCTCGAACTTCGGGGTCACGAGGAACGCGCTTCCCTTCACCGGGATGATCGCGGCTAAGAGCCGCTCGCTCAGCCCCCATCGCATTCCGGTGAAGTAGTCCATGCTAGTACCGCCGGTCAGAACCAGCGCGTCGATTTTGTCACGGCGCATCAACCCGCGCGCTTTTTCGAGGCGCGCGCGACGCTCGTCCACCGAAATCGGCGTGGCTTGCGACTTCATCGATGTGAGCGCGCGAATGGCTGGCGGCAGCACGGTTGATGGCTGTACCACGTCCGCAATCGATTGCGGATCGAGCGACATCGCCTGCGCGCGGCGTGTCCCCATCAACAAGCCGGCCACCGAAGCAGCCCCAACACCGAGCACGGAACGACGTGTGTGCATAAACCAACCTCTGGGGGGGTGAACTGTGTCACGATTCCGTTAATGTACCGCGTGAAGTTCGCTTCGCGCCCGGTATTTCACGCCGCGGCTCACTCTCTCCTGAGGTTCTCTTGTCCCTCCAAAATGCTTCCGCTGGGTCTGCGCGCCTGAGGCGGTGGACACGCACCGCGCTGGTCGGTGCGGTCCTGGCGTTGGTCAGCCCTTCCGCGCTGTTCGCACAGGCTACCGGCACCGTTGCCGGACGTGTGACCGACGCCGAAACGGGCCAGCCTATCGTCGCCGCACAGGTCACGCTCGATGGTACCACCCTCGGCCGCGCCACCGGCGATGACGGCCGCTACAGCATCACCGGCGTCAATGCCGGCAACATCACCGTCGTCATCAAGCGTATCGGTTACGCACGCATGTCGCGCGTGGTGACGTTGCGGGCTGGTGGCACCGCCACCGCCGACTTCGCCCTCGCCAAGAGCACCGTCTCGCTGGCCGGCGTCGTCGTCACCGCCACCGGTGAAGAGCGCAAGAAGGAAGTCGGCAACGCCATTACGACAGTCGGCTCCGCCGAGTTCGAGCGCGGCGCCGTGTCCAATACGCAGGAAATTCTGCAGGGCCGCTCCACCGGCGTGACCGTGCTGGGCAACTCGGGTCAGCCGGGGTCCGGCGGCACCATTCGCCTCCGCGGCGTCAACAGCGTGACGCAGGGCAACCGCCCGCTCGTCTACGTCGATGGCGTTCGTATCTTCAACAGCAACACGCCCACCGGCGTGTCGTCGCGCCAGTCCGTGTCGCCGCTTAATGACATCGACGCCGCCGACATCGATCGCGTCGAAATCGTGAAGGGCCCGGCCGCCACGACGCTGTATGGCACCGAAGCCTCTGGCGGCGTGATCCAGATCTTCACCAAGCGTGGCCGCGACGGCAAAGCCGTCTGGACGCTGGAAAGCGCTGGCGGCATCAACAGCATGGGCGATTTCGGCCCGCGCAGCGATCCGACGCGCATGTTCGTGCGCGAGTGCCGCGGTGCCAACATGGTGGACTTCAACGGCACCGCCTTCGAAGACGCCACCTGCCCCGCCAGCGGCAGCTGGCTGCAGAACGGCGCCGTGAGCCGCTACTCGCTCGCCGTGCGCGGCGCGTCGGGTGGTATCAACTACTCGGTCTCCGGCAACCTGAACAAGGAAGCCGGTGTCCTCCGCGTCGGCGACAATCAGACCGGCGGTACGCGCGTCAACATCGGCTTCTCGCCGTTCAAGAACGTCACCATCGCGCTCAACTCGTCGTACCAGCACCGCAACACGGCCATGATCGCCGACGGCAACAGCTCCGACGGGTTCCTGCTCAACGTGTCGCGCGGCCCAGGCTCGAACTTCAAGGGCACCGGCTGCAGCACCACGACCATCACCTGCACGCTGAACGACACGCTCTTCTCGAAGTCCAACACCATCATCGGCAACCACTACATCACCGGCGGTACGGTGACGTGGACCCCGATGACGCAGCTCACCAACCGGTTGTCGGTGGGCTTCGACTACAACAGCACCGACATCCGCACGGTCAACCCGTACGGCTTCCTGCGCGTCCCGGCCGGCACGTTCTATCAGACGCTCTGGAACCGGTCGCTCACGTCGGTGGACTACGTCAGCACCTGGAAGCAGTCCATCGGCGCCAACTTCTCGTCCAACACGTCGGTGGGTGGCCAGCTGTTTGACAGCCGGCTCTACTCCGTCGATCTGCAGGCCGACAACTTCGCCGGCCCGGGCAACCCGTCGCTCCTCACCGGTGCCACCCGCGCCATCACGGACGCCAACGATCAGCGCGTCATCAACGCCGGTCTGTTCGCGCAGCAGATGGTCGGCTGGCGCGATAAGCTCTTCCTCACCGCCGGCGTGCGCATCGACGGCAACAGCGCGTTCGGCAAGAGCTTCGGACTCCAGACGTACCCGAAGGTCAGCGGCTCGTACGTCATCTCCGACGAGAAGTTCTGGCCGTTTGCCTGGATGGAAACGTTCAAGCTGCGCGCCGCCATCGGTGAGTCGGGCAAGGCGCCCGGCGCCTTCGATGCCAACCGCACCTGGAACCCGACCTCGGCCGAAGGCTCGCAGCCGGCCTTCACCCCCGGTCAGCTCGGCAACGCCAACCTCGGCCCCGAGCGCACGCGTGAAACCGAAGGCGGCTTCGACGCCAGCATGTTCGGTGGTCGCGTCGGCGTGGTCGTCACCGCGTTCAAGTCCCTCACCAGCGACGCCCTCATCAACGTCGCCTATCCGCCGTCGCAGGGCTTCACGATCAACCAGCCCGAAAACGTCGGAAGCCTGCAGAACGTCGGCCTCGAAGCACAGCTCACCGGCACCATCCAGCCCACGCGCTGGGCTGAGCTGAGCGGCCGTCTGCAGTACACCCGCATCAAGAGCGAAGCGGTCGACCTCGGCGGCCAGATCATCACCATCGACGCGCTCTCGCGCTCGTATGTGAAGGCGGGTCTCCCGGTGCCGTCGTACATGGGCGTGAAGGTCCGGAACCCGGACGCCTTCGCCGCCCCGGTCGTCGACTCCATGCAGGACCTGGGCGCCACGTTCCCCGACCAGATCATCAACCCGGCCATCACGCTCACGCTGTTCAACAACCTCACCGTGGAAGCGGTGGGTGAGTTCCAGCTGGGTGGACACCTGCTCAACGCCATCGGCTACCAGAACGCGGGTCTCAAGATCTGGCAGCCCTGCTTCGAAGCGCAGCGCGCCCTCACGGCCGCAGCCGCCGGTGATGCCTCGAAGCTCGCCACGGTCAACGCCTTCGACCGCGCCCGGTGCTCCATCAGCTCGGCCGAACGCGATTACAGCTACTGGGTGGAAAGCTCGGACTTCTTCAAGCTCCGCAGCATCTCCATGTCGTACGAACTGCCCAAGGCCTACAACATCCCGGGCACGCGCAACACCAGCCTCCAGGTCACGGGCCGCAACCTCTTCGTCCACACGAAGTACACGGGCTCCGATCCGGAAGTCGCTGACCAGCGCACCAGCACCTTCTCGCGGCGGGACTACTACGTCTTCCCCCCATACCGCACGTTCCTCTTCAGCGTGAGGACGCGTTTCTAATGCGTACCATCATCTCCTCGCTCCGCCACGGCATGCGTCCGCTCACCGCGGCCGTCGTCGTCGGTCTCGCCGGCAGCACGCTCGCCGGCTGCAATCTCGAAGTCAGCAATCCGGGTCCGATTAACGACTCGGATCTGAACACCGTCACCGCCATGACCGCGCTGGTCAACGGCATGGGCGGCGACCTGTCCTTCGGCCTCGGCAACTACATCACGCGCGGATCGCTGGCCGGATTCGAACTGATGCACTCCGGCAACTTCGCCGCCGAGCGCAAGTTCGCGGCGGGCTCGTTGGCCACGGATGACGTCAACGCCGACTGGGCCAATCTTCAGCGCGCTCGGTGGGTGGCCGAAAACGGCCTCGTGCGCATGAAGACCGTGCTCGGGACCAGCTTCGAGGCGAATCCGTTGACCGTGCGGGCGTACCTCTACGCCGGCTTCGCCAATCGCGTGCTCGGCGAGAACGTCTGCGAAACCACCATCGACGGCGGCCCGCGCAAGCCGAGCTCGGAGCACTTCGTCCGCGCCGACAGCTTGTTCACGCGGGCGCTCACGCTGGCGCAGGCCATCAACAACACGGCCTACGTCAACGCCGCCCTCGGCGGGCGCGCGCAGGTGCGTGCCAACATGGGCAAGTGGACCGAAGCCGCGGCTGACGCGGCGCTGGTGCCGGTGGCGTTCCGCCACAATGCCATCTTCGGCCCTGCGTCCACGCGCGAAAACCTCGACGTCGCCACGCAGACCATCACCCGCCGCGAAGTCACGGTGTGGAACACGGTGTGGGTGGCCGATCGCGATATCCGGACGCCGTACGACACGGTCAAGACCGGCACGGCCATCACCAAGGGCCAGGACGGCGCGACCAACTTCTTCCGCCAGAAGAAGTACCTCACGCTCGGTGACCCGGTGGCGCTGGCCAAGGGCACGGATATGCTGCTCATCCGCGCCGAAGCCGCCCTGCGGGCCAATGACGTCACCAACGCCATGGTCTACATCAACCAGGAGCGCGCGTCGTTTACGTTGCCGGCGCTGACGGCCACCACGGTCGATCAGGTGTGGCCCATTCTCCAGCGTGAGCGTGGCGCCGTGCTGTGGCTGGAAGGCCGCCGCCTGTGGGACCTCCGCCGCTGGGGCGCGGAAGGCAAGAGCACGGCGCTCGGTACCCGCGCCGCGTGCATGCCCATCAGCGCGGAAGAGCTGGGTTCGAATCCGAACCTGCGCTAACTGAGGGCGAGTAACGCAGGGCAGTCTCCCCTGCTGGGGTAACGACGGGGGGGCGGCACCACGCATGGCTCACACCATGAACGGCGCCGCCCCCCCGTTGGCATTCAGCCCAACGGCTATCAGTGCCCGATGGCTCAGTGGCCGATGGCTCAGTGGCCGATGGC
>CALQGY020000052.1 GCA_943330235.2 Candidatus Kuenenia stuttgartensis
CGCGAGATGCGCGAAGACCAGTTGGCGCAGGCGCGCTATCTGCTCAGCCAGTGGCAGGAGATCTACGAGATGTCCAGCGGCAAGGGACGCGTAGGGAATGCCATCGGCGGCTTCACGTTTCAGTGGAGCGACGGCTGGTGGAAGTTCGGGCAGGAGTCGCGCCTGAACGAACATGACACCAACGCCTCGTGGTCGGCGGATGCGTATCCGCACGACTATGTGAAGGGCGAGAACAACATGAACGAAGAGTGGTGGGGTCTTGCGGCCAAGGGCCCCGCCGACTCGCGTGGCTTGTATCAGCTGTATCCGCGCGCAGCGTACTACGCGTTGCAGCAGCTCTACACGCTGCCCGCGTACGCGGCCGGCACCGACCTCGCGACCATTCGCACGCACTTTGCCGCCATCGATCCGAATGCGCTGATGCTCAAGGCGCGCGCCGATCGCGCAGCGCTGGGCGGTGAGGCCAGCAAGCTGCGCGTGAGCGGCCTGCGCTTTGACTTGCAGACGTACAGCACCGGCGGCACGCGCCTCACCACACCCGGTTCGGCGACGCCGTCGGCCACGGCGCGCCCGGCGTTCAAGGGCTTCGACCGCCTCGAGTCGTACTACGCCACGTTTGAAGCGCGCCCCACCGAAACGTTCAGCGCCGCGCTGTCGCTCAACGTGCTGGGGCACGTGCCCGATAATCCCATCGACGAGATCTATTACGAGAATCGCGGACGCGTGCGCGATGTACTCACCGATGCGTCACCGCTGCGCCTGACCAGCAACGATCGCCTCAAGGTGTACAGCGCGAACGTGCAGTGGGATGAAAAGAATTTTCGCCTGGATGCGTTCTACCGCACCGGCCATTACCACTGGGGCTACGAGGGCGACCTCTTTGGCCTGTACCGCGAAGCGAACTACGGCAAGAACATCGACATCTACAACGGCGATGCGCCGATGGGTTTTGAGTTCGCCGGCAAGAGAAAACTCGATGGGCTGAAGGTCGCGTTCGGACCGGAACTGTGGTGGGGCGCCAACCCGAGCGGTCTGGCAAAGTACCGTCGCCGCGTCGGCGCGTTCGACGTCACGGGCATTTATCAGGAAGACATCGCGCGCATGACGGTGGGTGCGGCCACGAGTTCGTTTGCCGTGCCCATTCCGCCCACGCGCCGCGCCACGCTGGCGCTGGCCACCACGCGCGGACCGCTGGGCATTGAGATGGGCGGTATCTGGGCCGGCTCCACCAAGGTGGGTGATCGCTTCCAGCTCGTGGACGGCGCGCCCGGCAACTACCGCGTGTTGCAGGACAAGATCCGCGCCTCGGATGCGCTGGGCGCGAAGGCCAAGCTCACGATGACGCGCGGTCGCTACAACTGGTACGGTCAGGGCGCCATCATGGGGCTCGTGGCCGACGGTGGACCGACGGCCGTGCAGACGTTCACGGGATGGGGGCTCAAGGACTCGGGCGCCAGCGACCAGTGGAATGTGATGAGCGGGCTGTCGGCGATGTTCGGTTCACTCACCATTGCGCCGAACGTGCTCTATCAGAAGCCCATCGTGGGCCCCATGCCCGCCGATGCGCCCGCGCCCGGCCGTCCGCGCAACATTCTCGAAGACCCGTTTGTCGTGCGCGGCAACCGCGAGACGCTGGCCGGCGAGTTGTTGCTGACGTTTGATCCGACGCCCGCGACGTGGATGTACCAGTGGGACAACGACACCCGCGAAGACGCGCGTTTCGCCGCCAACCTGGGCTTCACGTACAAGAAGCTCTCTACCACGCAGGACGCGGCCATTGGTATTCTCGCCGACGGACGCACGCCCTTCGCGTTCCCGGGCGCCACGCCGGCGCGCTATCTGTGGGAGACGCGCAGCCGCATCATCACGCGGGTCGGTCGCGATCTGCGCCTGATTGCGAACGTGTTTGGCGGCACCGGTGAGCCCAATGGCAACGACGATCGACTGGTGAAGCGCTACGGCGGTGATCTGCGCGTCGTGAAGGGACACATGAAGTTGATGAGTGCGGCGAAGTTCAACGACTGGGGTCCGTACGACTACCATCGGGACTTCAACCTCACGTACCCGCAGCAGTTCATGAGCGACCTGTCGTACGTGATGGGGCTGCCGCAGTGGTTTGATGTGCCGGAGACGCGCTTTGGCGTGCGCGGCACGTGGCGCTCGCTCAACAAGTATTCGCCGCGCTATTGCCCGGAGAAGGTGCCCGATCTCGTGGGCGGGCTGGTGTGCGATCCCACGTATCCGTCGCCCAAGGGGACGGAGTGGGAGATTCGCACGTATCTCTCGGTGAACTGGTAACGTGTCCGACGCGAACGCCGAGCAGGCGCGCATCGCCGCGCTCCTGTCGCAGATGACGCTTGAGGAGAAGGTCGGCCAGCTGTTGCAGGTGCCGGCCGGCGGCGGTCATGTGCCCGAGCTTTTGCGCCGCGCCGTCAGTGAAGGGCGCATTGGTTCGGTGATCAACGAAGTGCACGTGGACACGGTCAACGAGCTGCAGTGGCTTGCCACGCGGCAGAGCCGTCTGGGCATTCCGTTGCTGGTGGGTCGTGATGTCATTCACGGCTTCACCACGGTGTTTCCCATTCCACTGGGGCAGGCCGCCAGCTGGAATCCCGCGCTGGTCACGCTGGGCGCCCGCGTGGCCGCCCGCGAGGCCGCGGCCGTCGGCGTGAACTGGACGTTTTCGCCCATGGTTGATATCGGGCGTGATCCGCGGTGGGGGCGTGTGGCGGAAGGATACGGCGAAGATCCGTATCTCACCGGCGTGATGGGAGCGGCGGCGGTGCGCGGGTATCAAGGGGCATCGCTGGCCGATGTCGGCAGCATCGCCGCGTGCGCCAAACATTTCGCCGGCTACGGCGCCAGCGAGAGCGGTCGCGACTACAACACCACCAACATCCCCGAGAACGAACTCCGCAACGTGCATCTGCCGCCCTTCAAGGCGGCGATCGATGCCGGCGTGGCGACGCTCATGACGTCGTTCAGCGATCTCAATGGCGTGCCCGCATCGGCCAACGCGCTGCTGCTCACGCAGATTCTGCGCGACGAGTGGGCGTTTGACGGCATGGTGGTGAGTGACTGGGAATCCATCCGTCAGTTGGCGGTGCACGGCTTCACGGCCAACGATCGCGACTCCGCCTTTGAGGCGGCGACCGCGGGTGTGGACATGGAGATGACGAGCACCACCTACGCCGATCATCTGGCGGCGCTGGTGCGGGACGGTCACGTCTCCATGCAACGGTTGGACACGATGGTGTCCAACGTGCTGCGCCTCAAGTTCCGTCTGGGGCTGTTCGAGAACCCCTACACCGACGCGTCGCACTTCCCCGAGGCGGCGTGCGCCGAGCATCTGCAGGCTGCGCGCGATGCGGCGGTGGAAAGTCTGGTGTTACTGAAGAACGATCACGTCGCGCACGAGGCGGTCACCGCACCTGTCCTGCCGTTGGCGCTCGATCGGCTTTCGTCGCTGGCCGTCATCGGTCCGCTGGCGGACGATCCGCATGATCAGTTGGGGACGTGGATTTTTGATGGCGATGCGCAGTACAGCGTGACAACGTTGCAGGCCATTCGTGCGCACTGTCAGGCACATGGCCAGGCGGACGGCGGTCATGGCGTGGCGGTGCATTATGCGCGCGGCGTGGCCACGACGCGGAGTCGTGATCGCGCGGAATTTGCCGAGGCGGTCGCGGTGGCCGAACGGTCAGATGCGGTGGTGCTGGTGCTGGGTGAGGAGGCGATTCTGTCGGGTGAAGCCCACTGTCGCGCGGACGTTACGCTGCCCGGTGTGCAGGAGGAGCTCATTGCGGCCATCGCCGCCACGGGGAAGCCCGTTGTGCTGGTGCTGATGGCTGGTCGCGCGCTGGCGATCGAGCGTGTGGTGCCGCACGTGCAGGCGCTAGTGTATGCGTGGCACCCGGGCACGATGGGTGGCGCCGCGATTGCTGATGTGTTGTTCGGTGCGGCATCGCCGTCGGGCAAACTGCCGGTGACACTGCCGCGCGTGACGGGCCAGATTCCCATGTACTACGGACACAAGCACACCGGCAAGCCGGCGACGCACGATACCGTGGTGCACATCGATGACATCGAGGCGCGCGCGCCGCAGCTCTCGGTGGGCAACACGTCGTTCCATCTCGATGTCGCGCACACGCCGTTGTTTCCGTTTGGCTATGGGCTGTCGTACGGCACCATCGAGTACGCCAACATCACCACCAGTCATTCCACGCTGACGCCGGACGGTTCCATCACCGTCAGCGCTGACGTGATCAACACGGGGCATCGTGCCGCCGATGAAGTCGTGCAGCTGTACGTGCGCGATGTGGTCGGCAACGTGACGCGTCCCGTGCGCGAGCTGAAAGCCTTCGAGAAAGTGCATCTGCTCCCCGGCGAGCGTCGGCTGGTGCGCTTCACGCTCACCGCAGACCATCTGGCGTTTTATGGGCGCGCGATGCGCCGCATGACCGAGCCCGGACAGTTCCACGTCTGGATTGGCGGAAGCTCGACCACTGACCTGCGTACTGAGTTCGTGCTCTCCGCATGAACGCTTATCCGACGAATACCCCGTCGCCAACATCTCCACGTATGAACGCTACGATGACTGCCAGCATGCTCGATCCTCGCGTTGAGGCGCTGATGGATCGCATGACGCTTGACCAGAAGCTGGGCCAGATGATCATGGCTGAGCGCGCGTCCACCACACCGGACAACGTGCGTGAGTTCGGCTTTGGCGCGGTGCTAAGTGGTGGTGGGTCGGCGCCCGGCGCGAATCTGCCCGCCGATTGGGTGGCGATGAACGATGCGTACTGGATGGCGTCGGTGGACGACCGCGATGGACGGCTGCCCATTCCGCTGTTGTATGCCATCGATGCTATTCATGGCAACGCGAACGTCTTGGGCGCGACGGTGTTTCCGCACAACATCGGCTTGGGCGCGACGCATGATCCTGATCTCATTGAGCGCCTCGCGCGGATGTGTGCGCGTGAAGTGCTGGCCACCGGTCTCGATTGGACGTTTGCACCGACGCTGGCCGTGGTGGGCAATGTGCACTGGGGTCGCACGTACGAAAGCTTCTCCTCTGATCCGCGCCTCGTGGCCTCGTACGCCGATCGCTACGTGCGCGGCATGCAGGGCGATCTGGGGCGCGACAGCGTGATTGCGTGTGCGAAGCACTGGGTGGGCGACGGTGGCACCACCAACGGCGAAGACCAGGGCAATACCGTGTTGCCTGAGTCTGAGCTGGATCGCGTGCACATCACGCCGTACTTCCCGGCGCTCGAGGCCGGCGTGCTGACGGTGATGGCCTCGTTCAACAGTTGGAACGCGGAGAAGTGCCACGGGCACTATCACCTGCTCACCGAAGTCTTGAAGCAGCGCATGGGCTTCGACGGCATCATCGTGTCCGACTGGGACGGTATCGATCAACTCTCCGACGACTACAACGAAGCGCTCAGGCTGTCGGTGAATGCGGGCATCGACATGATCATGGTGTCGGTGGATTGGAAGCGGTGCCTGGATGGTCTGCGACAGCTGGTGGACGACGGCCTCGTGTCGATGGAGCGCATCGACGACGCCGTGCGTCGCGTGCTGAGCGTGAAGGCGCGCTACGGGCTGTTTGAGCGCGTGCGCCCGTCGGAGCGCCCGTGGGCCAACCACGACAGCTTCGGCAGTGCGGCGCATCGTGCGCTGGCGCGTGAAGCCGTGCGCAAGTCACTGGTGCTGCTCAAGCATGACGGTTCGGTGCTGCCGGTATCCAAGGCCGCGCGCGTGCTGGTGGCCGGGAAGAACGCGGACAACCGCGGACATCAGTGCGGCGGCTTTACCGTGGCGTGGCAGGGTGTGTCAGGCGCCGAGCAGATTGTGGGCGGCACGTCGATCTGGGAAGGGATTCGGGCCATCGCCCCGAACGCGGTGCTGAGCCTCGATGGCAGCGATGCGAATGCCGCGCAGCACGATGTCGCGATTGTTGTCATCGGTGAGACGCCGTACGCCGAAGGGATGGGCGATATCCGTCGAGGCGGACGTGTGGCCTCAGGCTCGGGCTTTGGCGGCCCCACGTCGCAGCTGACGCCCTACGGCAAAACCATTGAGTTGGCCGAGCTGCATCCGGAAGATGTCGCGATCATCGAAGCCATCGGGGCCAAGGGTATTCCCGTGGTGACGGTGATGCTGTCGGGACGGCCGTTGGTGGTGAACCGTGAGATGGAGGCGTCGTGCGCGTTTGTCGCGGCGTGGCTGCCGGGCTCCGAAGGGCAGGGCGTGGCAGATGTGCTGTTCGGTGACTACGACTTCCACGGCACGCTGTCGTTCGCGTGGCCCAAGCAGGCGCGGATGAGCCCGAAGGCCGCGGGGATGTTATTCCCGCGCGGCTTCGGGATGCGAATGGCGTAGCGACGACTGTAATGGTCGATCGCGAGCCGCCGTTACCGTGAGACGCTCACGGTAAACGTGAAGACGGGCTGAATCCAATTGCCCGTGAAGTTGGCGTTCTGGAACCCGCCGGACCCCACCTCGATGAAGTAGTAGCCCGTGCTGGGCGGCGTGATCGTCACGGAGCGGGTGCTGCCCGTGGTGATGTCCTGCCCCACCAAACCGGAGCGGAAAACCGACAGCGACGACTGCGGGGCAAAGCCGCTGCCCGTGATCGTATACCGGGTGCCGGCCACCAATTTGACGGGGTAGTAGTGCACCCGCAGCGGCTTCCCGATGGCGGCCGGGTTGCCAGCCTGAATGGCGATCTCGCAGCTGTTGGCGGCCTGTATCGTGCCCCGCATGGTGGTGCCGGGCATCATCATGATGTAGCTCTTGCCGTTGGTGCTGGTCACGCACTCATGGGACACGCTTTCGGTGGTGCCCGATGACAGCGCGAGGCTGTACGTCCCGAGCTTCGTGGAGTCGCGGCCGCTCACAAACAGTTGCAGCGGATCGCCGTTGCTCAGCAGGCGCAGGTCGCTCTGGATGGTGCTGTTGGAATTCCAGACGGTTCCCGTGGTGGGATCGTTGGTGGCCTCCTTGAGCCCGAAGAGACCGTCCAGATCGCCGCTGCCGCGCAGAACAACGACCTCGCCATCGGTCGGGGACAGGGTGTAGTAGTCCGAACGCCGGCCGTCGGTCGTGAAGAGGCAGTCTGCCGTGGAGATCTGTCCGACAATGGTGCCGGTGGCGCCGGTGAAGGGCGTGCAGGGATCGCGCACCACCGAATAGACGGAAAATGATCGGGTGGCGGCGCGGACCGTTTTGGTGGCGCTGTCCACCACGACGGACTCCGTGAGCGGTTCCCACTTGCCGTTCGTCAGCCGCGCCACGCGCAGCGCCGACTTGGGGGTAAAGCGCGGGAGCTGCGTGCTGTCGTACTTGAGGGCGATTGTCACCGGCTGCGCGAACGTGGTGCCGGTGGGGCCGAAGAAATAGGCCGAGCCGACCGAGTGCTCGGTGCGGACGGTGTCGGGCTTGGGGGTGACCGTGATGGCCGTGGTTGCGGTGAGGGCGCCGGCCGGGAGCTGCAGCGTGACGGCGCCGCCGGCTGCTGTCACCGTGCCTCCCGTGGTCCCGACAATCCCACCGGGGTTGACCTGCACCGTGAGGGACCCGGTGGCGGATCCCGAACTCGCGGTGATGGCGGTACTACCAGCCCCCACGGCGGTCACGAGCCCCGTCGTGGATACCGTGGCAATGCTCGCCGTCGCCGAGTTCCAGGTGATGGACGCCGTGGGCACCTCGGCGCCCGCTGCCGTAAGCGCCTTCGCCGTCAGCTGGACTGTGGCACCGGGGAGCAGCGGCGTGGTGCTGGCGGCGGTGACCGTCACGGTCGCCACCGTGGGCGGCAGCGGCTGGGGGGGCGTCACCGCGGTCTCGCCGCTCCCGGCGCATGCGGCGAGCGATGCGAGTGAGGCCAGGGCGAACAGCGAACGCAGGCTGGTGACGTGAGGACGACGCATGTGGCGAGCTGGGGTAGCGGGGAGGACAGCCGTGATGAGGTCTTGCGAGGATGCGCGGGACACTACGATGGCAGGGTCAACCCACTCTGCTACTCATTGTCAATTTGCTGCCAAAACCGCGCCTCCCGCTATTTCGTCACGCCCAGACGGCTGATGCCGGCGCGGGCCGAGTCCGCGAGGGCGCGGGCGTCGGCATCGGGACGGTCATACAACTCCAACACATGGGCATACAGCCGGCGGGCTTCCGCGGCGTCGCCTCGACGCTCGGCGATCCGCCCCCGGTGCCATAGGCTCGGGGCGAAGTAGATGTAGTCCAGCCGAGCGCTCTGGTGGATGGAGCGGAAGGCCATGTCGGCTTCCTGATCTTTCCGCTGCGCCTCGAGCGACACGGCGCGCCACCATCGCTCCCGCGTCCGCGAGAAGTAGGTGGAGCGACCGGCAAACTGATACGGCACCAGCGGCACGAAGTCGTCCAGATCCCGCGCATCACCGGACGCGTGCTGCTGCGCCCAGCTGACCCGAAGGCCACGCTGCAGGTCGGCGCAGAGCGAGCGCACCCGCGGGATCCAGGTGGGATCGCAGGCCAGCCGCCCAGGGGCCGCGGCCTCCGGTCCGGCCAGCAGGGCCAGATGGTAGGCGGAAATGAGCGGGCTTGCCGGGATATCCACCGCCAACTCCAGACTCAGCGGGACGGCACTCGCCACGCCGGTGCGCATCACGGTGATCTGACCTGCGATGGAATCCCGGGTGCCCCGATCGGTTGTCATCCAGGGCAGTGTGGCGAAATTCGCACGGGTCCACGCCGCCGAGACGGGATCGAGCGGTTCCGCCTGCGCCAGCCAACCGGCGGCCTCGCCCGTCCGACCGCGCGCTACCGCGAGGTGCGCTAGCGCGAGGAAGCCCTGCGCTCGGATGGTCTGCGGGCGGCCCGAGGCGGTCAGCTTTCGGGCGATGTGTTCTGCGGCCTCTGGCTTCTCCAGCATGCCGGCGATCATGGCGTGCAGGTAGAAGAGCGAGTAGTCGGGGAGTGAATCGAGCAGGGGCTCGATCGCCGCGATTTGGGCGTCTGAACGCGAACCATAGGCCGCGAAGACGCGGGACTCGCCGGCCACCGGCCCCGACGCCCGCAACAAGGCGAGGCGCCGCTGCAGCGCCGCCAGCCCCGACGCATTCCCCGCCCGAGCCTCGAGCCGGACTGCATGGATGATCGCTTCAAAGTTCGCGGAGTCGATCGCGATCACGGCACGCCAGGCGTCGGTGGCATTCTCCATCGGTCGTCCCAGCAGCGGACCCGCGTGATACAGCACTTCCGCCAGCTGGAACCAGACATCCTGATCGAACCGGCTCCGGCCCGCGAGATCGCGGAAATACGATTCGGCGAAAACGGCGTTGCCGGTGCGCCATTGGGCATAGCCGGTATACAGCAGGCGGTCGCGCTCTGGCAGTCGTTCCGGGCGGCGGAGCGCCTGCAGAATCGCGCTGTCGGCATCCTGCGTCCGTTGAGTGTATTCGGCCGCGATGGCGCGCCGATACCACGCCGTGGAGAATCCCGGGTCCAGCTCGGTCGCCTCACGGAAGGCGTCCCAAGCACCCGGGAAGTCTCCCTGACGGAGCCGGACCTCTCCGTCCAAATGCCGCCGCAACGCCTTCGGATGGCTGGTGGTCCGCGCGGGACCATCCCGGAGGCTCCGGCCAAGCTCCGGATAGAGCTCCACCAACACGGCACAGGTCAATTGATCCGTCAGGGCCAGCAGCGAATCACGGCTGGACCGACGTGTCACCGGTGTCGCGGCGCCCGGCACGGCGAGGTCGACGCGCACGTTCCCCGCGGTCACCACCACCGTTCCGCTGATCCGCTCAACCGCTGACCCCTCGGCCACCGGCACGGTGTCTCCACCGGTAGCGACACGGACGGTCCGACCGTTGGCTCCTTGCAAGGCCAGCAGGCCATCGGTGACAATCTCCCGGACCTTGGCCGCCTCCGCGCTGTCGCCACGCACGATGAGTGGCAGCAGCACCACATCGCGAGGGACCGCCGCCAGTTGGGTTGGCGGCGTAGCGGTACGGCCCTTCCACAGGGCGCCGGCACCCATCAGCAGCAGCAGGCTTGCCGCGGCGGCGATGTTCCGTCCCGTGGCGATCCCTCGTGATGCGGGTACGACGCGGGTGGCGGCGGTCTCGGGCGGCGTGGCCGGCGGTGCCTCGTCCGGGTGCATGGGCTGCGCAGAACCAGACGCCGCTTCGTTCGAGAACGTCGTGTCCGATGGGCTCGTGCCAGTGGGGCTTGTGCCCGTGGGGCTCGCAGCGGAGATCGCCGCCGGCAGCGCCGCCGGTCGCCCACGCAGTGCGTCCAGGACACTCCGCACCTGGGGATCGGGGTCGACGTCCAGATCGTCGCGCATCCGACGCTCATAGGCGTGCACGTGCGCGAGCGCTGCCGCTGGATCTCCACTCAGGACCGTGGTTTCCACCAGTCCCATGACCACCGGGGCATCGAACGGCAGCAACTGCACCAGTCGTTCGTACCAGCGGCGCGACTCGGCGTGGTCACCGGCGTTGGAGGCCGTGCGCGCGGCGTGCCGTGCTGCCTGACTTAACGAGGCGCTCAGGCTGTCGCGGACGTCATCGCACCAGCGCTCAACAGCTGGGGCATTCCCAAGGTGAAACCCCTGCAGAAACGGGCCGCGATAGTGCGCAAACGCCCCCTCGGTATCGCCGGCGCGCAGCGCCTCACGCAGCGCGAGGAGATCGGCGGGGAGGACGGCGGGCATGAGGGTGACGTCCAGCGTCGTGGTCCGGAGCGCATCCTCGCCGAGCTCCCGGCGTATGACATACAACGCTTGCGTCAGGAGACGGCGGGCGCCCGCGGTGTCCTGCTCGGGCCAGATCAAGCCAATGAGGCGATCCCGCGTGACCGCGGCCGGCCATGCATCGGCCAGTACCGCTAAGATCGCCAGACGACGGGGCTGCGATGCGCCCGGCGGGGGATCGCCGCCGTCTGTACGCAGCAGTCCGGCCCCGCCGAGCAGCATCAGCCGATACGCGGCGCCACCACCTCCCTCATTGTCCGGCAATTGGTCAGCCTCATCCCTGCGATCGCTGTCGCGCCCATTCTCCCGGGATGCCTCACCGGCCATGGACGCACTGCTCTAAACGGGAGCGAGAAGTATTCCTTGCCGCAACACTTCTCGCAACCAATTGACGCGTCTGCTATTCGCACCACGGCCGTGCGCTCTGTTCGCTGATGTCATAGGTGTTCACGGCGTGCCGGTCACCGCGTGCCGTGGATCTGACCGCACCGCTCACCGCCGGCCAGCCGATACGCTACTTTCCCGAGATGAAACGCCGCACCTTCCTCCTCGCGGGGCTCGGCACTGGTGGCGCGCTGGTCCTGGGCTGGGCGCTCCTTCCCCCGCGCCAGCGGCTCATTGGCCGCGCGAAGCCGGGGCCCGCTGACGGGACGATCCGTCTCAATGGCTGGGTGGAGATCGCCCCGGACGACACGGTCACGGTCGTCGTCCCCAAGGCGGAAATGGGGCAGGGGATTCACACGGCCCTCGCCATGCTGCTGGCCGAGGAGCTGGGGTGCGCGTGGGAGCGGGTGCGGGTGACCCCGAGTCCCATCGATCAGATCTATGCGAACGTGTCCGTGCTTCGCGAAGGGATGCCGCTTCGTGACGACGAAACCAACGCCGTGGCGCGCGCCACCCGATGGCTGGCCGCCAAGACGGGTCGTGAGTTCGGGCTCATGATGACCGGTGGCTCCTCGAGCCTGCGCGACTGCTGGGGGCCGCTCCGCGAGGCGGGCGCGTCGGCGCGCGCCTCGCTGGTGGCCGCCGCCGCGGCGCGCTTGGGCGTGGAGCCGACCGACTGTCAGGTGCACGACGGCGTCATTTCGCACGGCGACCGGCGCGTTCGCTTTGGCGAAGTGGCCGCTGAGGCGGTGGAGCACCGGCCGTCGCAGGTGACGCTCAAGGCGATGTCGACGTTCACGTTATTGGGACGGTCTACGCCGCGGCTGGATTCCGCCGAGAAGTCGCGCGGGGCCCCGCTGTACGCGTGTGATGTGCGATTGCCGGGGATGCTGTATGCGGCCGTGGCCATGTGCCCGACGCTCGGGGGTACCCCACGGCGATTCGATGAGCAGGCCGCGCGCGCGCGTCCCGGCGTGAAGGCCGTCGTGGCGCTTGCCGGCAGTGGCTACGGCGATCCGGCGGGCGTTGCGGTGGTGGCCGACAGTTGGTGGCATGCGCGTCAGGGTGTGGCGGCGCTTGCGGTGGAATGGGACACGGGGACGCAGCAGACGATTGCCACGAGCGAAATTCTGCCGCGCTTGCATGCGGCGGCGGCCGGTGATGGTGGCGCCCCGATGCGCTGGCATGGAGATGCCGACGAGGCGCTCGCGGCGTCGGCACGCGTGATGGAGGCGACCTACGAAGCGCCGTATCTCGCGCATGCCACGATGGAGCCGATGAATGCGACGGTGCGCGTGGATGCTGACGGCGCGGCGCTGTGGGTGGGCACGCAGGTGCCCGGTGTCGCGCGCGCGGCGGTGGCGAAGGTGACCGGGCTGTCTGCCGACGCGATCACGGTGCATCAGCTGCTGTTAGGCGGCGGGTTTGGTCGTCGGTTGGACGCCGATTATGTCGCGCAGGCGGCGGCGATTGCAAAGGCGCTCCCCGGCGTGCCGGTGCAGCTGCAGTGGACGCGCGAGGATGATATGCGGCACGACTTCTATCGTCCGGCCACCGTCTCGCGATTGCGGGCGGGGCTGGATGCTGGCGGTCGGATTACCAGTTTTCTCGCGCATTCCGCGGGTGACCCGCCGTTCAAGATGTACAGCCGTCGCATCGGGTTTCTGATGACGAGTGCGGGCCCCGATCGCACGACCGCCGAAGGCACGTGGGATCAGCCGTATGAATTTCCGGCGTGGCATTCTCGGCACACGGAAGTGCAGGGGCGCGTGCCGGTGGGCTCGTGGCGATCGGTGGGGCATTCGCATCAGGCATTTTTTGTGGAGAGCTTCGTCGATGAAATCGCGGCGTCGACGAAGACCGATGCCGCCGCGCTACGGCAATCGTTGTTGACGCAACATCCACGGGCCCGCGCGGTGCTCGATCTGGTGATGGCGAAGAGCGGCTGGGGGACCCCGATCGGCCATGCGCCGGATGGTCAACCGATGGCGCGCGGCATCGCGTTGCACGCCTCATTCGGTGCGACGGTGGCGGAGGTGGCCGAGGTGTCGGTGGCGACCAGTGGGGCCATTCGGGTACATCGCGTGGTGGCGGCGGTGGACTGTGGCTTTGTGGTGAATCCGAATACGGTGGTGCAGCAGGTGGAGAGCGCGATCATCTACGGCCTGTCGGCGGCGCTGTATGGCGAAATCACCGTCGCGCAGGGGGTGGTGCAGCAGGCCAACTTCGATGGCTATCGCCCGCTGCGGATCGCGGAGTGTCCCGTGATTGAAACGCATCTGGTGCCCAGTCTTGAGGAGCCCAGCGGGATTGGCGAACCCGCGCTGCCGCCGATTGCGCCGGCGGTGGCGAACGCGGTCTTTGCGCTGACCGGCACGCGACTGCGCACCTTGCCACTGCGTCTGCCCCCGGTGGCGTCCACCGGGCTGCCTGCCGGAGGGACCCCCTGATGGCGAGCGAACCGATGCGAGACGACGTCACCCCGACGCCGATGGTGCTGCAGGTGAATGGCCGCGCGGTGACCGTGGCGGTGGAGGGCGATACGCCGCTGCTGTTTGTGCTGCGAGACACGCTTGGGCTGACGGGCTCTAAGTACGGCTGCGGTATTGCCGCCTGCGGTGCGTGCACGGTGCATCTGGATGGTCGTCCGGAGCGGTCGTGTGTGCGGCCGGTCTCTACGCTCGCGGGCACGTCCATCACCACGATTGAGGGGGCCGCGGACGGGGCCTCCGGCGCGGCGGTGGCGGCGGTGCAGGCCGCGTGGGTGGCGCTGGATGTGCCGCAGTGCGGCTACTGCCAGTCGGGGCAGGTGATGGCCGCCTCGGCATTGTTGACGACGACACCCGCGCCCACCGATGCCGACATCGATCGGGCGATGGAGGGGAATGTTTGCCGGTGCGGCGCGTATCCCCGCATTCGGGCGGGGATCCATCAGGCTGCGGCGGCGTTGCGCGGTATGCCGAAGGCGTAGGCGTTACCTCACCGATCCCATGCCGACTGCCATGTTCCGCGCCCGCGCTGTGCTTGCTCTTCTCGCCGCAGGCATTTGCCTCGGCGCACAACCGTTCCCCTCCGACGACTCGCCGACGATTCGCCGCACGGAATACGGCGTGCCGCACATTACGGCCAGCGATTTCCGCGGCATCGGGATCGGCCTCGGCTACGCGCAATCGGAAGACTACGGCGAGCGCGTGATTCGCAGTCTGCTGCGCGAGAAAGGCTGGATGGGTCGCACCTTCGGCAAGGACAGCATGGCGTCGGACTTCGCGGCCCGGCTCACGCAGGCGCGCGTGGAAGAGACGTATCACCTGCTCGACGCCGACACGCGCGCGATGTACGAAGGGTTCGCCGAAGGCGTGAATCGCTACATTCGCGCGAACAAGGCCACGTTGCCCGCGTGGGCCGAGCCGGTGTTCACGGGACACGATGTGGCGGCGGGTGATATCGGCGGCGCGAACATCACGGCAGCCCAACGACAGGTGTTGCGACGGTTGCAGGCAGATTCGCTGCGCGCCTCCGGCGCACGTGAAGACACGGAGCCACACGACGAGATCGCGCCGAACGAGGACGGTTCCAACGCGTGGGCACTCGCGCCAAGTCGCACCACGTCGCGTCGCGCAATCCTGCTGCGCAATCCGCACCTCGCGTGGACCGCCGGCTACTGGGAAGCGCACGTCACGGTACGCGGCAGGCTCGATTTCTACGGCGACTTCCGCATCGGCAGCGCATTCGCGGTGGTGGCAGGGTTCAACAAGGATCTGGGCTGGGCCACCACCAACAACAATCCCCACAACGACGAGATCTACGCGCTGGACGTCGATCCGGGCGCGCCCGATCACTATCTCTTTGACGGCGTGTCAGTGGCGGTGCGCACGCAGTCGGCCACGGTGGAGTACCAGACGCCCGATGGCCTCAAGACAGAAACGCGCACGTTCTTCACCACGCCGCTGGGCGCGGTGGTACATCGTACCGCAACGCGCCTCTACATCGTGCGCGGCGGCACCGACGGTGAGTTCAAGGCCGGCGCCGAGTTTCTGGCGATGATGCGCGCGACGAGCCTGGCTGAATGGAAGCAGGCGTTGGCGATGCGTGCGCGGTCGACATCCAACCTCACGTATGCCGATCGCGCGGGCAATATTCTCACCATCTGGATGGCGAGTCTGCCAGAGATTCCGCACGCGCCCACAGGGGATTCCACGTTCACCGTGGCGCACACGTCGGCCGACATCTGGACACATCTCGTGCCGCTGGAGCGCCTGCCGCAGACGCTCAATCCCAAGGGCGGCTACGTGCATAATGAAAACGATGCGCCGCACTATGCGAATCTGAATCAGCGGCTCGATACCGCCAACTATCCGCTCAACGTGGAGCGTGGCCCGTTGGGATTACGGAGTCAGCATGCGCTGCAGCTGATTGCGAACGCGCGCACGTTCTCACTGGAAGACGTGATGGTCACCAAACACAGCATGCGCATGCTGCTGGCCGATCGTGTGAAGCCCGACCTGCTCAAGGCACTGCGCGCGGCCGCACCGACCGGCGCCCTCGCGCACGCGGACAGCGTACTGCGCGCGTGGGACAATACCGTGGCCCCGGCGAGTCGCGGCGGTGTGTTGTTCGAATCGTGGTGGCGCCGCTACTCCGGTCTCGCGCGTGATTCGGCATACGCCGAGAAATGGAGTCTGAATGCGCTCACCAGCACACCGCGCGGACTCGGCAAACCGTCACTCGCGCTCGATGCGCTCGCGTGGGCGATCGACGATGTGACCACGCGCTACGGCGCCATCGATGTGTCCTGGGGCGACGTCCATCGCGTGCGTCGCGGAGCGGTGGATGTGCCCGTTGGCGGATGTAGCGGACTGCTGGGCTGTTTCCGTGTGTTGCAATATGAAACCGCGCCGGACGGCAAGCTGCTCGCCAATGGCGGTGACGGATGGGTGCTGGCCGTGGAATTCGGCGCCGCGCGTCCGCGTGCGTACTCGGTACTCGCATACGGCGAAAGCGCCGACAGCACCTCCCCCCACTACGCCGATCAGGCCGCGATGTTCGCGAAGGGCACGTTCAAGCCCGTCTGGTGGACCGAGGCCGAGGTGAAGCAACACACGGTGCGGGAGTATCGGCCGTAGTCCAGCGCCTTCGTCAGTGCGCCCCGTGCGTTCTCCTTCGCGCCGGGGCGCGCTCCGCGACCACGTGCTCCGCGATCACGTGCTCCGCGATCGCGGACTCCGCGACCGCTACGCCGCCGCGACGCCGCGCCGCCGCTCAAGCTCCTTGCGCACATCACGCGCCTTCTCTTCGGTAATGGCGTACGACGAGATGATCCAGAGCGCGAGCCCCGACGTGAGGAACGGGATGAACGCATCGCAGGCGCGCATGAGCGTGAGCGTGTGCGCGGTCTGCTGGCCACCCAGGGCGACATCGAATCCGGTGGCGTTGAGCAGGTAGCCACCGCCAGCGATGGCCGCGGCCATGCCCACCTTCACGACCCACCAGTAAATGGCGCCGAACATCCCTTCGCGACGCTGACGCGTTTCCAACTCGTCGACGTCCACGACATCGGGGATCATGGAAGGCATGAGCGTGAACAATCCGCCCAGACCGAACGCCAGCAGCGGCGCGGGCACCAGCAGCAGCCACGGGTACTGCGGATTGTAGCAGACCCACTTGAGCAGATAGCCCACCATGGAGAGGCCGGTGGAGACGAAGAACGCGTTGCGCTTGCCCACCTTGGTGGCCATCCACGTGATGAAGAAGATCACGAGGAAGGTGGAGACCGCGCCGAGCGTGCCCGCGTAGCCGGCGTATTTGGCGCCCAGTTCCTGATTGCCGCCGAACACGTAGTAGATGATCACGTACGAGCCGAACGACGAGATCATGATGAAGCCGTTGAACACCAGGAACGTGGCGAAGCACAGCTTGAGGAACTGGCGCGACTTGAGCGTGGTGGCGCATCCCTTCACGAAGGTGATGGCATTGCGACGCACCGCGGCAAAGCGGCCTTCGCCGTGAATGGCCGCAGGCTCGTCGTGATCGGCCGCGTTGAACCGCTCGCGCAAAAAGATGGCGGGCAACACACCCACCGCGATGGCCACAATGCCGACGCCGATGGCCAGCCCCTTCGCACCAGCGGCGGGCGTGGCAAACCATTCCTTGTGCGTCATGATCCAGAGGAACCACGGCGACACCAGGTACGCGATCTGTCCGATGAAATTCTGCACGCCCATCAGGCGTGTCCGCTCGTGGTAATCGGGCGTGAGCTCATAGCCTAACGCCACCCACGGTGCGGCGAAGATCGTGTAGGCCAGATAGAACACGATCGAGCCAATCAGGAAATACCAGAAGTAGAACGTCTCGCTGTGTCCGACCGGCAGGAACCAGAGCGCGATGTACGTGATCCCCGACGCGATGGCGCCAATGAAGATGTACGGCCGACGACGTCCCCACTGCGAGCGCGTGGTGTCGGAGATGTACCCCATGAGCGGATCCATCACGGCGTCAGCGGCGCGCGGAATGGCGCCCAGCAATCCCACCAGCGCGGGATTCATGCCGAAGCCGAGGTTGAGGATGATGATCATCCCCCCAATGGCGGCGGCGAGCAGGTTGTTGACGAACGCGCCCGCACCGTAGGCGAGCTTGCGCGCGAACGAGATGCGGTCGGCCGCAGCCGTTTCGAAGTGAACGTGATCGCTCATGGCTTCAGCTGGTAAACGCGCACCCAGTCAACGACCATCGTCTGCGGGAACGGCGTGAAGGCGTCGGGTGATCCGACGAAGTTGCCGCCCACGGCGACGTTGAGAATGATGTAGAACGGATGATCGAAGACCCACGGCGTGGGCGACTCGCTCTTCTTTACGACGTTGTACGAGAGGCCGTCCACGAAGAACTCCACCTGCTCGGGCGACCATTCCACGGCGAAGGTGTGGAACGAGTTGTCGAAGCGCGTGAGCGTGAGCGTCTTGGACTTGGTGAGCGCCGCGCCACCGGAGTAGCCGGGACCGTGCATGCTGCCCAACACCGTGCTGGGATCGGTGCCGCGGATTTCCATGATGTCGATCTCACCCGACGCCGGCCAACCAACCGTGGGCTTGTTGGCGCCCAGCAACCAGAAGGCGGGCCAGAGGCCGCGTCCACTGGGGAGCTTCATGCGCGCCTCAACCTTGCCGTACTGCACGGTGCGCTTGCCTTCGGTGGTGATACGCGCTGACGTGTACGGGCTGCCCTGATACGTCTCTTTGCGCGCCGTGATGACGAGATTGCCCGAGCCGTCCAACGACGCATTGGTGGCGCGATCGGAGTCGTACTCGAGCTGCGCGTTGCCCCAGTTGGTGCCGACATCAAACTTCCAGTTGGCGGCGTTGGGCAGCGCGCCCTGTGCGCCGTCAAACTCATCCTGCCACACCAGATTCCACTTCGAGGTATCGGTGGGTGTAGACGAGCAGCTGCTGACCAGCAGACTGCACCACCCGAGGAGGACGGCGGAGATCGCGAGACGCTTCATATCGGCGGGAGGGGATGAGGGGCTAGGTGGCCCCGATAACCGGGAACAGGCTTGGGTCACGCAGGGCCGCGTCCAGCATGAGGGTGGCGGCGCCAATGGCGACGCCGCGCGGCCCGAGTTCACTGGTGTGAATTTCCGATGACGCGACCGCACTCACGAACGTGCGACGCAACACGGTCTCGCGAAGCGGTACGAGCAGGCGCTCGCCCAATCGCGCGAGTCCGCCACCCAATACAATGGCGGCGGGGTTCATGAGGTTGAGCATACCGGCGACAGCGATGCCCAGATATTCAGCGGCCTCGAAGACCACTTGTACCGCCAGCGGATCGTCGGCGAGCGCTGCTTCCTCAATGGCCGTGCTGGTGAGCGTGATGTCGCGCAGCGCGCTCTTGGGGAACGTGTTGAACAACTCCTGCACGCGGGCAATGAGCGCGTCCGACCCGACATACGTCACGAGGCAGCCGCGATTGCCGCAGCCGCACGGTGTACCGCGCGGATCGATGGTGAGATGGCCGATTTCACCGGCCACACCACTGGCGCCGCGGTAGATGTGCCCCGCGATGAAGTGTCCCGAGCCGACACCGGTGGCGACTTTCAAATACATGAAGTCGTCCAGCCCGCGCGCCGCGCCCCACCAGTGTTCGGCGAGTGCGCCGAGGTTCGCATCGTTGTCGATGAGGACCGGCACGTGGAAGTGCGTGTGCAGTTGCTCCATGCCGTGATGTCCCTTCCAACTGGGGAGGGCCATGGGGTGGATGCGCTCCGGATGCCGCGGATCAATGGGGCTCGGCAGCGCGACGCCGATACCCAGCAACCGACGCGGCGAATCGGCCACACTCGCCAGGCAGGCTTCGCACAGCGCGATGATCAGCGCGCGCGTGCCGTCGGCATCGTGCTGCACGGGATACTCGCGATGTTGCCACGCCAGCACCTGTCCGCGCAGATCGGTGAGCGCGACCGCGACGTGCGTGGCGCCCAGATCGACGCCGAGGATGTAGAACGCATCGTCCTGGAACTCGAGCACGATCGGTCGGCGACCGCCTTGCGATTCACCCACGCCGGCTTCGACGACGAGCGTGGTGGCCAGCAGCAGGGAAACGATGTCCGAGACGGTCGACCGCGAGAGATCGGCGCGACGCGCGATCTCCGCGCGCGAGATGCGGCGCTCCTCCCAGATCATGCGGAGTACCGCATTGGCGAGTGTGGGCGGTGCCGCCGAGTCGGCGCGGGTCGCGCCCATACTCACGCGCGTCATGTTGGTCATCGGTGCCCCTTCCAGCGGCTCGTGGCCGCTAAGCCGTGAGGTCATTTGTGCAGCAGCACATTGTCGACGTAGACGGTCTTGAGGTCGCCCGAGATAATCAACTGCGCGAGATGGCCTTTGGTGACTAACCCCGTGAATGCGGTGAGCGGAATGTCGAGCGTGACCCAGTTGCCGGTCGCGAGCGCCGGGGTGGTGGCCGCACTCAGCGTGATTTCATGCTCCACGTCATCGCCACCGCCGAAGGCGCCGTTGGCCCCGAAGTCCACCAGCTTGATCTTGAAGATCGCCGGGGCCGCGGTGGCGTCGGGGGTCCAGATGTCCATGCGCAGGTTCGTCATGGACGTGGCGTTGAGCTGCTTGGTGATGAACTCGATGCCCGCGAACACCAGGTTGGTGTAGCGTTTGGTGGCATCACCGGCGATTTGGACTTCGGCCTGATCGGCGCTGTCCCAGTCGGCCGACCACGTGTCCACCGTGTTGTTGGTGTACGCGTTGCTGAAGAGCGAGAGGACGTTGGCGGCCGGGTAGGTGGGCACGGGGGCGGCCGTGGTGGGCGCGGCGGGGGCGGGACCGCCGCCGCCAGTGCTGCCGCCCTTGGCGAAGTAGATGTTGTCGACGAACACGGTGCGCAGGTCGCCCGAGAGAATGATCTGCGCGAGGTGCCCCTTGGCCGTCAGGTTGGTGAACGTCGACAACGGCAGGTCGAGGCTCATCCAGCTGCCCGACTGGAACGCCGGCGTGTTGGCGCGATTGATCGTGATTTCGTGCTCGGAATCATCACCGCCACCGAACGCGCCGTTGGTGCCGAAGTCCACCAGCTTGACCTTGAAGATCGCGGGCGCCTTCGTGGAGTCGGGCGTCCAGAGATCTAGGTGCAGCGTGGTCATGGCCGACGCGTCGATCTGCTTGGAGATGAACTCGATGCCGGCGAAGACCAGATTGGTGTACTTCTTGGTGGCGTTGCCGGCGATTTGGATATCGCTCTGATCGGCGCTGTCCCAATCGGCCGACCAGTTGTCCACTGGCACGTTGGTGTAGGCGTTGCTGAAGAGCGAGATGACGTTGGCCGCGGCCAGCGTGGGCGTGGGGGCCGCGACCGTAGGCGCTGCAGCGCCCGGCGCCGCCGCACCCTTGTAGAAGTAGACGTTGTCGAGGTAAACGGTGGGGCTGGACCCCGAGATGATGATCTGCGCCAGATGCGCCGTGGAGGCGAGCCCGCCGAATGATGACATCGGGATATCGAGGCTGCTCCATGCACCCGCGGTGACGCCCGGCGTGGAGCTCTTGGTGAACGTGAGCTCCTGCTCGGAGTCGTCGTTGCCGCCGAAGACCCCGTTGTTGCCGAAGTCCACCAACTTCACCTTGAAGGCGGCATCATCGTACGTCCAGACGTCGAGATGCAGATGCGTCATGCCGCTCGCGTTCACCTTCTGCGTGATGAACTCGATGCCCGCATACGCCATGTTGGTGTACTTCTTGGTGGCGTTGCCGGCGATGAGTACATCGGCCACATCGGCGATGTCAAAGCTGGCCGACCACGTGTCCACCGGGACATTGGTATAGGCGCCGCTGAAGAGGGAGATGACATCGGCCGCCGCGCGCGTGGGGGTGGGCGCCGCTACCGTGGGCGCCGCCGCGGACTTGAGCACCACGATGCCGCTGGCCGCGACGGTGCCCAGCTTGGCGCCAATGTTGCTGGTGCCCGCGCCCACCACCGTGATGCCGCCCGTGGACGACACGGTGGCGACGGCGGGATTGGACGACGTGAAGGTGAAGTAGTTGGGCGACGCACCGATCGTCTGGTCGGCGCCGTCCACATTGAAGACCACCGACGTGCCGCCAATGTTCGTGCTGGCGCCGATTTCGGCGTTGAGCGTCGCGGAGACGATGGCGGGACGGACGTTGGTGACGGAGGCCAGCTTCTCGAACTTGATGTCATCAAGCCAGATGGTGTAGCCCGCGCCGTCTTCCGGCCCTTCGGCGAAGTAGAACATCCCCTTCTCGCTGGTCAGCTTCTCGGCCAGCGGAATGGGCATCACGACTTTGGTCCAGCCCGTGGTCAGGGGCACCGCGGCGCGCTCGGCGGTGAACTTGGATTTGCCCGTATTATCGTTGCCCAGACCGATGGCATTCATGGTGGCCGAACGGCTGGCCTTCACCCAGAACGACAGGGCATTGTACGACGACAGGTCCCGCGGCACGCTGGCGACGAAGGCACCGCCGGCGTAGCCTCCGGAGGCGTCGCCCGCAGCGGGGACGATGACCTTGAGGGACGTGGTGCCGGAGTGGCTGGTGGTCGCGTCAATGGAGAGCGCGTCCGTCTTGGAGCCGCCAAACGCTTGAAAGCCCACCCCCGCGGCGAACGATTCGCCGAAGACCGCGCCGTCCGTGGGGAAGGCGGCGGGTTCGAGGGTGGAGGTATCCCGGCTGCAGGCGCCAAGAACTATTGAGGCTGCCGCAGCCAAAACGACGGCCGATGGGCGGTATGGACGCATGCGATCTCTCCAGGAGGGAGACGGAGATCTTGGGGCCGATCGCCAGAGGAGTGGAGCGCGGCGATTCGTGTTTGTTCGGTGATCGAACAAAGTATTGTACAGCCTTGGATGCGTGTCAAGCACAACCTATTAAGCGCGGCGGTCGGTCCCTGCGCCGCGGCGCCGCGTTTCTCCTCTTTCGCCCGGTCCGATGTCCAGAGCCTCTGCTGGCGGCGGTGGTCCCGCCGGTGTCTCCAACCCGTTGCGCCTCCGCCCGTTGCGCCCCCGCCTGATGCGACGGCTGGGGGTGGGGGTACTGATGCTGGCAGCCACGGCCAGCGGGGCATCCGCCGCGACGGCGCCTGTCAGGCGTTTTCACGAGATGCAGGACAACCGCGCCACGCTGGTGCTGCGTGACGCGCTCCATGTCTCGGTCACGCTGTACATCAACTATCTGGCGGCGTTGCACCGGGCGATGGCGCCGCGCCGAGCGCTGACGGACTTCGTGCTGACCTACTCGGCGATGCCAGCGCGTCAATTCGCGGTGGAGTTTGCGGGTGCGCAGAAACGCCTCCTCGCGGCGACCAGCCTCCAGCTGGCCGACGGGACCGCGCTGGCGCTGACCCACTGGACGGTGCCCGACGCGGCGCGGGTCCAGGCGCTGCTGCAGCAGCAGGCGATGCAGGCCGTGGTCACCCCGGGCGAGGCGCTGCACGAAGAGCCGCTGGAGCTGCACGCCGACGCCGTGGGGACGCGCGCCATCCGCACGCTGCGGGTGCGGTTTCCGGCGGCGTTCGGGAAAGTGCTGGTGGTGTCGTACCAGCCGAAACAGGTGTGGGCGGACCCGAAGGCGCCGCCCGTGACCGTGAAGTTCTAGGACCGGCTAACGCGTCGCACCGCGTTGGCCACCGCGTCGGCCACCGCGTCGGCCACCGCGTTGGGGCGCGACGGTACGTGCGCGCGCCGAGGCCGCCGCGGGGTCGGGGAGCGCGAAGGCGACATAGGTACCGCCGCTGGGCGCGCCGTTCTTCCCGCCGCCGCAGGCGATGACGAGGTACTGCTTGCCATCCACCATGTACGTGGACGGGGTGGCGTTGCCGGCGGCCGGGAGGGTGGTCTGCCAGAGCAGCCGGCCGGTGCGCTTGTCGAAGGCGCGGAATTTGTGGTCGTACGTAGTGGCGGCGATGAAGAGCAGCCCGTTGTCCGTGACGATGGCGCCGCCGTAGCTGTCGGTGCCGGTGTTGCGGACGCCCTTGGCGGCGAGCTTCGGATATTCGCCAAACGGAATGGACCACTGCGTCTTGCCGGTGCTCAGGTTGATGGCATTGAGCGTGCCCCACGGCGTCTTCACGCCGGGATATCCCTCGTGATCGAGGAAGATGTCAAAGAACGCGGTGCGATACGGCAGCAGATACGGGCTGCTGCCGACGGTCCCGACCGAGGCGTCCTTGCCGGTGACCAGGAAGTTCACGATGTCGTTGACCGCGCCGCCGTCCATGGCCGCGCCAAAGGCCGGCATGCGCCCGGTGCCTTCGCGGATGATCTGCACCAGCTGCTCGCGCGACCGCTTGGCGGTGATGTTCTCCAGCGGCGGGCCGATGGCGGTGCCTTTGCGGGTATCGCCATGGCAGCTGGCGCAGTTGGCCGCATAGAGCGACTGGTCGCTGCGCGGCACGAGCTTGAGCAGCCACGCCATCTCGTTGGAATTGACGTAGAGCAGGTTGGTGGTGGGGTCGTAGGCGGGACCGCCCCACTCGCCGCCGCCGTCTACGCCCGGATAGATGATGCTGCCCTTGAGGTTGGGCGCATCGTACGGGTGGCCCGTCTGGAAGGCGTTGAAGGTTTTGAGCGCCGCTGCATGCGCGGCCGGCGTGCGCGTGGTGAGATCGTTGCGCGTGAGCTGCTGCCGCGCGAACGGTTCCGGCATGGTGGGGAAGCGCTGGGAGGTGGCCGGCTTTTCGCCCTCAATGGCGACGCCGGGCATGGCGCGCTCTTCGATGGGGAAGAGCGGTTCGCCCGAGTCGCGATTGAACAGCCACGTGTGCCCGGTCTTCGTGATCTGCGCGACGGCGTCGATGGCGTGGCCGTCGCGGGTGATGGTCACGAGCGTCGGCGCCGCGGGGAGATCGCGATCCCAGAGGTCGTGTTTGAGCACCTGATAGTGCCAGACCCTCTTGCCGGTGCGGGCGTCCAGCGCGATGACGCTGTTGGCGAAGAGGTTATCGCCGGCGCGGTTGGCGCCGTAAAAGTCATACGACGCCGACCCCGTGGCGGCGAAGACCATCGCACGCTTGGTGTCGATGGTGACGCCGGCCCAGGCGTTGGCGCCCCCGGCAATCTTCCACGCGTCTGCCGGCCATGTGTCGTAGCCCACCTCGCCCGGATGCGGGATGGTGTGAAAGCTCCAACGCAGCGCGCCGGTGGTGATGTCGTAGGCGCGAATGTCGCCGGGGGCGCTGGGGAGCGCCTCGGGAACACTGCTCCCCATAATGAGCAGGTTCTCGAAGACGACGCCCGGCGTGCTGGCACTGACCGACAGTCCCTCCACGGGGCGATCGAGGCCGGCGCGCAGATCCACCCATCCGTTGGTACCAAAGGACGGGATGGGTTTACCGGTGGCGCGATCCAGCGCATACAGCCGATTGCGATAGTTGAACAACACGCGGTCGCCCGTGACCACGACGCCGCGATGCCGGATGCGCGACGTGGGCGGTGCGCCGTTGTTGGGATCGAAGCGCCAGAGCTCCTTGCCCGTCACGGCGTTGAGCGCAAACACCTGCAGCTTGGGCGTGGTGGCGTAGAGCACCCCATCAATCACGATGGGATTGGCCTGCATCTCGGAGCCGTTGAACTCGTCGTGCGTCTGGTAGCTCCACGCCACTTTGAGCGTGGCGACGTTCTTGGGCGAGATCTGTCCCAGTGTGGTGAAGTGCGTGTGCTCGTTATCGCCACCATAGACGGGCCAATTGACGGTTTGGCCTTGTGCGGCGAGGACGGTCGGCCGGACGACGGGGAGGCCCAGCGCGAGCAGCGACGCGGCCAGTACCACACGGGAGGCGCCACGGGAGGCGCTACGGCGCCGAGAGTCGAAGGTCATGCGCGACAAGGTGCGCAACGCGCCCCTGCCTGACAAGCGGTGCGGATTAACGGTACCCGGCTGCCTGCAGCTCAAAGAGTTCCGCGTAGCGCCCGCCCTGCGCCAGCAGCTGCTCGTGCGTCCCTGCGGCCTCCACGGCACCGTTGGCCAGCACGAGAATGCGATCGGCCATGCGCACGCTGGAGAAGCGGTGCGAAATGAGCACGCTGGTGCGGGCCACACTCAACTCCTTAAAGCGCTGAAACACCTCGAACTCGGCGCGCGCATCCAGCGCGGCGGTCGGCTCGTCGAGGATGAGCAGCTGCGCATCCCGCATGTACGCGCGCGCGATGGCGACCTTCTGCCACTCGCCGCCGGAGAGATCCACGCCGGTGCGGAAGCGTTTGCCGATGAGTTGATCGTAGCCATCGGGGAGCTTCGCGATGACATCGTCGGCGAGACTCCGCTCTGCGGCCGCGGCGATGCGCGCCTGATCGTCGCGCGCCTCAATGCGCCCCACGGCAATGTTCTCGCCGGCCGTGAGGCTAAAGCGCACGAAGTCCTGGAAGATGACGCCGATGTTCGCGCGCAGCGCATCGAGATCGTATTCGCGCAGGTCCCGTCCGTCGAGGAGAATGCGCCCTTCCACCGGATCGTACAGACG
>CALQGY020000053.1 GCA_943330235.2 Candidatus Kuenenia stuttgartensis
ACGTTGGTGGCCACGGTGGATTCCCTCGGCGAAATCCATCCGCGCTCGACCGGCATCGCCGAGATCACCGCGTCGCTCGGGTCATGGCGCACCTCACCCAAGCGCGTGCGCGTGGTGGGGGCGGCACCCACGGCGGTGCTGGACGAACGGTGGGATGCGACGTGGCGCGACCGATGGATTTCGTGGGGCGATCCGAAGCCGCTAGTCGTGACGGGGCCGCAAGGGATCCGCGGCTTCTGGAACCACGGTGACGGCATCTACCCCAGCTTTGGCACCCTGCGGCAGACGCTGTCCGCACGAAACGGACTGGGCGCGGAGCTGCGACTGTCCACGCCGTTCACCGCGTTCAAATGGCAGCGCCTCAGCGTATCGCTGTATGCGTCCGGTGACACCACGGCGCTGGTGCGCGCCGACCAAAGCAAGTCGCCGCCCGCGTTGGGGCCGGCTGCCATCTGGTGTGGGCTCGATATGCCCGGCGACGGAAAATGGGCGGCGGATCGCGTGTTTTTCCCGAGCGCGATTCAGGGACTTAGCCTAGGAGCCGAGGCGGCGGCCATTCGAAGTGGCCAGTGGTGGACGCTGCGCCTGCAAATCCTCCCCGATGGCCGCTGCGGCGTGGCGCTGAACGGCCGCGTGCTCGGGGTGTCGTCGGAACCGCTGCCGCTGGACGGCGAATTCCGGTTACACCTGGGGAATGAGTCGGCTGGCACGCAGCTCCTGGTGGGGCCGACGCAGGTCTGGACGGGGGTGCGGACGGATATGGAGTGGGTGGTCAAGCGGTAGACGGGCTTGGGCGGGGACCGCGAACCGCTTTGACGCGGAGGGCACAGAGGGCGCAGAGGGCACGGAGGACAGCGTGCGCGCGATGCTCGCCGTGCAGTCCTCCGTGCCCTCTGTGCCCTCTGTGTCAACGAAGTTCAACAAGCCCGCCGCCCCAGAGCCCCCCTCCTAGTACCGCGGCTTCGTCGTCCGCGGCACCTTCCCGCAGTTCGTCGGCCAGTTCGCCGGCCACGTCCCCGGTGACCGATCGCGCTTGATGAACTCCGGATCTTCGCTGGCCAGATACACCATCAGCGCCGCCAGCGTCGCATTGTGCTTGACGTCATCGAACACGACCTTGTCGTACGTGTCGCGGTTGGTGTGCCACGTGTACGTGCTGTAGTTCCAGCTGACCGCGCCCATGCCGAACGACGGGGTGCCGAAGCACGCGAACACCGCGCCGTCGGTGCCGCCCGGATTGCCGGTGGGAACGTCGTTGAAGCTCCACGACACCACGTTGGCGCTCAGGCTGTCGGTGTAGAAGCCCGGCAGCTTGGTGTACCACTGCTTGAGGTGGCGTCCGATGTCGGTGAGTCCCGACGACGACAGCGACTGCACGCGACCGGTGCCGTTGTCCTGATTGAACAGCGCCTGCAGCCCCTTCATCACTTCGGGGTGATCTTCCGTGAAGGCAGTGGAGCCGTTGAGCCCCTGTTCTTCGCTGGCCCAGTGTCCCACGAGAATGGTGCGCTTGGGCTTCGGATACGCGGCCTTGAGGATGCGCATCGCTTCCATGGCCATGAGTGTGCCGGTGCCGTTGTCCGTGGCGCCCGACGAGCCGTCCCACGAATCGAAGTGCGCCGAGAGCATCACGTATTCGTCGGGCTTCTCGCTGCCCTTGATCATCGCGACGGTGTTGAACACGGGCTGTTCGCCCAGCAGCGACGCATCCAGATCGAGGTTGATCATGGGCTTCTGCTTGTTCTCGGCCAGACGATACACCAAGCCGTAATCTTCGCAGGTGAGCCCCACGGCCGGCGCGATCTTGTTGTACGTCTCGAACACTTCAATCACGCCCCAACCACCGGCGCCACCGCCGAAGCCGCCACGTCCCGCCGCGGCCGCGGCGAGGCTGGCCGCCGGTCCGCCGCCGTGATCGCTTGCGCCCGGTGCGGCCGCGCCACCGCGCCCACCACCGCCGCCGCGACCCGCGCCACCGGCGCCGCCCTGCGGGGCGAACGGGTTGGCGAAACCGCTCAGCTTATTGCGCGACGTGATCATGCCCACCACGCCCGCCTTCTCGAGGCGCATACCCAGTGTGCCCGTGCCGAGGGCCATGGAGTAGCCTGTGCCGCGATAGAGCTTCGTGCTGTCCGGGCGTCCGTTGGGGAGCGTCATGACCGACCAATCGGCCTGCGTCTCGGCGACCAGCGTATCCATGCGCGCCTTGGACTCCGGCGTGGCCCAGCGCAGCCAGTCTTCCGACGGGCGGCAGGTGGGGAAGGCCGGCGACAACAACACCACCTTGCCGCGCGCCTTGGGCAGCCACGCGACGAATTCGGTGCTGTCTTTGAACTTGGGGAGAATGATGGCTTCGGCGTGCACGGGCTTGAGCTTCGTGCCCGGGCTCCACGCGAGCATGGTCCCTTCGAGCGACCGCGTACGCGGCGCCACGAGGTCGATGTGCGATACGCCACGACGCCAGCCGCGCCACGTGCCGTAGTTCTCACGCTTGGCCTCGATGCCCCACGACTTGTACTGGGCGATGGCCCAGTCGCTGGCCGACTTGATGCCGGGGCTGCCGGTCAAACGCGGCCCGACCGAATCGAGCAGCGCCTGGCCCAACCGCTGGACCTGCGAGGAGTCCATGCCGACGGACCAGATCCGCTTGATGGCGGCGTCGTCGGTGGGGAAGGTGGTGGGGCGTTGGGCGGCGAGCGGGGAAGCCAGCAGCACCGACGCGACCGCGTACCGGAAGATGGATCGCATGGAGGACGGGAGACGGGGAGGGGTGACGGGCACGGTTGTCGGTTACGGATGACCGACACGGATGACCGACGAGCGGTACAGCAACCCTTGATGATGCGGGCTGACGGGGGAAAACGCGATGGGGGCGGCGGGCGTTGGCGGGCGGGCGGAGGGATGGCGTTTACGCCCACGCGCGGACGATCGGTCGACTCACCCCGTCCGCGAAACGATCGGTCCAACCCCGCGTACGGCTGAAACGACCGAGACGAAACCGGACGCCGGATGTAAACTCCGGACGTTGCTTGACCGCGCGTGGCTGTCTGACGCGCCTTTCACCTCTTTGCCCAACGTCACCACTCATGCCTGCACGTACCCTGCGCACCGCCCGCTCCGTGGCGACCACGCTGGCCGCCGCGACCGCGTTTGCGATGGCGTTCGCCGCCTGCGCCCCCAAGCGCACGCCGAACACCGCGCCGTCGCCCGCCACCGATCCGCGCAACAACCTCAAAGCCGGCCTGTTCGATGCCGGCGAGTTGGCGTCCAACCTCAAGGTGGTGGCCAAGGCCGTGTCGCCCAAGGGATTCCTCGGCGAAACGAATTCCGATCTGGCGTTCACCGGCCACTACGTCATTCAGGGCAATTACAACGGCCCCGTGGTGTGGGACATCAGCAATCCCGCCGCGCCGTCGCTGGTGGTGGCGTACGAGTGCCCGGCGTCGCAGAACGATGTGTCGGTGTACAAGAATCTGATGTTCATGTCGGCCGAGGCCATGAACGGGCGCGCCGACTGCAAGCCGGGCGGCGTGAAGGATGTGGTCAGCAAAGATCGCGTGCGCGGGGTGCGCATCTTCGACATCACGAACATCCGTGAGCCCAAGCTTGTGGCCAACGTGCAAACGTGCCGCGGCTCGCACACGCACACGGTGCTGGAAGATCCGAAGGACAAGGAGAACGTCTACATCTACGTCTCCGGTTCGTCGGGCATTCGTCCGGCGGGTGAACTGGCCGACTGCGTGGCGGCGCCCAGTACGGACGCTAACTCGTCGCGACTGCGCATTGAAATCATCAAGGTGCCGCTCGCCGATCCGTCCAAGGCGGCGGTGGTGAATCGCGCCAACATCTTCGCCGGACTCGGTGCACCCTCCGGCCACGGCGCGTCACCGGCCGACAAGGCGGAGCTGGACGCCGCCAAAGCCAAGGGCGCGTTCACGATCATGATCCCGGCGATGAACGAAGAAGTCATTCTGCCGCCGCAGTTCACCAAGCCGGTGATTGACAGCATCATGAAGGCCCGTGGGGCCACCACCGCGAACGCGGCTGACAGCGCCGCCGCGCGCCCGGTCGTCAACGCCGTGGTGCAGCGCATGCTCGTCGCGCAGGGACTCACCGCCGCCCCGGCGAAGAGCAGCGCCATCAGCGAAGGCTCGCAGTGCCACGACATCACGGTCTATCCGTCGCTTGGCCTGGCCGGTGGCGCCTGCGAAGGGCACGGCATTTTGCTGGACATCAGCAACCCGGTCGCGCCCGTGCGCCTCGATGCCGTGGCCGATTCCAACTTCTCCTACTGGCACTCGGCCACCTTCAACAACGACGGCAGCAAGCTGCTGTTCTCGGACGAATGGGGCGGCGGCGGTGCACCGAAGTGCCGTCCGCTCGACAAAGCGGAATGGGGCGCGGACGCGATTTTCGAGATCGTGAACAAGAAGCTGGTGTTCAAGAGCTACTACAAGATTCCTACGTATCAGACGTCCAACGAGAACTGCGTCGCGCACAACGGCTCGCTCATCCCCATTCCGGGGCGCGACGTGATGGTGCAAGCGTGGTATCAGGGTGGCATCTCGGTGTTTGACTGGACCGACGCAGCGCACCCGAAAGAAATTGCGAGTTTCGATCGCGGCCCGGTGGACAGCACGCGCATGGAGATGGGCGGCTCGTGGTCGGTGTACTGGTACAACGGCAACATCGTGAGCTCCGAGATTGCGCGCGGCATGGATGTCGCACAGCTGGTGCCCAGCCAGTACATCTCGCAGAACGAGATTGACGCCGCCAACACGGTGAAGTGGGACTATCTGAACGCGCAGGGGCAGCCGAAAATCGTGTGGCCGCCCAGCTTCGCGCTGGCCAAGGCGTACACCGATCAGCTGGAGCGCAAAGGCTGCGTGGCGCCGGCCAAAATCGGTGACATCCGTGCGCAGATTGCCGGCGCCGAGAAGGCCAGCGGTGCGGCACGAAACGGTGTGCTGAGCAAGCTGGTGACGGACTTGGAAGGGAGCCGCAGCTGCGACCCGGCCAAGATCGATGCGCTGAAAAAAGCGTTGCAGGACCTGCGCGCGCCGTCGATGTAGTGGGTCTTCGCTGCGGGGGATTGCTCAGCCGTCGCTGAGCGTCTCCCGCAGCGAGCGGGCCAACCAGTGCTGCGTCTCAATGGCATTGATGGTCACCAACTCCTCCTGGGCGTTGGAGAGCGGCATGGCATCCAGCGCGGCATTCAGATCGTCGCGGTGATGCGGGTCCAGCCGAGCATGCTTGATGAAGGTACGAAAGGCCGCCGCAGGTAATTGGGTGGCCTTTTGCACGCGCCGGACGAGCGCCTCGGAGGGAGGTGTGCCCTCAAGCACAGCGATGTAGCCCAGCACCGCGATTGGGTGGTAATGATGAATCCAGTAGTATTGCGCGCCCGCGAGTGCCGCCACGATAGGGGACGGCTGGCGCACCATGACGGTCGCGCGTGAGACGCCGAGCACCTCGAGGTCGTCCAGCAGCCACTCATCATGATGCCGTTCTTCCGGCACATGATGCGCGAGATACGCGGCGAGCGTGGCGCACAGCGGATCGTCTGCGGCGAGGTGGGCGGCCCGGTCGCGCGCTGCTTCCATAACCGGCACACTCGCGCGAATAATGCTGTGAATGCGGAAGAGGTAATCCGCGAAACGCAGGCGCAGCTGTGGGTGTGACCACAACGCGGCGGCGGCCGCGTGGTAATCGTCGGCCGCTAACTCAAGCTTGAGCCGCAGCGTCACGCTGCGGCTCATTGGCTCGGTCATTCCGGACATCATTTAGGCTCAGAAAAAATCGGCACCCGCGCCATGCAGCTTGCCGGTGAACCCGAGCTTCTTCTTCGCGGTAACCAGCGCCTTCACCTCTTCCGGCTTGAGCTTGGCGACGCGCTTGCGATGATCGTCGGTCATCATCTCGTGATCGATGAGCCCGGCCTTGAGCAACGTTGCTGTCGACTTCGCCGTCGCCTTCACCTTGGCTTTGGCCTTTGCCGCCTTCTCTCGCTGTGCCGCAGCACCGGTGGCCGTTTTGCTCACGGTCTTAACAGAAACTTTCTTGGAAAGTTTCTTAGCCGCTTTCTTCGCTGGCGTCATTGCATCTCTCCGGCAATAGAAATGAGTCGCGAACTTTCGGTTCGCATCGTGCACTGCGTTTATTGTATGAACATGTCGCAATGATCGCAACGCGTCGTCGCGTTTCGTCCCAGTTGAGTGTGCTCGCATGCGATGTCGTACGCGAGTAACATTGTACGAGTCATCAAATCTCTGACGCCGCCCAATGCCTGAGTTTCCGAACACCCTGCAGGCAAGTCTTGGCAATAGCTACCGCATCGAGCGAGACCTCGGTGGTGGCGGCATGAGTCATGTGTATGTCGCGCATGATGAGACGCTGGATCGTGACATCGTCGTGAAGGTGTTACATCGCGACCTGGTGGATGCGGTCAATGTGCAGCGGTTTGCGCGCGAGATTCGACTGGCCGCGCGCCTTTCGCATCCGCACATCGTGCCGCTGCTGATGGCCGGCGAGAGTGACGGGCGACCGTTCTACACGATGCCGTTGGTCAAAGGGCAATCATTGCGTGAACGGTTAAAACGCGACGGTCCATCACCCAATGAGCCGACGCACGAGGGTACGCCGCACGAGGGGCCGATGGCCGTGGCGGATGCCGTTCGGATTCTCCGCGATGTCGCGTGTGCATTGGGCTATGCGCATGAGCAGGGGGTGGTGCACCGTGATATCAAGCCGGACAATATCCTGCTTACGGGTGATTCAGCGGCGGTCACGGATTTTGGTGTGGCGAAGGCGCTGAGCGCGTCGAGTCCGGGCACGACGCAGGTGACGTCCATGGGGATTACGCTCGGTACGCCCGCGTACATGGCGCCGGAGCAGGCGGCGGGCGATCCGCATATTGATGGCCGAGCCGACCTGTATGCGCTCGGGATCATGGCGTACGAGATGGTGGGCGGCCGCTGTCCGTTTGATGGCCGCACCGTGCAAGCGATGCTCGCGGCCCATATCACAGAGCGGCCGCCGGACATCAGAACGCTGCGCCATGATCTGCCGACGCGACTGAGCGATCTGATCATGCGCTGTCTCGCGAAAGATCCAGCGAAACGCCCGCAGGACGCGGCCGAGTTTATTCGCAGCCTCGATGCGCTGCATGACCGCGAACCGTTTTCCCTGCGCACGACGCTTGCAGGAGCCGTCGGGATGGGTGCGGGCGTGCGTGGTCTGCTCGTGCGTGGCGCCGCGCTCGTGGTCGCGGCGGCGCTCGTGATGGTCACGCTGCCCGGCCGTATGCGCAGTGCATGGTCCGGCACGTCGATCGGCACATCGATAGGCTCATCGATCGGCCGGTCGTTCGACACGTCGTTCGGCACGTTGCATGCGGCGCCGGCGGGTGCCAACGAGGTCGCGGCGAGCGTGTCGGTGGCGGTGCTGCCGTTTGGGGGGAGCGCGGATACGGCGGATACCTATCTGCGCGAAGGATTGGCGGAGGAGCTCATGGGCGCACTGGGTCGGGTGCACGGCGTCCGCGTGGCCTCGCGGATGTCTACCTTTGCGTTTGAGGGACGGACGGATGTCGGCACGACCGAGATTGGGAAACAGCTGCACGTGCAGAACGTGCTGGAAGGCACCGTGCGTCGCGACGGGGAACGGTGGCGCGTGTTTGTGCAACTCACCAGCGTCACTGACGGCATTGCGCTCTGGTCAGAGAACTTTGAATTCGCGAAGGCCGATGTGTTTGCGGTGCAGGACAGTATCTCGCGTGCTGTACTGGAGAAGCTGCGCGTTCGTCTGGGCGCCCACGCCCCGGTCGTCGCGCACGGCGGCACGGACAATCTCGAAGCGTACGATCTCTACCTGCGCGCGCGCTACCAGTTCAACAAGTTCGACGAGGCACCGCTGCGCGCCAGCATCGCGCTGTACGATCAGGCGCTGCAACGCGACCCGCAGTATGCTGACGCGTGGGCGGGTATTGCGTTGTCGTGGCTCTTTCTCGCCGACGATTACGTCGCACCTAGTATCGCGTATCCCGCCGCGCGGCGTGCCGCTGAGCAGGCGCTTTCCATCGATAGTACCAATGCCGATGCGCATGCCGCGCGAGGAAGTGCGCTGTTCTCGTACGATTGGAATTTCCCGGAAGGGCGCCGAGAAATCGCGAAGGCGGTGGCGATTGATCCACGATCATTTACCGTGCTGATCGCACAACAGGCGCTGTTCGTCGCGGTTGGGCAGCCGGATTCAGCGCTGGGTGTCCTGCGGCGCGGCCAGGAGAGCGATCCGTTGTCGCCACTGAATGCATTGCTCATGGGACGGTTTTTCGGCATCGTGGGGCGCTATGACGATGCGATCGCGCAGTACCGACGTGTCGTTGAGCTGGCGCCGCCGCTAGCGCCGGTGGCGCTGATCCCCATTGCGGAGGCGCAGATGGCGCAGGGGCGCATGGCCGACGGCGACTCGACGATCGCCCAGGTGCGCGGCATGTTGCCGCCTGAGATGCACTTCCTGCTCGCGTCAGCGGAGGCGGCTCGTGGGCATACGGCTGAGGCGCGCCGCTTGCTGGCAAAGTTTGAAGCGGTCGCGAAGCGCCAGTATGTGCGTCCGGAGTTGATTGGGGCCGTCTACGCGCGCCTAGGCGATCGCGATGCGGCGTTCGGGTGGTTGGAGAAGGCCTTCGCGGCGCACAGTCCGTATCTCTTCGCGCTGCACGTGGACCGGCAGTGGGATGGGTTGCGCGGTGATCCGCGGTTTACGGTGCTGGAGCAGCGACTCGCGTTGGTCACGACGCGTACTCACGAATGACGTGGTGAGGTGGTGATGAGCACACCCTTGTCGCAACAACTTGGAGCGGGGCGCGCGTTACCTCGACTTCTATTTGTCACGCATCGGCGGGCATTGGACGCGCGCATCGGCGCGCGCGGTGCTTCCGCGGTGATCGATCTTCTTCACACGGCGAACGACCAGCGGCCGCGCGCGCAACGCCATGTGATCGTTGAACATCTCGGGGTGAGTCTGCTCGATCGGCCACAGGTGCTGGCTGAGGTGCATGCGGCGCTGCGTGAAAATGCGGTGGAGGGGGTGGTGCTGCTGGGTGGGTATGACGTCGTCCCCACCATGCGCTTCGATTGCTTGCCGCCGTGGCTCCGCACGTGGGCCGACGCGCAGCCATTGGATGCGGACGATGCCGATGACTGGACGGTCTGGTGTGATGATCCGTACGGCGACCCACTGAACACGGGGCTCCCCGAGATTCCGGTCACGCGTATTCCCGACGGTTGTAGCATGGACCTCATGCTCGCGGCGCTACGGGCTCCGGTCGCAACGCAGGTACGCCGGCGCGGCATGCGGAATGTGCGTCGACCGTTCGCCGATGAGGTCTTTGCGGAGTTGCCCGGTGACGCGTCGTTGCTGGTTTCAGCGCCTCGTCACGCGAGTGGACTCGCGGAGAGCGCGCTGCGCGGGTCGCATGTCTATCTCATGCTGCATGGGCGATATGACGTGGGCGGTGCGCTCTGGGGCGAGCGCCAATCACTCGCCAGTCAGGCGGAGGAATCGGAGGCTGGTGAGGCGGCGGAGGGCGACGGGACGCCGTCCGCAACCGAGAGCGCGACGGTCACGGTGCCGCTGGATATCAGTGTCACGTTCGAGCATCGGCAGATCGCGCGCGTGGCGGCGGGCATGGTTACGGCGGTGGAGTGCGCGCATATGCCGGGCGATGGCGCCGTGATTCTGAGTGGGTGCTGCTGGAGCGCCGGTGTGGCCGCGTCGACGGCGCGTCGGTGGCAACGCGTAGGTGCGCCCAAGGCGCGGCGCGCGGGTAATTCCATCGCGCTGGCGGCATTGCGCGACGGCGCGCGCGCGTTTGTAGGGAGTACCGGCACGAACTACTCGCCGCTCAATCGGGACGACCGCTTCTACTGCGCGCCCATGCACGTCGAGTTCTGGCAGCAGGTGGTCGCTGGGCAGGCGCCGGCGCGCGCGCTGTTGATTGCGAAGCATCGCTACGCCAGCGGCATGCCGCACGGACGGCGCGATGACTGGGGATCGCTGGCCATTGAGCACAAGACGTTGCATCAGTACACCTGTCTCGGGCTCGGCTGGTGAGCGCCGCACGGAGGTCGGGGAAGCGCCCGAAGGCGGCCGCCGCGCCGTCAAAGAAATCGCGCACGCGACAGGCCATCCGGGAGGTCGTCGCGATGCATGCGGGTGACGTGAAGATCCAACTCCCGCGCCGTCGTCGCGGTGAGCGCCTTGTGGACTTTGGCGGGCGCGAAATTGAGGCGCTGCGCGTGCGCGCCGACGCCTGGTTGGCGCAGCACGGCCTTCCCGCGGCCGACCGCGAGCGTGAGCCGGAGTCGGTGCAGCAGGCGGCGCCACATCGCGCGCGCATCGTGCATACCGTGCGCGCCGGCGGCGCTGAGGGATCACGTCCGCGTCGTATCTCGGTGGTCATCTCGCCCGACACGCACCGGGTGCTGGGCGAGCAAGGCTGAAGGGCGAATCGGCGAACGGCCAATCGTGAACCGCCTCGCAGGAACGGCCTTGCACGAACGGCCTTGCAGGAACCGCCTTGCAGGTACAGCCTAGCACGGAAACGCGCGGGATGACCGCGGAAACAACGGGATCAAGAATGGGGAATACGTTCGTACTTCTCCGATGTATCCCGCGGTTTCCCGCAGTTTCCAGCGTTTCCGCGCAAGGCAGTTCTTCCTCGGAGCCGACGCGAGGCGTGTCGTGCTAGGAACCGCCTCGCAGGAACGGCCTTGCACGGAAACGCGCGGGATGACCGCGGAAACAACGGGATCAAGCATTGGGAATACGTTCGTACTTTCCCGCTGTATCCCGCGGTTTCCCGCCGTTTCCCGCGCGTTTCCGCGCAAGGCAGTTCTTCCTCGGAGTCGACGCAAGGCGTGTCGTGCCAGAAACTGCCTCGCAGGTACCGCCTAGCACGGAAACGCGCGGGATGACCGCGGAAACGGCAGCTGCTGGTGCTCGGCGGCTCGCCGGTCCAGTGCGCCGGTGGTACTTTCGACGATTGAGCGACTGATCGAGTGCCCCCCCGAGCCTGCCCAATGGTGTACACCCGTCCCTTCCGTGTCCTGCTGATTCTTGCCTCGGCCGCGGGGTACCCCGTGGCGCGCGCAATCGACGGCCACACCGGATCGGAGCCGGCGTGGCGTGCCAGCCGAGGGCCGTCGTTTGATCGCCGCGTCGTGGACGTCGCCGAGGCGGGCGACGCGCGCAGCGAATCTACGCATGGGTATGCCGGGCATGAGGCCAGCAGCGGAGTGGCCGGGGGCGCGCCCTACCGGCAAGCGCGCGGCTGGATGCGCTACGCGCTCGCGACCTTCGATGACACCGAGGTCACCGTCGCCTGCACCTTTGTCGCCCCCGACGGCGTCGCCGAGGGCGCCGCCGACGAGAGCGCCGCAGGCCGCGCCGTCAACGGGCCGCGTGCCTACGACGTTGTCGTTGAGGACAGTGTGGTCGCCACCCGCACCGTCAGCGCGTCCGCGGCCGCGCCGGTCGTCGTCGAGATCCCAGTGCCCTTCGTCCTCACCAAAGGCAAAACCAATATCGCCGTCGTCATCCGTGCACGTGGCGGACCCACGCCGGCGCTGCGCCAGATTCGCACCATTCAGGACCACAACGAGGTGGATCACCTCGCCGTCGTTGATTCGGCCGTGACCCAGCGGCTGCACTCTTTCGGAGCACCTTGATGACTGATCTCGTCACGTCCCGCGCGCTGCGCGGGCTGTTGGCCCGCTCGGCGGCCGCGCTCGCATTGGGCAGTGCCGCGCTGCAGGCGCAAACGGCACAGCCGAGCGCCAAGCCCGCGCCCAAATCTGCCGCGACCGCGTCGGCCGCGTGGCTCACGCGCCCCGAGCGCACCGACTACGCCGAGACCAGTCGCTACGACGAAGTCATCGCGTACATGAAGCAGATGGCCGCGGTTAATCCGAACATCCATCTCACCACGTACGGCTATACCTACGAAGGGCGTCCGCTGCCGCTGGCCGTCATCGGCGCGCCGGGGGCCAGCGCGGAGCAGGTGCTCGCGACCAAGAAGACCCGCGTCTACATCCAGGGCAACATCCACGCGGGCGAAGTGGAAGGCAAAGAAGCGCTGCTCTGGTTGCTGCGCTCGATCGCCCGGGGCGAACGCAACGAGTGGTTCAAGACCACCGTGCTGCTCATCAACCCCATTTACAATGCGGACGGCAATGAGCGCGTCAGCGTGACCAACCGCGGCAGCCAGGCGGGCCCGGTGGGCGGGATGGGCACGCGCGAGAATGCGCAGGGGCTCGATCTCAATCGCGATGGCACCAAGATGGAGACCGCCGAAGCGCGCTCCATGGCGTCGTTGCTCACGCGCTATCAGCCGCAGGTCGCGCTCGATCTCCACACCACCGACGGCAGCTCGAACAGCGGTTTCAATATGACGTACGAAACGTCGCTCAATCCGAACAACTCCAAAGCGGAAATGAGTCTGCTGCGCGACGTGCTGCTCCCCGAACTCACCAAGACCATCAAGGCCAAGCACGGCTCCGATTGGTGGTACTACGGCGGCGTCTCGGGCAACGGCGCCGACCGTGCGTGGCGCTCCGACGCCGAACTCGCCAAGCCGCGCTATACGTCCACGTACTACGGCGTGCGCAACATCCTCGGGTTGCTCACCGAGACGTACTCGTACGCGTCGTTCAAGACGCGCATCGTCGAGACGTACTGGTTCCTTGAGGAGACCCTTGGATATGTGTCCAAGAACGGCGCGAAGATTCAGTCGGTGGTGGCCGCGGCCAATGCCGAGTCCATCATCGGTCAGCAGTTGGCGGTGCGTCAGGTGCTCGTGAAGGCGCCGGCACTCAAAGACGTCGTGTTCGCGCCCACCATCTCGGTGCGCAACCCGTACGTGGCCGATCGCCCGTATCGATTGCGCGTAGACGGCACGCCCATTGCCTCCACCGAGATGCTGCCGTTCTTCGGCACCACCGAGCCCACGGAAACGAGTCTCGCCCCGCGTGTGTGGGTCATTCCCAATACCAGCAGCAGTGACGCGCCAGCCGCGGCACCGACAGCCGCACCGGGCGCAGGCCGTGGAGGCGCGCCGGGTGGTGGTGGTGGTGGCGGTGGCGGCTTCGGCGGACGCGGTGGTGGCGGCACGCCCACACAGCGCATGATCGCGGCCGTGGTCGACCGGCTGGAAGCGCACGGCGTCGTGTTCACCGTGACGGACAAAGACATGCCGTTCAACGGCGAGCGCTACAAGATCGCGTCCAACATGCTGGAAGCGCGCGAATATCAGGGCGCGCACAAGGGCCGCACGCTCACCGGCGCGTGGGAACCCGCGCAGCAGACGCTCCCCGCAGGCTCAGTCATCATCAAGATGGATCAGCCGCTCGCGCGCCTGCTGTTCATCCTCATGGATCCGCGCTCAGACGACGGCTTCATGTGGTGGAATATTCTCGATCCGGTGCTGGGGCTCACGCCGGCCGCACCCTACTACCCCGTGCTGCGTTCGATGAACGCGGTGGGGAACTGAGGCTCGTGATGCGCCTGACCTTCCGTATCGCACGCGCGGCGTCGCTGAGTCTCGTACTGGTCACGGCCTGCAGCTCCGCGCCCAAGCCGGTGACCGGTGTGAAGATGGCCGCCGGCGCGGGCGTGGTGGGCACCAACTCCGGGGCTGCCATCGCCGCCGCGCAACGGGCCGCCGAGCAGTTCGCGCCCGCCGACGTCGAGTTCATGCAGGGGATGATTCCGCACCATGCGCAAGCGGTGATCATGGCGCGGTGGGCCGTCACGCACGGCGCGCGCGCGGACATCAAGATTCTGTGCGAACGCATCGCGGTCGCACAGGCCGATGAAATCCGCATGATGCGTCGATGGCTGGGGGAGCGGAAACAGGAAATGCCGGACTCGCTCGCCACCAAGCACGTCATGAAGATGGACGGCATGACGCATGAGATGCTCATGCCCGGCATGCTCAGCGACGCGCAAATGCAGGCGCTGGACAACGCGCGCGGCGCAGCGTTTGACCGATTGTTTCTGCTGGGCATGATCGGGCACCACGAAGGCGCGATCGCGATGGTGCACGAACTGTTCAGCCACGGCGATGCCGGTCACGATGAAACCGTGTTCCGGTTTGCCGCCGACGTAGAAGCCGATCAGTCGGCGGAACTCAACAAGATGCGTGTGATGTTGCAGACGGTCCCGCAGTAGTACGTCGTTCGATAAACGCAGTCCACATCGTGTGGTATTCGCTGGCGCAGGTGATCGCTCCCGTCCCTCTTCGGTTCTCTTCTCTCCATAGGTTGCTCTTGATGACAGCGCGTTCCGTTCGTTTACCGCGTGCCCTGACGTCGCTGGTCGTCGCCGGCGCCGCACTCAGTCTTCTCGCGTCATGCGCGGGCTCGAGTGGCACTTCGGCCGGCACGATGTCCGGCATGACACCCGTCGGTGCCGGCAACACGGCCAGCGGCGACGTGTCGCTCGCCAACTCGCCGGCGTTCCGCTATCCCGCGAATGCGCCCGTGGCCTCGCCCGATCCGCGCGTGGGACTCAAGGCCGGCGCCAACGTCGGCGAGGCCGGTGAGGCCGCGTGGCACATGAAGCTCATTTCCAACTCGCCCGCGACCGAAGGCTTCACGGGGCGCGGTGCCACGGGTTCCGACCTCGCGTTCAAGGACCACTACGTCATTCAGGGCAACTATCGTGGCTTCCAGATCTGGGACATCGCCACGCCCGCATCGCCCAAGCTTGTCGTCGGCTTCCTGTGCCCGTCCAGCCAGGGCGACCCCACGGTGTTCGGCAATCTCGTCTTCATCTCGGGCGAAGCGACCGGCTCGCGCAACGACTGCGGCACGACCAACATCGCCGACACCGTGAGCATGGATCGCTTCCGCGGCATTCGCGTGGTCGATATCTCCGACATGGCGCATCCGAAAGTCGTGACGAACATCCAGACGTGCCGTGGGTCGCACACCAACACGCTCGTCACGCAGCCCGGCGACAAGGACAACGTCTACATCTACGTGTCCGGCTACTCGTCGGTGCGCTCCAGCAAGGAAGTGCCGGGGTGCATGACCGCACCGGCCGGTGATTCATCCAGCGCGCAGTTCCGCATCGAAGTCATTCAGGTACCGCTTAAGCATCCCGAGCAGGCCAAGGTCGTCAACTCGCCGCACCTGCTGGCCGACTTGTCGGGACGCACGGTGCATGCGCCGCCGCCGTCTGACACGGGCGCGCGCCCGGGTCGTGGTGGCGCGGGACGTGGTGGTGCGGCAGGTGGCCCTCCAGGTGCGGCCGGTCGTGCAGGCGGCCCGCCGGCTGGTGCGCCGCCAGCAGCGGCCGCGGGGCGCGGTAACGGCATGGGGCAGAGCGGCTGCCACGACATCACCTCGTATCCCGAAATCGGCTACGCGGGTGGTGCGTGCGCCGGTTACGGCCTGCTGTTCGATATTCGCAACGCGCGCAATCCGAAGCGCATTACGTCGGTCGCCGATTCCAACATGTCCTTCTGGCATTCGGCCACCTTCAGCAACGACGGCAGCAAGATGCTCTTCTCCGACGAGTGGGGCGGTGGTAGTGCGCCGCGCTGCCGCGCGACCGACAAGCTCGAATGGGGCGGCAACGCCATCTTCACCATCGACAACGGCCAGCTGCACTTCAAGAGCTACTACAAGATGCCCGCGCCGCAGACCGGCGAAGAAATCTGCACCGCGCACAACGGCAATCTCATTCCCGTGCCGGGACGCGACATCATGGTGCAAGCGTTCTACATGGGCGGCGCCACCGTGTTCGATTGGACCGACGCGTCGCACCCCATCGAGATCGCGTTCTTCGATCGTGGACCCGGCGGTGGCTACTGGTCCACGTACTGGTACAACGGCATGATCGTGTCGTCCGACGAATCGCGCGGGATGGACATTCACGAACTCACGCCCAGCGCGTACCTGTCGCAGAACGAAATCGATGCGGCCAAGACGGTCCGTGTCGCGCAGTACAACGCGCAGGAGCAGCAGCGCATCGTCTGGCCGCCCAGCTTCGCGCTGGCGCGCGCCTATCTCGATCAGTTGGAGCGCAACAGCGGTCTGGCGGCGGCGCGTATCGCTGCCGTGCGCGCTGAGCTGGCAGGTGCCGAGAAGGCGGCCGGTGGCGCACGTGCCTCGGCGCTGACGGCCAGCGCCGCCGCGATTGCCGGTGATGTGGCGGGCGCGGCCGACAAAGGCCGTGTGCAGCTGCTGCAGCGCGCCGTGAAGGAGCTCGCGGCCGCGAAGTAGGTGGTACCGTAGTCCGTCATTCTGCCGTCATTCTGCCGTCACTCTGCGGAGTTGACGGCAGCAACGTCCCCGGTGCCGTGATTCGGCGCCGGGGACTTTGCACGTCCGCCCACGCCGACGATACATTGCGCACAGGCGCCCACATTGACCTGACTGCCCGTGCCACTGACGTTCGATAATCGTTTCGTATCTGAACTCCCCGGCGACAGCGAGTCGTCGTCGCGCCGTCGCCAAGTGCTCGGCGCCTGCTGGAGTGCCGTGCAACCCACGCCCGTGGCCGCGCCGCGGCTGTTGGCGCACTCGCGCGAAGTCGCCCGTGCCATCGGGCTCACTCTCGAGGATGTCGCCGCGCCGTGGTTCTCCCAAGTCTTTGGCGGGAACGCACTGCTGCCTGGCATGCAGCCGTACGCCGCCTGCTATGGCGGTCATCAGTTCGGCAACTGGGCGGGGCAGCTGGGCGATGGACGCGCCATCACGTTGGGCGAACTCGTCACCGCGTCCGGCGAGCGCCACGAACTGCAGCTCAAGGGGGCAGGGCCCACGCCCTACTCGCGCACCGCCGACGGGCGCGCGGTGCTACGCTCATCGCTGCGCGAATTTCTGTGCAGCGAAGCCATGCACCATCTGGGCGTCCCCACCACGCGTGCGCTGTCGCTGGTGGGCACGGGTGACCCGGTGGTGCGCGACATGTTCTACAACGGCCATGCGAAAGAGGAGCCCGGCGCCATCGTGTGCCGCGTTGCGCCCTCGTTCATTCGATTCGGCAACTTCGAGATTCTCGCCGCACGCGACGACCTCGCGCTGCTGGCCCAACTCGTGGACTTCACCATTGCCCGAGACTTCCCACAGCTGACCGGCGATTTCCTCGATCGCCAGACGCTGCGCGCTGCGTGGTTTGCCGACGTGTGCGCGCGCACCGCGCGCATGATCGTGCAGTGGATGCGGGTGGGCTTCGTGCACGGCGTGATGAACACCGACAACATGTCGATCCTCGGCCTCACCATCGACTACGGCCCCTACGGCTGGTTGGATAACTTCGATCCCACCTGGACGCCCAACACCACCGATGCGTCAGGCCGACGCTATCGCTTCGGACAACAGCCGGCCGTCGCCAATTGGAATCTCACGCGGCTCGCAGAAGCGCTGCTCCCGCTGTTCCCCGATGACAGCGCCGTGCAAGCGGGGCTGTCACGCTTTCAGGCAGTGTATGCGGCCGAGTACGACGCGATGAATCGCGCCAAGTTCGGACTGCTGGGACAGCACGAAGGCGACGACGACTTGATGCGCGACGGCTACGCCTTGCTGTACGCCGCCGAGTTGGACTACACGCGGTTCTTTCGCGCGCTTGGCAACATTGGCGCGTCGCTGAGTGCTGGTCGTGACACCATCGCGGGCACAGCAATGGTCTTCACGTCAACCGACGAACATCTCGACGCGCTTCTGGGCGATGTGTTTTACGACGCCGAAAAACGCGCCGCGCAGGGTGAAGCGTTGTTGAAGTGGTTGCGTCGCTGGCACGCGCGGGTGAGCGCGCAGGATGACACCGCGACCGCGCGTCGCGCGCGGATGCACGCGGTCAATCCCAAATACGTGCCGCGCAACTATCTCGCGCAGGCGGCCATCGACTCGGCCGAGACGGGGGATGTGACCCCGCTGCACACACTGCTGGACGTCCTGCGCACGCCGTATGATGAGCAGCCAACGTTCGAGACGTTCGCTGGTCGTCGGCCGGAGTGGGCGCGCAATCGCGCCGGATGCTCCATGCTGTCGTGCAGTTCCTGATGGGGTAGCCCGGAGCCGATGCGCCGGGCTACCCCCTAGTCTTCGGCCGGCGCGTCGTTGTCGTCGCGGTCCGACGCGTTGCTGGCGGCGATGCCGCCTGCCGATGGCGGTCGCGTCCATTTCTTGACGACCGTCATGATGCCGATGCCGCCCAGCACGATGAACGCCACCGGAAGCCCGTACACCAGCAGGTTGATCCCTTCGGCACGCGGCTCCAGCAGAATCCACTGGCCGTACTTCGCCTGGAAGTAATCGAGCACCTCGCTTTCCGTACGTCCCTCATACAGCTGCTCGCGCACCAGCGTTTTCATCTGCGCCGAGAGCTCGGCGGGGGAGTCCTGAATAGACTCGCCCTGACACACCGGGCAGCGCAGGCGCGACGCGATGGCTTTGACGCGTGCATCCAACACGCTGTCCACGCCGGGGGCCGGCGCTTTGGTTGGGGCCGCGGTGGCGGTTTCCTGCGCTCCAACGGCCACCGGAGCCAACCACGCCGCGCTCACCATCAGCATCGCGGCCAGGAGCAACCGCCTCACGGCTTCACCTCGGCCGGCGTCAATGACTTGGTCACGGGCGCATCACCGGCCACACGCGCGGTGTCGCCGTTGGCCTTGAGCAGCGAATCCAGCAGGATGCTCATCTTGGCCGGGTCCACGGGCCCAACAAACTTGTGCGCGACACGCCCGCGCTGATCGACGACAAACGTCTCCGGCACGCCATACAGCCCATAGTCGATTGCCGTGCGCGCCCCCGGATCCGAGAGGCCGGGATAGGCTTGCCCTCCCATCTGCTCAATCCACTTGAGCCCGTTGGCTTCGACGTCGTTGTACAGCAGCCCGTAGAAGCGCACGCCCGATGGCCCGTACTGCCGCGCCGTCATGGAGAGCGACTCGTGTTCTTCGCGGCACGCCAAGCACCACGACGCCCAGAAGTTCACCACCACGATGTGTCCGCGCTGCGCCGCCAGTTGCACCGTATCGCCGATGGGCAACCGCAGCGTTTCGTCTTCACCCGAGGAGAAGACGGGGCGCGTGAACACCGGTGCTTCACGTCCCGGTAGCGGCGACGGAATGTCACGTGGATCACGCGTCATGCCGTACGACAACAGCGCGATGAGCGGCCCGCCGACACCCGCGGTGAGGATTGCCGCACGCTTCCAGTTCATGGCCACAGTCAGCTCGTTGGCAAGGGCAGTGGAGGTGTCGGCGTGGCGCGCGCGAACGCGACGTCCTGCGCCGCGCGTCGCGATCCGGGCCATGCTGACACCACGGCACCCATCGCGACAATCAGTCCGCCAAACCAGATCCACGGCACGAACGGCTCGATGATCACGCGCAGCGTCGCGGATTTTCCGTCGGGCGTGAACGCCATCAGGTTGATGTACACATCGCCCGTGGGCCGACTGCGCACGGCAGGCGTGGGTACCGGCTGGTTTTGCGTCTTGTAGAAGTTCATGCGCGGATCGAGCATGCCCACCACCGTCGCGCCATGCAGGATCTCGACATCCGCGCCCACGACTTCACGCTGCGGCTCATCCTTGCCCCAGAGCGACTTGAGGCGCACGGACAAGTCGCCCTTGATGGGCATGGCCTGTCCGGGCTTGAGCGTGGCCTCGCGCTCGTAGCGGAAGGTGGACGACGCCGTGATGGCGGCGGCGACGGTGATAATGCCCATGTGGGCGAGGTAGCCACCGTAGCGACGGCGATTGGCCGCCACGAGCCGCACCAGCGCCACGGGGAACATCTCGCCGTGCGCCCGCGTGCGCGCCTGCGCGCCCACCACATACTCACGCAGGTTGCAGGTGAGCGCGAAACCGGCAAAGGTGAACGCGCCGATGGCGTACACATCGCGCATCCCGAAGCTCACGCTCAGCACCGCGATGACCAGCGCCACCACCGACGGCAGCACAAACAGCTTCTTGAGCTGCTCGCGCGACGTGGACTTCCACGGCAACGACGGTCCCACACCCATGAGGAAGAGCAGGGCCACGCAGAGCGGGATCGTCATCTTGTTGAAGAACGGCGCCCCCACCGTGACCTTCACGCCTTTGAACGCTTCCGCCACCAGCGGGAACAGCGTGCCCAGCACCACCACGAAGGTGAAGCCGGTCAGGAACAGGTTGTTGAACAGGAACACGGTTTCACGCGACGCGGCCGAGTCCAGATAGCCTTCGCTGCGCAGCCCTTCGCTGTTACCACCCACCAGCAGCAGCGAGACCACCAGGCAGAGGGCGATGAAGCCCAGGAAGTAGTAGCCGATAGTCCCCGTGGTGAACGCGTGCACCGACGAAATGATGCCGGAGCGCGTGAGGAACGTGCCAAGAATGGTGAGCAGGAACGTGGACAGAATCAGGTTCACGTTCCAGAGCTTCAGCATGCCGCGACGTTCTTGCACCATGACCGAATGCAGGAACGCGGTGGCGGTAAGCCACGGCATGAACGACGCATTCTCAACCGGATCCCACGCCCAGTAACCGCCCCAGCCCAACACTTCGTACGACCACCACATCCCGGCGATGATGGCCAGCGAGAGGAGGGCCCATGCGCTGAGCGTCCAGCGGCGCGTGAGTTTGATCCAATCGTCGGAATGAATTTCGCCGGCCATGAGGGCGCCCACGGCGAACGCGAACGGCACCGACATGCCCACGTATCCCAGGTACAGCAGCGGCGGATGCACCGCCATCAGGATGTGGTTCTGCAGCAGCGGATTGGGACCCGGGCCGTCGGGCGGCGTGGGCGAGATCAGGTGCCACGGGTTGGCGGGGCCAACCAGCAGGATGAAGAAGAACAGGCAAATGGTCATCAGGGCGACTGCCGACCACGGCACCAGTCCACCGGTGCGATGCCGGTTGGTCCACACTACGACCGCGCTGTACATCGTCAGCACCCATCCCCAGAAAAGGATGGAGCCTTCGAGCGCGCCCCAGAGCGAGATGACCGTATAGAACGTGGGCGTGGAGCGGCTGCCCACCTGCGCCACGTAGGCGATGCTGAAGTCGTGCGTGACGAGGCCGTAGACCATCGCGACCGTCGCGATGGTCATCAGGGCGAAGTTCACGTAGATCGTCTGGAACGCGCTATCCACCAACGCACGCTTCTGCTGTTTCAGTCCGACCACCGCCGCGATGATGCCATACACCGACATCGCGAGCGCAATCCATACGGCTGCAAATCCCAGTTCGCGCGTCACGCGCCAGAGCTCCGGATCAGCGACTGATCGATGCGGGCCGGGTGGTTTTCACCCGGCTTCGGCGCGCGGTATTCGTTGGAGTGCTTCACCATGAGGCTGTGCGACTCGAACACGCCGTTGCGCGCGTACTTGCCTTCCACCACCACGCCGATACCGGCGCGGAACATCTGTGGCGGCGCGCCCGACGAGTGCACCGCGACTTCGCTGGCGCCATCGGTCACGCGGAAGCGCAGGTCCAGCGCGTCGGCGTTCCACTGCACCGAACCCGGCACCACCTGACCGCCCAACCGCACGGGACGGTCGATCGCCTTCTCGCCCTTGGCCATTAGCTCTTTGGGCGTGAGGAAGTACACCAGATTCTCTTCCACCCCGCCCCAGGCGAGATAACCGAAGGCACCCAGCATCAGGACCACGGCACCGATGGCCAACGGCTTGCGCGACGGATTCCGAGATGGATTCCGCGACGGCGTCGGGGCGGACGGGCTGGTGGGTTCGTCAGGCTGCGTGCTCATGTGCGGGACCTCGATGAAGAAAGTGCGGCGTTATTACGACGGGTCATGCTGACAAGACGGATGCAGTAGCCCAGCAAAACGACCCACGTGACGGCGAAGGCGGCGATCACGTACGGCCACGAGTTGACGACCATCCCATTCATGCGCGCGTCCTCCGCGTGAGTGCGGCTTCTTCGATACGGCGATCCAGCACGTGCTCGGCCACCAAGCCGCGATAACGGTAGGCGATAAACACGATCAAGACCAAGAGAAACGAAATCGCGTTCGCCCGCAGTCCCCAAGCATAAATCGGATCGACCGTGCTTGGGGTGGACTGCATCTGGTGCAGCGTCCGCCACCACTTCACCGACATGTACACGATGGGCACGTTGAGCGCGCCCAGAATACCCACCGCCGCACTCCAGCGCGCCCGTCGTTCCGGGTCATCGGTGAGGCCGCGCAGCGCCAGATACCCCACGTACACCAGAAAGAGCACGGCGGTCGAGGTCAGGCGCGCATCCCACGTCCACCAGACGCCCCAGGTGGGTCGTCCCCAGATGGAGCCGAGCATCAGCGTCAACCCGGTAAGCACCGCGCCCACCTCGGCACCGGCCGCCGCCAGCAGGTCGGCACGCTCTTCGCGCGTCCAGAGATAGCGCGAGCTCTGGATAAAGACGAACAGGAACGCCAGAAAAGCGTTCCATGCCGCCGGCACGTGCACGTACATGATTTTCTGCAGATGGCCCATGTCGCGATCGGGCGCCGAGGCCATGACGAAAAAGGCCTGCGACGCGATCACCACGAACGGGGTCAGCCAGGTCAGCGCCGTCAGCCATGCCGGGCGCGCCGTCACTTCGATTTGGTTGGTCATCCTTCGATCACGAATTGGAAAGCCCAGGTCGATGCCACAATAAAGATGGCATCAAACGCGACGAGCAGCCGGATCCACGCCCGACTGTCTCCCATGACATCGCCCACCAGCAGCGAGGCGGTCGCGCCGCTGGCCGCAATGAGCACCGGGACCAGCATCGGGAAGAGCAATAGCGGCAACAGCACCTCACGCGACCGGCTCCGACTGGCCATGGCCGCATACAAGGTGCCCAACGAGACGAACCCCGTCGTGCCCAGCACCAGCACCAGCAACACCGTCGCCCACCGCTCGGGAAACGCCACGTGATAGAGCACGGCGGTCAGCGGTAGCGTGACCACCTCCACCAGAAACACGAAGGCCAGGTTGGCCAGCAGCTTCCCCACGTAAATGGCCCACCGTTCGCCGGGGTAGAGCAGGAGCTGCTCCAAGGCACCGGCCTCCAGCTCCAACTGGTACGATCGGTTGAACGCCAGTACGCCGCTGAATAGGATGGTCAGCCACAGCACGCCCGCGGCCGCGTTGCGCAGCCCCTCAGCGTCGGGCCCCAAGGCAAAGCCGAAGAACAGCAGAATGAGGGCCGCCATGGCGACGACGGCATTGAAGTTCGACTTGGTCCGTCGCTCCGCCGTCAGATCCTTCCAGGCCACCGCGCGCACGCGGTTCCATTCGGCGCCCAGCGATGACATCACCGTCAACTCGCTCATGCGCGCGACTCGGCCAAGGTCATCGTCGGCTCCATGGAGAGGCCCTCGTGCGCGTCCGCCAGCAGCCCGTCCTGCATCTCCACCACGCGGTCGGGGAGGCCGTCGCCGCGGGCCAGATCATGCGCCACCAAGAGGACGCTGCCACCTCGGTCGCGCGTTTCGCGAATCAGGGTGTTCACCAGCCCGGCGCCTTCCGGGTCGAGCGAGTTGTACGGTTCGTCCAGCAGGAGCACCCGTGGCTGCCGCAGCAACAGGCGCGCAATGGACAGCCGGCGCTGCATCCCCGACGACATGTTCCGCGCCCGCTCATCTCCCTCGCGCCCCAGCCCGACGCGATCGAGGGCGCGCTGCAGCACGGCGGGGGCCGACGACGTGCCCAGCATGCGGGCGGCGAAGCGCAAATTCTCCAGCGCGGTCAGATCGCCGTACACCCCGGGGTCGGTGGAGAGCAGGGCGACCATGGCGCGGACGGACTGCGCGTCCTTGACCACATCGGCGCCGAAGACGCTGGCTTGCCCGCGCGTGGGCCGAATGGCGGTCGCGGCTACGCGCAGCAGCGTGCTCTTGCCGCTGCCGTTGTGCCCGATGATGGCGAGAATCTCGCCGGGCGCGACCGAGAGCGAGACACCGCGAATCGCCCAGCGGCGTCCGAAGCGATGCGCAATGCCGTTCAGGGTAATCGCCGGCAAATCAGCCAACCGAGGGGCGTCCGATGAGAGTGAGGAGTGACACGCACGAGTCTAGAGGGCGGACCCTGCCGTGTCTATCGGGGACAATCTTATTGCGGATTCGCGACACCGGTGTACGAGACCGCTGGGGTGTACAACCTACCCACCCGTGACCAAGTTAGACGAATGGCTGATCAATCTTCGTCAAAAACGCAGTGTCCCTCCTGCGGCGTGCACGCCACGGGCAAGTTCTGTCATGAGTGCGGCGCCACGCTGGGCGGTGAGTGCGGCAGCTGCGGGAGTGCGCTGCCCGCCGGCGCGCGCTTCTGCAACGAGTGCGGCACGGCCGTAGGAGCTGCCGCTGGGGCGTCCGCTGCGCCCAGGCGCCGACCGGTGGCCCGCACAGCGGGCGCCGCCGCGCCGGCTCCCGCGTCCTCCGGCGGCATGGCCGTCTACGGACCGTGGGCCATCGCTGCCGCGCTGCTCGTGGCGGTGGTGGGGTACATGTCCACCCAGAGCACCGAGGCGCCGCTCGCCGCAGACGCGGGCGCGGGAGCGGGCGGCATGCCGCCTGCTGAGGCGCCATTCGCCTCGGGTGGCGGTGGTGGTGGAGCGCCGCCGGACATCTCGTCCATGACGCCCCGTGAGCGCGCCGGACGCCTCTACGACCGCATCATGCGCTACGCGGAGCAGGGGAAGATGGACAGTCTGCAGACGTTCGCACCCATGGCGATGGCCAGCTTCGAAATGCTGGGCGCCGAGTTGGACCTGGACGCCCGCTACGATTACGGGCGCGTCGCCACCGAAACCGGCAATCTGGATGTGGCCGTGGCGCAGGCCGACACCATTCTGCGGTCGTCGCCGACGCACCTGCTGGGGCTGTCCTTGGCCGCCCGCGCGGCAGACAAGCAGGGGAACGCCGCCTTGGCCGCCAAGACGTGGAAAGCGTTCATGGCCGCCAAGGACGCTGAGCTCAAGAAAAATCTCACCGAGTATCAGGCGCACGCGGCCGACATTGAGTCCGCCACCGCGATGGCCAAGGGCGGGAAGTAGTCGCCCCTTGCACGGGGGTGGCGTGTAGTCTCTCCGGCGCCTGCTCACTCCCGTGGGCAGGCGCCGGTCCGTTTCGCGGTCCGTTTCGCGGTCCGTTTCGCGGTCCGTTTCGCGGTCCGCGTCTCAGTCCGCGTCTCAGTCCGCTGACGTGAGGGGAATGGATCGCATGCCGTCGGCATCGATCAGCGCCATGCGCCGCAGATGCACCGAGTCCGCTGAGGCGACAAACACGGGCGTCGCGCCGCCGGCCGCCTGCATGGCGCGCTTGAGCAGCGTGAGGCCGCCACACACGTAGCGATTACAGATGTTCGCCCGCATGTCGCGCGGCAAGGCGCAGCCGTCGGTGGTGTGATAGACGCACGACCCCCGGTAGTGGCGCGCCGGCAGCAAGTCGGCGTAGGCCTGCAGATGGTGCGCCGCCGTGCGGTCGGGATGTTGCGCGCGCATGCGACGGAGGCTGTCTTCGCGCAGGAACGCATGATCGCCGCCGGCAGTGCAGCATTCGCCGCGACAGGTGGCGCAGCTGCGCCCGAGAATGGCGGCCTCGCGGAGCAGCGCCGGCGAGGTGATGGGCGTCGTGACGTCGGCAAGCGCGGCGGCAACCTCGGCGCTGTCCACGGTCGCCACATCAGGCGGGCGCGCCGTGTCATCGAAGGCGCGCGCCAGTGTCCGCTCCAAGCGATCCAGAAAGATCTGTCGCGTGTCATCGGGCAGCAACACGGTCTCGCGCGTGTTGGCTGGGACCACCGTGACCGGTGTGGCCGCGAGTCCGTCGGCCACGTCGACCGCGTGCGCAATCTGTTGTGCCTGCGCGAGCAGGCGCGCGTTGCGGGCGCGTTGCGCCGCGATGGGTTGCTGGCGCAGCGACTCAACGCGTTGTGCGGCGGTGACGCCCTGTTGCGGAGTCTTGGTCACGGAGGAATACGGGGGAACGTGCGACGGCCGGGCAGTATGGACAACATGCACGTCAAGCACGGG
>CALQGY020000054.1 GCA_943330235.2 Candidatus Kuenenia stuttgartensis
ATGGGCAGTTGCGGTTGCGCGTGACCACGGCCACCGAGCTGTCCGTGGGCGTGACCAACGCACTCAATCAGCAGCCGACGCTGTGGACGCCGGCGTTTGCGCGCCAGGTGTTTGCGGGCTTCCGGCTGCACTGGGCGGATCAGCCGTAGGAGCCATTCGCGCGGTGCCGACCGTCCTCGTCGCGGTCAGCCTGTCAACGCCGCGTCGTGCAGGGCAAACGGCATGAGCAGCAGCGCGGCGACGGTTTCCGGCAAATCATGAATGGCCATTTCGCGCGCGGCGCCCGCCTCGACCTGGTCGTCGGTCGCGACGGTAATGGTGATCACTTGCGAGGCACCGGTGCCTTGCACGGCACCGCGGAAGGTGGTCACGGCGCCCGTGCGGCGATGGGTCAGCGTGACGTGCCACGGCAGCGTCCCGTCGGGCGCCTCGACGGCGTGCACATCAAAGACGGCAATGCGCGCGCGCGGATGCCCGCTGGCGGCCAGCGCGATGGCGCCAGCGGCCACGCCCCATCCTGCGTCGCGATGCGGAATGGCGGTGCGCACGAAGACGTCGCTGGCGGTCGGTGCGCCCGGTGCGTGCGCGGCTTCCAGCCAGTGCACGAGCTCGGGCTCGAGGCGCCCCGCGAGGCGTGAGAGTTCGAGCACGCGCGCCGCGTAGCGCAGCACCTGCCGCGTCTCAATGCGATCGACGTTGTCGAAGAACCACGCGCATGACGTGAACATGCGCAGGGTGGCGCGCTGCATTTCCATCAGCTCCCGCGCGCGCAGGACGCCGGTCTCGCCCTGTTCCGCCAGCACGTCCGCGCGCAGTGCGCGACGCGCAAACGCGTCCAGTGGCGCGCCATCGTCCGACACGACCGCGCCGTAGCGATCACGGACGGCCCATGGATCATCGGCGAACAGCGCTGCGCCCTCCGTGGCAAACACGCGCTGACTATGTTCGGCGAGCGACGACAACGCCACGCGCAGCGGGCCGCGCCATTGCTGCGCCGACGGCTTGCCCGGATCGATGCGACAGCCGCAGTTGCTGCGCCAGCGTTCGATGCCGTGCGCGCAGCTCCACGACGACGGCGACACGAGCGTGGCGCTGAGCGTGGGCGGATGCGCCGCGATGAGCGCCGCGGCATTGGTGATGATGGCGTCGGTGCGCTGTGCGATACGCACCAGCGCTTCGGCCAGCGTGCGGTCGCCGCCGCGATGGTGATGCCCGAAGGTCTCGCCGTCGGTGGCGAGTGTGGTGCAACGCGGCTGGCCGTCGTTGAGCGACGGCGCGAGGCGATGCGCGAGCGCGGCCGGATCGCGCAGCAAGCCGCCGAAGGCCACTTCTCCCGCTAACGCGCCGTCGTACGGCAGGATGGCGAGCGAGCGCCCCGACGCGCCATGCCAGCGCACGGGCAAGCCATGCGTTTCGCTGCCGGTCTTCACCTGATACGGCGCCAGAATGGTGAAGAGGATACCTTCGGCCGCGAGCAGATCGAGCGTGTCGTCGTCGGCGGCACACTCGGGCAGCCAGAAGCCTTCGGGCTTCCGCTTGAAGCGCCGCTCGAAATCGGCGATGCCCCAGCGCACCTCAGTGCGGCGGTCGCGCGGTGAGGCCAGCGGCAGAATTACGTGATGATACGGCGCCGCAATGGCGTTGCCGTGGCCCCACCGGCTCACACTGGCCGCATCGCCGGCGATCATCGCCTGCAGCGTGGCGGGCGATTCGGTCTCCATCCATTCGCACAGCGTGGCGCCGACATCGAACGTGCACCACGCGTAGAGATTGACGAGGCGGGCCAGACCGGTGCGGGCATCCGGATCGTGCGCACCAGCGGCGGGATCGCGGCGACGCGCCTCGGCATTGGCCAGCCGCGCGTAGCACTCGCGGTCGATGCGTGTGTTCCAGTCGTGATCCGGCGCCGCTGACGGCTCGGCTTCGACCACTTCAAGCCACGGGTTCTCGCGCGGCGGCTGGTAGCAATGGGCGTGGACGACGACGTGATGCATGGGGTGGCTCAGCCGCGCTGTTGGGCGATGGCGCGGGCGCGGCGATACACCTCGCCGTACCGCTCGGCGGCACGTTCCCAGCCGAAGTCGCGGCCCATGGCTGTTCGCATGCGCGGCTCCCACGCGTCGCGGTCCGCGAAGCGCGCGAGCGCGCGCGACATGGCCGAGTCGAGCGCGTTGGGGGTGTACTCGTCGAACAGGAAGCCGGTGACATCGTCGTCCACCGTATCAGCAATACCGCCCACGCGGCGACCGATAGGGAGGGCGCCGTAGCGCTGCGCCCGCATTTGCGTGAGGCCGCACGGCTCGTACTGCGACGGCATGAGGAACATGTCGGCGCCCGCCATGAGGCGATGCTCAAGTCGGTCCGTGAAGTCGAACTGCACGCCGATGTGTCGCGGCCGCGCGGCCGCCAGTTGCGTGAGGGCGCGTTCGTAGCGCGGTTCCCCGGCGCCCAGAAACACGAACTGCGCGTCGAGATGCCAGACGAGATGCGACTGCAGGATGATGTCCAGCCCCTTCTGCATCACCATGCGGCCGGTCATGCCGAACAACGGCGTGCGCCGGCGCTGCGGCAACCCGAACGAGCGCTGGAGCGCGGCCTTGCACTTCGCCTTGTCGTTGGAGGGATTGCCGGCGTCGTAGTTGGCCGTGATCTGATCGTCGGTGGCCGGATCCCAGATGGTCTGGTCGATGCCGTTGATGATGCCGGTAAACCGGTCGCCCAACCACTGAAACACTTCCTGCAATCCGAAGCCGCCGCCCGGCGTGCGCAACTCGGCGGCGTGCGTGGGGCTCACGGTGACGACCATGTCCGCGAAGGTGAGTCCACCCTTGAGGAAGTTGATCTTGTCGTACCACTCGAGGTGCCGGAAGTTGTACACCTCGGGCGGGATGCCGCACTCGTTGAGCATCGAGGGCGGGAAGTGGCCCTGATACCCCGCGTTGTGCACGGAGAGCACCGTGGGCGTGGTGGCGTACCGCTCGCGCAGCCCGTCGTAGGTGCGCATGTACATCAGCGCGAGTGACGTGTGCCAGTCGTGCGCATGCACGAGCACCGGTCCGGCGATGAGCCGAGGGATCGCGTCGAGCACGGCGCGTGAGTACAGCGCGAAGCGGCGCGCGTTGTCCGGGTAATCGCGTCCGCCTTCACCGTACAGGCCGGCGCGATTGAAATACTCCGGCATGTCCACGAACACGACTTTGGGGCCCGCCGGCGGATGCACTTCGCGGAAGAAGCGCACCTCTTCGGAGCGGAACCCCAGATCCACGCGGATGGGGCGTCCCAGCGGTGCGAGGTCGGGCGCGACCTCGCGCACGCTGCGATAGAGCGGCACAAACACGACCACGGTCGCGCCACCGAGCACCTGGAAGTTGGCGAGGCCCATGACGGCTTCCGCCAGTCCGCCGCTCCGCGCGAACGGACTGTACTCGGAGGTGAGATGCACGATCGTCGGCGTGTCGCCCGAGGTGAGCGACACGACCGGCGAGCCGAAGCTCGGTGTGGGCAAGGCCAAAGAAGTCATAACGCGACTGTCGGGGGAAGAACGACGGTCAAGCGGTTGGCGGATCGTCGGGGAGCACGTCGCCGAGAATGCTTGGCGCGTAGTAACCACGCGCATACTGCTCCACCATGCGGCGGGCCGTGAACTGCTGCCCGGCCACGCGCATGGCGTGCTTCATCGTGAGAATCCAGCGGCGCGGGAGATCGCTGCTGTCGCGGTCGTAGAAGCGCGGTACGACTTCCTGTTCCAGCAGCGTGTACAACTGGTCGACCGTGCCCTTGGCGTCGTCGCTGTCCACCGCCGCCGGAATCGCCCAGCCGTTGTTGCCTTCGTAGCCTTCTTCCCACCAGCCATCGATGGTGGAAAAGTGCGGGACGCCATTAAGGCCCGCCTTCATGCCGCTGGTGCCGGAGGCTTCCATGGGCACGCGCGGCAGATTCATCCACACATCCACGCCCTGCACGAGCAGGTGTGCGAGGTGCATGCCGTAATCTTCCACGAACGCGATGCGTCCTTCAAACTGCGGGTCGCGCGTGAACTGGTAGACGTTCTGCAGCACCTGCTTGCCCGGCGTGTCCGCCGGATGCGCCTTGCCCGCGAAAATCACCTGCACGGGACGCGAGGTATTGGTGACCAGCGCGCGCAGTCGCTCGACATCGCGGAACATCAGATCCGCGCGCTTGTACGTGGCGAACCGGCGCGCGAAGCCGATGGTCAGGGCGTGCGGGTCCAGCAGCGTGCCGGCGCCAACGAGTTGCACCGTTTCCATCTTGCGATTGGCAAACGCGCGACGCGCCTCTTCGCGCACCATGCGCATGAGCGTGTGCTTGAGCCGCAAGTGCGTGCCCCACAGCTGGTCATCGTCGAGTTGCAGCACCTGCTCCCAGAGCGCGGGATCGTTGCCGTGTCCCCACTGCGGGCCCAGCTGCCGGTCCAGCAGTTGCATGATCGGATTGGCCATCCACGTCGCGAGATGCACGCCGTTGGTGACATGCCCCACCGGAATGGATTCAGCCGGACGATTCGGCCAGAGCGGTTTGCACAATTCGCGCGTCACGATGCCGTGACGCCGCGCCACGGCGTTCACGCGGCGCGAGAGGCGGATGGATGCGGCCGTCATGTGAAACATGCCGGCGCCGGCTTCCGGGTGATATCCGATGCGCACAAACGCCTCGGCGTCGATCCCCATCTCCTTCCACATCCCCTGCGCGGCGCCACCGGCACACGCTTGCACGTCGCCCACGGCGAACTGGTCATGGCCGGCCGGCACGGGGGTGTGCGTGGTGAAGACGCTGCACGAGCGCACGGATTTCACCGCTTCCGCGTACGACGCGCCGGCCATGACCTTCTCGCGCACCCGCTCGATCATCATGAACGCGGCGTGGCCTTCGTTGGCGTGCCATGCGGCCGGCGCGATGCCGAGCGCGCGGAGCGCGCGCACGCCGCCAACGCCCAGGAGCCATTCCTGACGGAGTCGCATGGCGGGGCCGCCGGAATACAGCTTGGAGAGCAACGGGCGATCGTCCGGATGGTTCTCGGGCAGATCGGAGTCCAGCAGGTACACCGGCACGCGTCCCACCTGCAGGCGCCAGACGCGAATGTGCACGTCGCGACCGAAGGTGTTCACCGTCACGAGGTGGCGCGTGCCGTTGATGCCGGGAATGGGCGTGATGGGCACCTGGTCGAACGAGATGTTGTCGTCCGAATCCTCCTGCCAGCCATCGGTGCGAATGCGCTGATCGAAGTACCCGTGGCGATACAGAATGCCCACGGCCACCACCGGCACGCCCAGATCGGAGGCGGTCTTCAGATGATCGCCGGCCAACACGCCCAGGCCGCCCGAGTAGATAGGCACCGAGTTGTGGATGCCAAACTCCGCGCAGAAATACGCGACGGCCTGACCGCGCAGCTCCGGGAACGTGCGCGCATACCACGTGTGCTCATCCGACTTTTCGGCGGCAAGCCAGTTCATCAGTCGGTCGTAGCGCGCGCAGAACGCCGGGTCGGTGGCGAGATAGGCGAAGCGCTCCGGCGGCACCTGCTGCAGCAGCACGATCGGATTGTGGCGCAGTCGATTCCAGACCGCTTCATCCACTTCGCGGAAGAGCACGCGTGCCTCGCGGTTCCAGCTCCACGCCAGATTGCTCGCCAGTTGAGTGAGTCCGGCAATGCGCGGCGGCAGCGGCGGCATAACGTTCATCGCGAGCGGTGTGGGCGACGCGGTCGTGTGCGGCGACGAGGGAAGCAAGGGAGCAGTCATGGTGTTCGATACAGGGGACGCGACGCCACGGATAGGCCGTCACGAGTCAGCGATGCGAAAGCTATGCGAGTGCAGGTGTCTGTGGACAGGTCGTCACAACAGAACTAAGCTGCGAGTGACACGTCTTCAGTTCGCCGCACACACACGATCCCCTGACGATGACGCAACGGCCTCGGAACCCCCCCGCGACGTCCGCGATCGAGATCTACAAGTTCGGCGGGGCGTCGCTGGCCGACGTGTCCGCTGTCCGTCACGCGATGGATATCGTCGCGACGCCGCGGACGACCCGGCTCGTGCTCGTGGTCTCGGCGCTGGCAGGCGTCACCGATGCGCTGCTGGCATTGGCGGCGATGGCTCAGCACGGGTCCACCGATGGATTTGAAACGCAGTTCGCCGCGCTACAGCGGCGTCATCTGCAGATCGGCACGGCCATCGTGACGTCGGCGCGGGCACGGCGCACGCTTCTGCAATCGGTTACGGCCGACTTCGATGAGCTGCGGACCCTCTTCCACAGCGTTGCCCGCCTGCGCGAGCTGACGTTACGCACGCGTGACTTTATCGTGGCCCGCGGCGAGCAGCTGTCGGCCCGCTTGCTGGTGGCGGGGCTGACGTCGCGAGGGGTATCGGCCGAATACGTCGATGCGACGGCGCTCATTCCGACGGACGGCGTGTTTGGCGGGGCGTTCCCCGATCTGCCCGCGACCGACAAGGCGGTGCGGCTGCGCCTCCGCGCGGCGCTGCGGGTCCGGCGCATTCCCGTCGTGCCGGGTTTTGTAGGCGGCGCGCCCGATGGGGCCGTGGTGACCCTCGGTCGCGGGGGCAGTGATCTGACCGCGACCGTGCTCGGGCGCGCCGTGCGTGCGCAGCGCATCACGCTCTGGAAGGACGTTCCCGGGCTCATGACCACCGACCCGCGGCTTGTGCCCACGGCGCGCGTGGTGCCGCAGTTGAATGTGCGGGAGGCCGCCGAACTGGCGTACTACGGCGCAAAGGTGCTGCATCCGCGCTCGCTCATTCCGCTGGCGCGGCTGCGGGTGCCGGTGTTCGTCCGACCCTTCGCGGATCCGACGGCACCGGGCACGGAGATCTCCACGCGGCGCACGCTGCGGCGCTATCCCGTGAAGGCGCTCTCGGTGGTGCGCGATCAGGCGCTCGTGACGGTGGCCGGCAACGGCATGTTGGGGGTGCCCGGCATCGCGGCGCGGACCTTTGCCGCGTTGCAGCAGGCGGGCATCTCGGTCGCCCTGATCTCACAGGCCTCGTCCGAGCACTCCATTTGCCTCTGCGTCCCCGCCGATCGCGCGGCGTCGGCGCGCGCGGCGCTTGAGCAGACGTTCGCCCATGAAATCGCGCGCCGCGAACTGGAAGGGATCGACGTGCAGACGGGAATGGCGATGCTGGCCGTCGTCGGGCTCGGCATGGCCGGGTCGCCGGGCATCGCGGCGCGGCTCTTCACCGCGCTCTCGGCGGCGGCGGTCAACATTGTAGCCATCGCGCAGGGCTCCTCCGAGCTGAACATCTCGGTGGTCATCGGCGGGGCGGATGCGGCCACGGCCGCGCGGGCGGTGCACGAGGCGTTCCAGTTGGACAAGATTGGCGGCGGCGGAGTACGCGACGAACAGCGGGTGGACGTCGTCCTGCTGGGTGTCGGGCAGATCGGCCGCGAGTTCGTGCGGATGCTGCCGCGCGCGCGTTCGCAGGCGAAGCCGCGCGTGGTCGCCCTCATCGATCGGAGTGGCTTCATCTTCGCACCCGAGGGGTTGAGCGCGCGGCAACTGTCCGCCTACGCCGACGCGAAGGAAGCGGGCGATTCGTTGGCCTCGCACGAGCACGCGCACACCGCCACCGCACCGGATGCCGTGGCGTGGATCGCTCGGCACGCGCTCGCGCGGCCGGTGCTCATTGACGTGACGGCCGACGAGACGCTCCCCACGCTGCACGCCGCGATGTCGGCGGGGATGGACGTGGTGCTCGCGAACAAGCGCCCCCTCTCCGCGCCGCTACGCGAGGTGGAGGCGTTCAAGGCGCTGGCCGCGCGTCAGCATGTCCGCATCCGCCACGAAACCACGGTGGGTGCGGGACTCCCCGTGATGGATTCCTATGCCAAGCTGGTGGAGACCGGCGATACCGTGCTGCGCATTGACGGCTGCACCTCGGGCACGCTGGGCTTCCTGCTCACCGAAATTGGCGCGGGGCGTCCCTTCAGCGAGGCGCTGCGCGACGCGATGGCGCGCGGGTTCACCGAGCCCGATCCGCGCGATGATCTCTCGGGGATGGATGTTGCCCGCAAGGCACTGATTCTGGCACGCATGATGGGCTTCCGCGGCGAACTGCAGGACGTGCAGGTCGAATCGCTGGTGCCGCCCGCCTTGCGCACCGTCTCGCGGGCGACCTTTCTGGCGCGGCTGACGCAGGAGGATGCTCCGTGGGCCGCGCGGCAGGCGCAGGCCGCGCGACGAGGCGGGGCGCTGCGCTATGTCTTGCTGGCCACGCCCAAACGCGTCGCCGTCGGCTTGCGCACGGTACCGCTGTCGCATCCATTGGCAGGACTGCGCGGTACCGATAATCAGATCGTCTTCACCACCCGACGGTACCGTGAGCATCCGCTGGTCATCACCGGACCCGGCGCCGGTCCCGCCGTGACGGCGGCGGGTGTTCTCAACGACTTGCTGCAACTGGCTAACACATGAGCGATCACGCACACGCACACGCGCACGCACACGAGCACGCGCACGATCACGCGCACGATCACGCGCACGGCGGACTGTTCCTCGAGTCCGGCACGGAGAGCATTCAGCGCTGTGCCTCGTGCGGCCACACCCTCGCGGCGCTTGACGCGGCGGCGTCGTGCCCCGCCTGCGACGGCCTGCTCGACATTGTGCACGTCGCCCCGCGCGACGTCATGGGCGCGCCACTGCATGGCATGGCGTTGCGGGCCCACTTTGCGCAGCATTGCTGCGCGCGGCCGCTGGGGTCGCCGTCGGGCGTGTGGCGGTTTGAGTCGCTGGTGATGCCGGGGGCGGGCAGCGCGATTGTCAGTCACCCCGAGGGGAACACGCCGCTCCTCACGCGCCCGGCCATCGATCGCTTTGCCGGCATTGAGGGATTGCGCATCAAGCACGAGGGGCATAACCCCACCGGGTCCTTCAAGGACCGCGGCATGACGGTCGGCGTGACGCAGGCCGTGCGACTGGGGGCCAGCGCCGTCGCGTGCGCGTCCACCGGCAACACCTCGGCGGCGTTGGCCTCGTACGCGGCGCAAGCCGGCATTCCGGGCCTCGTGTTCGTGCCGGCCGGTAAGATTGCGTTGGGGAAGCTCGCGCAGACGCTGGGATACGGCGCCCGCACGCTCATCGTGCGCGGGGATTTCGATGACTGCCTCCGCCTTGTCCAAGATGCGGCGCGCGAGCTCGGCATCTACCTGCTCAACTCCATCAATCCGTGGCGCGTCGAAGGACAGAAGACCATCGTCCTCGAAATGCTGCAGCAGCTGGGGTGGGAGTCCCCCGATTTCATCGTCCTCCCCGCCGGCAACCTCGGGAACACCGCAGCGTTCGGCAAAGCGTTGCGTGAGGCGCATGCGCTCGGCCTCATCGATCGCGTGCCGCGGCTGGTGGCGGTGCAGGCGGCCGGCTCGGCGCCCTTCGCCCGCGGCTATCGCGACGGCTTCGCCACGCGCTACACGGTGACGGCTGATACCATTGCGACGGCCATTCGCATCGGTGATCCGGCATCGTGGGATCGCGCGGTGCGCGCCATTCGCGAGACCAACGGCATGGTGCTCTCGTGCACCGATGACGAAATCATCGAGGCCAAGGTGGTCATCGATGCGGCCGGGGTGGGCTGCGAGCCGGCCAGTGCCGCGAGCGTGGCCGGTGTGCGGCAGCTGGTGCGGGACGGCGTCATTACCCCGGGACAGCGCGTGGTGGCCGTGCTCACCGGACACGTGTTGAAAGATCCCGGAATTCTCGTGGACCTGCACCAGCGCGCGGACTTCGCGTCCGCCAATCGCCCCATCGAAATCGACGCCGACGTGCGGGCCGTCGCACGGGTCCTCGAACAGCGGAGTGTCGTATGATGTCCCCCTCACCGCGACGTACCCTCGTCACCGGTGCCGGGCGTCCGCTCGGGGTGGAGCTCGTGCGGCAGAGCCTGATGCGCGGCGACAAGGTGTATGCCGCCGCGCGCAATCCGGCGCGCGTGCCGGTGCTGGCCGACCTGCGCGCCGAGTTCCCGGGGCTCGAGCTGCTCGCCTTCGATCCGGCCGATGCCGCGTCGGTGGCCGAGGCGATTCCGGTGCTGCAGGAGCTCACGTCCACGCTCGACCTGCTGGTCATCGCCCCCGCCGAACCGGGGCTGCACGACCGCGTCAGCGACGCCGCCCGCGACGAGGTGCTTCCCACGATGTCGGGGACCGGGCTGGTGGAGCACTACCGACGGCACGCCGTGGCGCCGGTGCTGCTGGTGCGCACGCTGCTGCCGTGGCTGGCCGCGGGCGATCGCGCGCGCGTGCTGATGGTCACGTCGTGGCTGGGGTCACTGGCCGGCAAGACACAGGGCGGGGACTACGCCACCTGCGCCAGCGCCGCGGCTTTGCATATGCTCACGCGCGCATTAGCGAATGACCTCATTGAGCAGGGCATCACGGTCTGCCTCGGCAACCCGGGCAACTACGCGACGTCGCCCAACGACCCCGCGTTTCGCGTCGCGATTGACGAGGCCGCGCTGGGCTTGTTGTCACAGACCGACCGGCTGCCGCGGGACCGGACCGGCGCGTTTCTCGACTGGACCGGGGCCGAGCGCGCCTGGTAGTCGCAGGGATGGGCGATGCTCAGCGGCGCCGCGACTCCGCCTTCTTCCGCTCGTCGCGCAGCCAGGCCAGTTCGATGGAATCGGCCTTCGTGCGCTGATCGGCCGTGAGTTGTGCCCGGGCGCGATCGCGGAAGCTGTCCTGAATATCGGAGAGCTTATCCGCCAGCACCTTCACCGAGTCGGCGCCGCCTCCGGGGCCGCCTCCGGGGCCGCGCCGTCCGCCGCCTGAGGCGCCGCGCTCGCCCTCCGGGCCTCCACGACCGCTGCGCCCCGCGCCCCCCTCGGGGTCGGTTCCGCCGCCCATACCGGGGCCCATGCCGCCGCCGGGGCCCATACCGCCGCCCATACCGCCGCCCATGCCGCCACGGCCGCGCGGCATGCTCGCCGCCACGGATTCGAGGGCCTTGAACACCGGCTTCTGCGCGTCCTTCAGTTCATCCCGGTAGCGTTCGAGCGTGTCCCGCTGGGCGCCGGTGAGCGAGAGCGGCTTCCGGTGATCGAGCAGCAGCTTGAGCGGATTGGACTGCTCCAGCGTCTCCTTGATCGCATCGGCGGGCGATGGCATGCGCTCCATGCCGGCGCCGCGGCCACCGCCCATGCCGCCACTTCGGCCGCCGCCGCGGCTCCCACCGCCCATGCCGCCGCTCATGCCACCGCCCATACCTCCTCCCATACCGCCGCCCATACCGCCCTGCGCCTGCAGGGGCGCCGCAAGGGACAGGACCATCGCCGCGGCGAAGACCGCGGCCGAGGCGGGTGCCACTACGGACCGCGCAAGGCAGATTGCAGTCGAGTCCGCGCGCGACCATCGGCGGGTCACGCGAGCACGCAACGATCGGTTCATGAGAGACATGGCGTTATTCGGGCGGCAGGGAAATGGACGGCGGCATCAGGCAGGGCGACTGGCGCGATGGATGCGCGTGCACGGTCGCACCCTGATTCATACACTCGGCGCGGCCACGCTGTTGGCCTGCGCTTCGAACACGCCGGTGATCGACCACCCCACGCCGGTGGAGTCGCCGCCGCCTGAGGTCGCGACGATGGCGGTCATTCCCGTGCACGTGACCTACGTGCTGCGGAGCCTGCGCCCGTCGCTCGATTCGCTCTTCCCGGCGCGGGACTCGCTCAACGCGCCGCAGTGTCTCGCGGTGGGCGGGTTGTTCTGCCACCAGTATGTGTACCGGCGCGATTCGCTGTCGCTGCGCGCCACCGGCGACCGGCTCAGCATCGACACGCGCCTTGCCTACCGCGCGCAATTAGGCGTCTTGGGGTCGGCCAGTCTCGCGGGCTGCGGATACGCGCCCGAACAAATGCGACGCGCCACGCTCTCGATGACCACCGCGCTGTACTGGCGACGCGATTGGCGCATCGGTGCGCGCGACTCGAAAATGGCCGCCACGCTGCTCGATCAATGTCTCGTGACGATGGTGGGGATGAACGCCACGCGGGCGCTGCACGATCTCATCGACAAGCAGCTCAAAGACTTCGCGATTGAGGCGGATACGACCATCCCCAAGGTCGGCGATTTCAAGCCGCTGGCCGACTCCCTCTGGCGCAGCTTTCTCGAGCCCACGCCGCTGGATTCGCTGGGCACGGTCTGGCTCCTGCTGGACCCGCAGGCGGTGCGTGTCACGCCGTTTGTCGGCAACGGCCCGAGCATCACCACGGACCTCGTGCTGTACGCCATGCCGCGTGTCGTGAGCGGTCGCAAGCCGGTGGTGCGTAACCGTCCGCTGCCGGCGCTCACGCTCGGCGACGCACCGGGCGCGTTCTCGGTGCCGTTCAGTATCGAGCTGCCGTTCGCGGATATCGCCGCGCGCGCCAGCGAGCTGCTGGCCGCTGAAACAGCGAAGGGGAGCGTGCGCGTGGATAGCGTGCACGTCCGCGGTCATGGCGACAGCGTGGCGGTGGACCTCGATGTCTCGGGGGCCATGCGCGGACGCCTCAACATGGTCTCACGCCTGCGGTGGGACGCCGTCGCTCGCGAGCTGCGGCTTGATGATCTGGACTGGACGCTGGAGAGCCGCGGGCGACTCTCCGGTATCAAGGCGACGCTAGCCGCCCCACTCATCGGCCGCGCCGTGCGACGCGCGACGATGGGGGGACGGATTCCCCTAGGCGCGCAGCTCGATTCCGTGCGCACCGAGATGATGCTCAAGTTGAACGGCCCCATCGCGCCCGGCGCCGTGATGGGCACAAGTATCAGTGCCCTCGATATCCTCGGCGTGAGCTCCACCGCGACGGCGTTCGTGGTGCGGGCACGTCTCGCGGGAACGTCCGGTGTGTGGTTTCAGTAGCAGCATATCGTATTCGCATTCGTGAGGTGGCGGGTCTCCTGCAACGTGAGAGAGTCTGTGATGGTGCGTGCTCGACGGATGGTGGGGCTGGTGCTGGCGGGGCTCTTGGTGCACGCCCCGTCGGGCGGGGCACAGGCCGCCCCTGACGACGCCGGTACGAAACGGCTCATGAACCGCCTCTCGGCGCTCTCCGCCGACTCCATGGAGGGGCGGCGCGCCGGTACGCCGGGCGGGGCCCGCGCGCGTCGCTGGATTATCGCGGAGCTGACCGCGATGGGCGCGACGACGGTCGGTGCGTCGTTCGAACAGGAGGTGAAGCTTCCCGTGCGAGCAGGCAGCGACACCATCGGGGCCAATGTCATCGCCCGCATTCCCGGCCGCCGTCCGGGCGGGCCGGTCATCGTGATGAGCGCGCACTACGACCACCTCGGCGTACGCAACGGCGCCATCTACAACGGCGCGGACGATGACGCGTCGGGGTGCGTGGCGCTGCTCACGATTGCCGAGCGGCTGCTCAAGGACCCGCCGCAGCATGATGTCATTCTGGCGTTCTTTGAGAATGAAGAAGGCGGCATGCACGGATCACGCACCTTCGTGGCGTCGGGGCTCGTGCCGTTGGAGCGCATTGTGCTGGACATCAGCCTCGACATGATCGCGCGGCAGGATGGCAAGGCCCTCTGGGTGAGCGGACTGTCGCACTATCCGACGCTCAAGCCCATCACCGACGTGGCGCTCAAGGGCGCGGCCATTCCCATTCGCTTCGGCCACGATACGAAGGATCTCAAGCCGGGCGACGATTGGACCGGCTCGTCCGATCACGCCGCCTTTCATGGCAAAGGCATCCCGTTCCTCTACCTCGGCGTGGAAGACCACGCGGACTACCACAAGCCCGGCGACGACGCGGACAAAGTGGACCCGACGTTCTATCGCGGCGCCGTGGACTTCGCCTACGGCCTGATGCGCGAGGCGGACAAGCGGGCCGAGACGATGACGCGCAAGGCCCCGTAGTCGTACCGGACATGCAAAGAGCCGTCGCGTGTGTGCGCGACGGCTCTTCGATGCTGCATGTCCTGAGACGGACGGTCCTCGAGGTGCTGCAGGTGCAACAGGTCCGACACCAACGACCGCACCACCACCGGCAACTGCTCTACGATTCGCGGCGCTCCTCCGCGAACGCGAGACGCTACGGCGTGCCCAATCCGCCCGCAAGAGTCCCGGACGAGTTCGCCTGGATCGATTGCAGATGCGGCGGCCCCGACCAACATTTGGCAGGTCTGTGTTGTCGCGGTCGCTCCTCCCATCTCCCCACCGCCGAGAGTTTGTTGATGACTGGTTCCAAGTTCACGCGGGCCTCCCGCTTGGCCCTGCTGGCTGCCCTGACTGTTGTGGTGCCTGTTGGCGCGCATGCGCAGCGTGGCGGCGGACGCGGCGGCGCTGACGCCGCCCCCGAGACGGCCGCCGGTACGCGCCTGCCCAAGGGGCCGCGCGCCATGATGCTGGCCGACTGGTATCGCGTCGCCACCGTGAGTACGCCCATGATGTCCCCGGACGGCAAGCGCATCGCCATGACGGTGACCCGCGCCGTGGAAGGCGAGAACCGCCGGCACAACGAGATCTGGGTGGTGAACACCGCCGGCGGCACGCCGCAGCGCTGGACGTCGCCGAGCGCGGAAAGCTCCAACCCACGCTGGTCGCCCGACGGCAAGTATCTGTTCTTCACGTCGCAGCGCACGGGTGGTCGTGGCAACACGTGGGGCGTTCGTCTGGACGAGCCCGCGGGCGAGGCCGTGCAGGTGGACGGGTATCCCGATGGGTCCATGCCGGCCAACCATGCCTTTGCGGTGTTCACCGGCCCGGCACGCGAGACGCCTGCGGCCCGCAATGGCGCCGATCCGTTCGCGCGGATGCTGCCCATTGCCAAGCCGCCATTCGAAGCCATCACGCGTCCCGCCGAACCCGCTCGGTTCGACGGCAAGCAGGTGGTGGATATGTCGTACAAGGTCAACGGCGTGGGATACGTGCCCAGCCGCGCGACGGCGCGCACCTGGCGCCCGCAGCAGCTGTGGCGCCAGTCCATGGGTGATACGGCGCGTAGCATGATCACCGCCACGGCCTACTCGCACCGCTCGCCCGCGGTCTCGCCGGACGGGCAGTGGGTCGCGTTCGTGGCCGACGCGCAGCTGCGCCCCGATTCGGTGGTGGATCTGGAGCGCGAGGCGCTCGCGAAATTGCCGTACAACAAGGTGCGCGACGAAGCCGAGAAGAACGACGCGGACATCTTCGTGGTGAGCGCCAACGGCGGCGCGCCGCGCAAGGTCGCGGAGTGGATGGGTGCGGAGTCGGATCTCGCGTGGTCGGCGGACAGCAAGACGCTCGCGTTCATCGGGCGTCCGGCGCGCACGCAATCGTCGCGCATCTACACCATCGACGTCGCCGGCGGCACGCCGCGCAACCTGCTGGGCACGTGGCAGTACGAGCCGGCCAACATCGAGTGGCTGCCCAACGGACGCGTGGTGTTCAGCGCGGAGATTGGCGGGCGCACCGCCATTCTCGACGCCGACGTCACGGGGAAGGCGGCACCGAAAGAAGTCGTGAGCGGACGTCGGCAGATTCGCGGCATGTCGTTCGACGCGGCGTCCAAGACGATGGCCTACGTGTCGAGCTCGATGGCTGTACCGACTGAACTCTTTGTGGCGAACGCCGACGGCACGGGCGAGCGGAAGCTCACCGACTTCAACAAAGACGTGAACGCCGATGTGGTCTGGAGCGATGCGGAGCGCTTTACGTACAAGAGCGTCGGCAACCTGGAGATCGAAGGCTGGCTCATGAAGCCGTACGGCTACGAGCCCGGCAAGAAGTATCCGATGGTCATCTACATTCACGGCGGCCCGCATTCGGCGTACGGCGAAGGCTGGTTTGACGAGTTCCAGAATCTCGCGGCGCAGGGGATGTTCGTGCTGTTCACCAACCCGCGCGGCTCGAGCGGCTACGGTGCGCCGTTCACGTACAGCACGCGCGGACGCTGGGGCCTTGAAGACTATCAGGACCTGATGAAGGCCGTGGACATCGTGTCGGTGCGTCCCGATGTGGACAGCACGAAGATGGGCGCGACCGGCGGCTCGTACGGCGGTTTCATGACCACCTGGATCGCCACGCGCACGAACCGGTTCAAGGCCATCGAGACCGACCGCACCATCACCGAGTGGACGTATTGGTACGGCGCCAGCGACGCGCAGGGGCTGACCGAGTTTGAGTTCTACGGCAAGCCGTGGGACAACCAGAAGTTGTACGACACGCTCTCGCCCATCCGGTATGTGAACAAGGTGAAGACCCCCATGCTCATGGTGCAGAGCGAAGAGGACTTCCGCACGCCCATGGGGAACGCCGAGATGTGGTACATGGCGCTCAAGAAGCAGGGCGTGCCGGCGGAGTTGGTGCGCTATCCGCGCTCCAATCATGACCTCAGCCGTACGGGCGAGCCGTGGCTGTTGGTGGATCGGCTGGGGCGCATCCGGCAGTGGTTTGGCTATTGGCTGCAGGGTGTGAAGCCGGTGGATCCGCCGGCGGCGCGAGCGGGCGGGCAGTAGCACGCCGCGTTTCGCGGCCGGTAAGCAAGAGGGCGCGACGGGAGGGATCCGGCTGACGGATCCCTCCCGTCTTGCTGTGGCGCATGGCGTGATCTACCTTCGGGAGTTCATGAAACGTTCATGATTCCTCTTGCCCTCCCGGTATGTCCCCGCACGCGAGTTCTCTCCGCTGCATAGCGCGCTCGGTCGCGTTGTCCGCCTTCGCCACGACCGTCGCATCGGCGCAGGCTGCCAAGCCCGCATCGACCCGGGCGACCGCGCGCGACTCCGCCGCGCGGGCGGACAGTGCCGCCCAGCGCCTGAATCCCGTGAACGTCCGCGCCACCCGCAGCGGGCAGTCCTCGTTCGGGGCGCCGCTTGCCATCACCCATGTCGATCGCGCCACCTACGGCGGAAAATCCGGCGTCGGGCTGAATGACGCCATGGCGGGTGTCCCCGGCGCGCTCGTGCAGTCGCGCTACGGGACGTCGGACGTCCGCATCACGATTCGCGGGTACGGCGCGCGCGGCGCGGGCGACCGCTCGAATGCGGGGACCTCGCGTGGCATCCGCGTGTTGCTCGATGGCATGCCGGAGACGGAGCCGGATGGTCGCACCGCGTTCGACAACGTCGATCTCGCCGCGACGGAAGGCATTGATGTCATCCGCTCGAACGCCAGCTCCATTTGGGGTAATGCCGCCGGCGGGGTGGTGAGCCTGTCGACGGTGCCGACGATCGACCGCACCTACTCCTCGGTGCAGATGATGAGCGGCAGCTTTGGGCTGCAGCGGTATGTCGCGCAGATGGGCACGCCGGTTGGCGACGGCGGTGTCGCGTACGCCACGTTGACCAACACCACGTTCGACGGATGGCGCGTGAATTCGGACGCCCGCCGCGTGCTGTTTAACGCCGGCCTGGCCGCGCCCATCTCCGACCACACGCTCATTCGCGTGCATCTGCTGGGGGCGAACAACCTGATGCACATCCCGGGTCCGCTCTCGGCGGCGCAGGTGGCGGCCGATCCCCAGCAGGCCAACGCCACGTACAACACGCGTGATGAGCGGCGCTATAATCGCCTGGCGCGATTGGGCGTGGCCGTCGAGCACACCATCGACGCCAAGCAGTCCATCTCCACGATGGCGTACCTCAATCCCAAGTTCCTGCAGCGTTCGGAACGCGGGACGTTTCGCGACTTCACGCGCTACCATCTGGGTGGCAACGTCCAGTACAACCGCGTCGAGTCCGTGGGCGGCAAACCCAACCGCTTCACCGCGGGGCTCGATCAGGCCTATCAGGACGGGGCGATTCTCTTCTACGGTCTGACGGCGGACGGCAAGCGCGCCCGCAACCTGACGGACAACAAGAAGGAAGGCGCGTACAACAGCGGCGTGTTCATCGAAGACGAGCTGGCTGTCACGGAGAAGCTGTCCGTCACGCTCGGCGCGCGCGGCGATGCAATCGACTACTACACGGCCACGTTCTTCAACAACCCCAAGCTCAACGCAAGCAAGCGCTTCTCCGGGGTGACGCCGAAAGCGGCGGCCACGTGGCGCATGTCGCCGACGCACATGTTCTACGCCAGTGTGGGCGGCGGCGTGGAAGCGCCGGCGGGTAACGAAACGGATCCGGCCAGCACGTTCGGGCAGGATACCATCACAGGTATCAATCCGTTGCTCGAGCCCATCCGCTCCACCACCTACGAAGTGGGCTCGAAGCACGCGTATGCCGTTGGGTCGGGCGCCGGCTTTCTCCAGACGGTCAGCTACGATGTCGCTGGCTATCTGACCAACGTCAGCAACGAGATCGTGCCGTACCGCGGTGGACGCTTTTACTTCACCGCCGGCGAGGCGCGTCGCGCCGGAGTGGAAATCGGCCTGACCGCGAACGCCGCGCACGGCATCAGCCTGCAGAACGCTCTCACGCTGTCTACGAACACGTACCAGAAATATTTGGTCGACTCCGTGCACTACAGCGCGGCCAGGGCCGGTGTGTTCGCCGACTACTCCGGCAACAAGATTGTCGGCATTCCCGACATGTTTTTCTCGTCGGTGCTGCGTGTCGCGCCGGCGAAGGCGCCCTTGGGACTGTCCGTTCAGGCCGGGGTGCAGGGTACCGGCGGCTACTTCGCCGATGATGCGAATAAGGTGCGCGTCGACGCATCCAACATTCTGAACGTCGGCATTCGCGCCGACCGGCTACTGCAGGTGGGCGACACGTACGTGCGCGGCTTCGTGAGTGTGGAAAACCTGACCGATGCCAAGTGGATCGGCAGCGCCTTCCTCAATCCCGACGTCGTGAACAACGCGCCGCTCGCGTACGAGCCCGGAAGCCCGCGCAGTGTGCTCGTGAGCTTCAGTGTGAGCCGCGGTCGCTAGTTACCGCAGGCCGATCGCGTCGCATGTCGTCCTGACGTGCGACGCGCTCGGGGGCGTGGATTACGCCACGCTCGCCGAGGCCGGGATCACCGCGCAGAACTCCGTTCGCCCGGGCGCTGACGTGACAATCTCCAGCGTTCCGCCGTGCAGCTCCGCGATACGGCGGGCAATCGCGAGGCCAAGGCCGGCACCACTCGTGGCGCTCTCCTCGGCACGGGACCGTGCCACGTCCAGACGGACGAACCGCTCGAAGACGCGCGCCTGATCCGCCACCGGGATGCCGGGGCCGGCGTCCACCACGCTGATCGCGATTCCGCTCGCGTGCGGCGCCATGGAGACATCCACCCGCGATCCGGCCGGTGCGTGTTTGATCGCGTTGTCCAGCAGGTTCAGCACCAGCCGGCCCAGCAGGTCCGCATCACCGGTCACCGGTGCGTCCATCGCGTGCATCAGGACCACCTCCACGCCGCGCTGCTGCGCCACCGAGCGCACCGCGCGCGTCGCGTTGTGCACCACCTCTTCCAGGTAGAGCGCGTCGCGGCGCGGGACCAGATGCCCCGAGTCTGCGCGCGAGAGCAGGAACAGGTCGTCGACAATGCGGGTGAGGCGTTGCGCCGCGTCGCGAATCACCGTGACCGACCCGCGATACTCGTCCTCCGAGCGATGCGGCCGCGCGAGCGTGACATCCGCTTCGGTGCGCACCACCGCGGTGGGGGTGCGCAGCTCGTGCGAGGCGTCCGTGATGAAGCGCCGCTGGCGATCGAAGCTGGCTTCGAGGCGATCGAGCAGGCCGTTGACGACGCGCGCCAACCCGACCAGTTCATCACCACCCGATGCGGGCAGTCGCTCGTGCAAGTTGCGCTCGCTGATAGCCGCCGCCTGCGTGGCCATCGCGGCCACCGGTGACAGACTGCGGCGCGCCAAGAGCCAGCCGCCCACGGCCGCGAGCGTCAGCAGCAATGGAATCGCAAGCTGGAACAGGTCGCGCAATTGCGTGAGCACGGCGTCGATGGTGCGCATCGCGTAGGCGCCGGTCAGGGCGAAGCGTTGGCCTTCGGTGTCGAACGGACGCGACACCACCCGATAGCTGCCCCCCGAGGTGGCAATGGTGAGTGCCAGCGACTGACGCAGGTCGTGCGTGCGCAATGCCGCCAGCAACGTGCGTTCCGCGGCCTCCGTCGGGCGGCTCGCCTCGCCGCCCGCGTCGTCCTCCTCCGCCGGGGCACTCATGGTCACGAGGGCGCCGGTTTGATCCAGAATCGCGATCTGCAGCTCGCGAAAACGCACTTCATCCACCGTGCGTTGCATCGCCTCGCGCACGGGCCACGAGGCCCGACGCTCCGCCCCCAGCTCGCGCGAAAAGGCGGTCAGCGCGTCGCCGATGAAGACATCCGTGCGCTGCTCGAGCGTGCGCGCCACCACGAGGTAGCACACGAACGCGAACGCGACCAGCGGCAGCGCCAGCAGCAGCGTGTACCACAGCGTCAGGCGTGCGCGCAGGGACGACGGCCAGCGCATCACCACTCAGCGCGGACGACGGGCACGGACGCCCGCGGCGCGACGTGGGGCCGCCGCGGCGCCGCGCGCCGGCTCCGGCGCTTCTAAAATGAACCCGCTGCCTCGCACGGTGGTGAACAGCGCCTGTTCTTCACCCTCGTCGATCTTTCGTCGCAGCCGGCTCGCGTAGACGTCGATGATATTCGAGTACGTGTTGCGACTGTCCTCCCACACGTGTGTCATCAGATCGGCGCGACTGACTACCGATCCGGCATGACGCGCCAGGTGCACGAGGAAGTTGAACTCCTTCGCCGTCAGCACGATCTCGCGGGGGCCCCGATGCACGCTGTGGCGGCGCAGGTCAATCACGAGATCGCCCACCACCAGCGATGCCGTCGGGGACTCCTGTTGCCGTCGCGTCAGCGCGCGCAGGCGCGCCAGGAGTTCCCCGAAATCGAAGGGCTTGGTGAGATAGTCGTCCGCGCCCTCGTCCAAGCCGGCGATGCGCTGCTCCACGCTGTCGAGCGCGGTCAGCAACAGAATCGGCACCCTCTCATCGCGCGCGCGAATGGCGCGACACACCAGCAGCCCGCTCATCCCCGGCAGCAGCACATCCAGGATGATGGCGTCGAAGGACTCCGCCTCCGCGAGCGCGAGCGCCTGCGTTCCGGTGCCGGTCTGCTCAACCGTGTACGACGCTTCACGCAACCCGCGCACAATCGAGGTGCGCAGTTGCCGATCATCTTCGGCCAGCAGCAGGCGCATGGAGCCGCCGTCGCGGATCACCGCATCCTCACGGCGTAATGACGTCGCGCCGCTCCGCGCGACGATCCACTGCGGCGCGTGAATAGGGCAGGGGGACATACCGCCCCGCTGCCCAGAGCGGGAAGATATCCATGTAGTGCGGGCTGCGCGGATCACCGCTCTGCCCGGGCGTATTGGTGGCGATGGCGGCATCCCAGTTCGCCACATCGATGACCACGCGCATGCTGGCGCCCGCCGTCTGGTTGTCGGTGTTGCCGGTGGCATTCAGCGTGTTGGCGTAGCCGCCGCGCGCCAGCGGACCGGGCGAGAGCGTCGGACGCAGCGAGTCGGCCACCACGCCGTCCAGCGGATGCGCAATCCGCACGTAATGCAGCTTGTCGCTGCCGTAGCGCCAGTCGCTCATCGAGCGGCCGAAGCGACGGGACAGGTCCTGCACCGTTTCGTTGAACGCGCGGAAGAGGACGAAGTCGCGCGCGCCGGCCGGGTTGTCGCCCAAGATGGTGTCGGCCGTCGTCAACCAGTCCACCGTGCGCGAGAGCGGCACGGTGCGCAGAATCGGACGCACCGCCAACGGCAGCACGAGGTCGGCCGTGTGCGATGCGATGCGTCGCTCCCACACCGCGTAGATCGCGGCACCGATGGAGTTGGTGGACAGCACGCCGTTCCACGCCAGCAACGAATCTTTCGCGGCCTTGGCGGCGTCGCTGGTGAATTGGACGTTCCGCAGCAACGGCACCAGCGCCCGCGCGGCCACGGGCGTTTCGTCATGCTGCAAGCGCGCCATCACATCCACGGTGGCGCCGTGCAGCGTGTCCAGCACTTCCGTGAGCCGCCGCAGGCGCCACGGTTCCGCCCACGTCCGCGCCAGCGCGTCGAAGTGCGCGTAGTTCTTGTCCACGTTGAAAGCGTTCGCCGTACCGATGGCGCCCTTGGGCGGCGACGCGAGATGTGGCAGCTCCATGACGGGCAGGAACCCCTTCCACTCAAACCGACCGTCACCCGGCACGGGCACGAGGCCGTCCCAGTTGGGGCGCACGGGCGCGATGCCCGCGCTCTGCCAACCGATGGCGCCGCTGGTGTCGCCCCACACCCAGTTCAGCGCCGGCATGCGCGCGTAGGTCAGCGCCTGACGGAACGCGCCGAAGTTGGTGGCCTGATCAACGCGCAAGCTGGCCAGATACGGCGCGCCGCCCACTTCCAGCCACGCCGCGCGCAGCGCGACCGCCACGTGCTTGAGCGTGTCCTCATACAGCACCGGCCCATGACGCGTAAACCGCATGCGTACCACGCTCGGCGCCGCGTTCTTCACACGAATGGTGTCGACAATCTCGCGCATCCGTTCCGTGCCGCTGCCATAGCGATAGGCGCGCGCGTCGGCGGCGGTCGTCTCGTACACGTACAGGTCTTCGGCGTCGATCCCGAAGATGGTCAGCCCCCACGCGCCCGCGCGATTGTGGCCGATGGCGACACCCGGGATGGCCGGCTCACCGCCGCCGATCACATCCCATCCCGGCGCCGTCAGATGCACCAGATAGCGGAGCGACGGTGTGGCGATGGTGCGATGCGGATCGTTCGCGACTATGGGCTTACCGCTGGCGGTCCGGGTGCCGTCCACCACCCAGTTATTGCTCTCCCACCGCTCAGGCGTGGGGCCGTTCGCCGAACTGGTATCCGCCGCCGCGCCGGCGGGCGCGATGGCGCGACGCACGCTGGCCATGACTTCGTCGGCACGAAACACGGGCACATTCTTCGCCCCATCGTAGGCCGACATCACGGTGTTGTCCGCGACGTTGTCCAGCAGCTGCGCGACGAGGGAATCGAGCGTCAGCCGAGCCGGTGCCGGCTCGAAGAGCCGCCGCCGCCGGACGGCGTCGTCGCCAATGGCGCGGACTGCCCGCGCGGTCGGCAACTCGTCCTTGGAATTCGACGCCAACGCGTTGTGCCGCGAGATCACGATCTCCGGCGTCCAGGTCCCGGGCGTGATGCCCAGCCAGCCAAACTCCGGCGGCAGCAATTCCGGTTGGCGCTTGGTCGCGGCCACGTAGGCGTTGACGCCCGCCACGAAGTCCCCGATGATGCTCGCGCCACGCGGATGGTAGTGCGCCAGCTCCTGCGCCATCGAGCCGCGGTACTTGAGCAGCCGCGACGCGCGATCACGCGCGACCCAGCGTGCGCCGAACACTTCGGCCATCGTGCCCGTGGCCTGACGACGCCACAGCTCCAGCTGGAAGAGCCGGTCCCGCGCGGCGCTGTATCCCTGCGCAAAGAACAGATCGTGTTCGTTCTCCGCGCGAATGTGGACGATGCCCGCCGAGTCGCGCAGCAGCGTCACCGGCGCCCGCAGGCCGGGCACGCGCAACGGCGCCGACGCCGGCGCCGGCGCGCGCGTCGCGCTCTGCGCCCATGCCGGGTGACTGATGCTGGTCACCGCTGTGGTGAGCAGCCCCACGGTGACAACGCGCGTGAGGACGCGGGAGAGAAGGCGACCGCGAAGACGGGCGGCGAGAGACACGGACGGACGTTGACGGGTCATGCGGGTACCTCGGAAAGCGCGGCGGCAAACTCCGCCACAATGTCAGCGGCGGGGCGAATGTCATGAATAACGTCCACGCTGCGTCCCGCCTGCCAGTAGTCCTGATTCGCGCCGTCCACACTGGAGCGCTTGAGCTGGCGGAGCGAGCGGAGCGCGTACCACGTGCGGATCCACTTCTTGGTGCGGCGTCCCTGAAAGAGCCGTCGCGCGAACGGGCTGATCGTCGTGCCCAATCGCTCCACGTACGGCGTCTTGATGACCGACACTGGCACACCGGTCAGGCGCTCCGTCAGCACGATCTCGCGCGACGTCGCGTTCACAATGGCCTGCTGGTACGCCGGGTCGGCGTTGCACTCGGTCGTGGCGATGAAGCGTGTGCCCAGTTGGACGCCCGCATACCCCATGTCCATGAGCGCCCGAAACTGCGCTGGGTTCCCGACGCCGCCCGCGGCGACCACAGGCAGGCCGAGGTCCGCGATTTCGTCGAGCAGCGCGCGCGGATCCCGCGACCCCGTGTGGCCGCCGGCCTCGCGATTGACCGCCACCAGTCCGTCCACGCCGCCATCGCGCCCTTTCTCCGCCCACTTCCGTTCGGTGACGTCGTGATACACCACACCGCCCGCGGCATGCACCCGTTCCGCGACCCAACGCGGATTACCCAGCGACGTCAGGAAGAAGCGCACGCCTTCCTCCAACGCGATCTCCACCCAGCGCACCATGCGGTTGTGATACGCGCTGCTGGACGCCTCGATCAGCGCATTCACCCCGAACGGCTTGCCCTCGGCCAGGCGGGCAATCAGTCGCAGCCCCTCGCGATAGTCATGCCCATGCACGTAGGTGAGCGAAATGGGCTGCACAATGCCCAAGGCCCCCGCGCGGCTGACCGCCGCGACGAGTTCCGGGTTGCTGCACGGGTACATGGGGCCGCAAATCAGCGGCACCGCGATGTGGGCGTGCTCTTGCAGGCGCGTCAGCAACGTGTCCTCGGCGTGACCCAGGGGGCGGAGCCGGGAACCGCCCGGCGCTCTCGAGGCATAGCTTACATGCTCGTTCGTGCACGAAACAGTGTGTCGAGCAACTCCCGTGGTGCGATCCGCGGCCCGGCTGGCCGTAGCGGCTGGCCGTAGCGGCTGGCCGTAGCGGTGGTCAGGGCCGACGTCCGGGCCGTAGTCCGGGCCGCCGGCGGTGGCTATATCTCCGGATGCTGCCGCTCATCCGCCGTCTCCCGTTTTCCGTTGCCATTCCATGCTTCCCTCGGACGCGCTGCTGTTCACACTTCTGACGGTGCAGGCCGGCTTGCTGGTCGTGCTCCTCGTCCGGTTGATGCCCGGCCGGACGCGCCGGCCGCCGGTGCAGCCGGCGTCCGTGCCGCTCGAGCACACGACGGTCTCCGTCATCGTGGCGACGCTCAATGAGGCGCATCGCATTCAGCCCTGTCTCGATGGTCTGATGGCGCAGGCGGCGCCCATGCTGGAGGTGCTGGTGGTGGACAGCCGCTCCACCGACGGCACGCGCGAACGCGTCGAAGC
>CALQGY020000055.1 GCA_943330235.2 Candidatus Kuenenia stuttgartensis
GCGAACAGCGAGACATTGGGCGCGCCGTTGGCGAAGACGGTGCCGGTGCTGCCATCGGCGCAGCGATCGGGGATGGCGGCAGGGTTGGCGTACGCGCTCCAGTTGGCCACCGGGGCGGCCGGCCCCACGCACATCAGCTGCTGCACGGCGCTGGCGAGCCCCGTGTTATCGATGGCGCCACCGACGAGCGTGGCCTGCGGTGTGTTCTGGAACACACCGATGCCACCGCGCACCACGGCGCGCGGGCCGCGGAAGGCCCCGGCAAAGGCGCCGATCTGTGCCGCCGTGCCGTAGCTCCACGAAAAGCCCAATCGCGGGCTGAGGAAAATGCCGTTGGGCACGAGGTCGTTGCGGACACCCAGCAGGCGCTCGACCTCGGGATTGCGCGTGGGGGCATCGGTGAACGTGTTGGCGTCGATGCGCAGGCCGTACTGGAATTGCAACGCGGTGGTGCGCCGATACGAATCGCCCAGCGACAGCGCCGCCACCACAATGCCCGCGTCACGCGTGCGCGGTACGAGCGAGCGCGTATACGACAGCGGCACGCCCGCCTGCAAATCGGCCAGCGAGTTGTACGAGAACGTACCCAGCCGGTTGATGGTCTGGTCCTGCGTGTTGCCGTCGCGACGGAGCTCACTGGTGAGCTTGAGGCGATGCTTATTGTTGGCGCTGAACCACGACAACTGGTTCATCGCGCTCAGGCTGCTGGTGGACTGCGAGGTGCCGAGAAACTGGTTGCCGCCAAAGGACAGGTTCTGCACGCCCGTCGTGCCATCCGCGAACGACGACGTCACCCGCACTCGGCCCCCGGGCAGATTCACGTACGGCGTGCCGTCGTTCTGCGACGCGTTCAATCCGGCCGAGGTCTCGGTCAGGACGCCGACGCCGCGCAGGGTCAGGTACGCGCTGTGCCGACCCTGCAGCCCGCCGTTCCAGCCGGTGCGATCACCGCTGGCGGTGGGGAGCGAGGTGTTGAGCCCCGATGCTGGGTCCGAGCGGTTCCAGCTGCCGTTGAAGGCCAGGTTGAACGACTGCCCGCTGGTGGAAGAGGGCGGGGTGATGTCGATGGCGCCGAGCACCGAGCCTTGATCGCCGATGCGACTGCCGGGCAGCCCGGAGAAGGTGGTGGGGACGTTCGCGGCTCTAAGGAGCGACACCAGTCGTGTGACTGAATCGGCGGCCACGCCCGAGGACTGGAGGCCGACCGGATCGGTGTTGAGCAGTGTTTGCAGATCGTTGCTGCGGCGGCCGAGCTGAAACGATACGCTGTAGAATGCTTTGTCGATGACGAGCGGGCCTGAGACGGCACCGCCCAGCGAGAGATTGGTGTATTCCTGACCCAACGCGCGCGCGGCGCGATCGGCCCACTGCAACTGCGGCGCGTCGACGGTGCTGCTCAGGGCGCGCGCAATGAAGTTCGAGCCGGAGCGTGTGCGCAGGCTGAACTGCCCGCCGCTGAATCCGCCGCGCGAGACGTCATAGGGCGACGTAATGAGCGAGCTCATGACGCTGGCGTCGCGCGGGAGGCCGGCCCCGCCGAACTGCATGCCATTGAGCGTCGTATTGTTCTGGTCGGCGCCGAGGCCCAGCACCGAGAAACCGTTGGCGCCACCGTCCTGCCCGGGCACCAGTTGCACGCCCGGCAACGTCGCGGCCATCGCGGCCAGGTCGCCGATCATGTCCGGCGGTAGCGCGGCGTTGGCGGCGATCCGCTGTTCGGTCCCGCCCACATCGGCGGTGACGTCGTTGCGGGAGACCTTGTCGCGCGCCGCCGTGACCTTCATGGCATCGAGGACGGCGCCCACTTTGGTGAGTTTGGCGTCGGCAATGAGAATGTCTTCATCTGCCGCGCGCTTGACCTCGAAGCGCTTGGCCCCGTACCCCAGCGCGGTCATGGCAACCATGTAATCGCCATCGCCCCCTGGGAAGGTGACGGTGAAACGCCCCTGCCGATCGGTGCGCGCGGTGCGATTGACGTTGCCGGAAATGGAGGTGACGGTGACCGTCACGTTTTCAAGCGGTACGTTATCGGGGCCAGTGACCTGCCCTCGGATGACATCAACTGACTGGGCGCGCAGCGCGCCAGGGGCGCTGACGGCGGCCAGCAGCATGGCCAGCAGGAACGGAATGAGGCGTCGGACAGTCACGAAGTCTGGATCGGAGTGGTGGGGCGCTCTAATGAGAATGTACCAAGAGCCTGCCAGACCCGTTTGGACCCGATTCGGCCCGCAATCGTTCCCTCGGTTCGCGACGAGGTTGTCGGCTAGAACTCGCCGATGAAGCCGATCTCCGGCTCGAGGTGGTGACCGAAGCGTTCGACCACCGCCTGCTGCGCGTGGGCGATCAGGGCGCGGACATCCGCGGCGGTGGCCGCCCCCAGGTTCACGAGGATGTTGGCGTGAATGTGGGAGATCTGCGCATCGCCCACGCGGAACCCTTTCAGGCCGCACTGGTCAATGAGGCGACCGGCACCCACCCCTTCGATCTTCTTGAAGATCGACCCCGCGCTGGGATGCACGGCCAGCCACGGATGGCGGGAGCCGCGCCACGACAGATTTTCCTGCAGGATGCGATGCAGGTCGGCGGGATCGCGGCGATCCAGTTGGAACTGAGCGGACAACACCACATCGCGGTGGTGGTGGAAGACCGACTCGTCGTAGCCGAATTGCACGTAGTCCGGACCCACCTCACGTCGCGCGCCATCCTCGTCGAGGATCTCGCAGGAGATGAATGGTTCGGCGATGAACATCGTGCGCTCGCGCTCTGGCGCCGGCGACAGGAAGTGCAGATTCTGCCAGAGCGCGCCGCCGACGGTGCTGGGAATGCCGATGTAGTGCTCAAGCCCCGACCAGCCCAAACGCACCGTTTCGAGGACTAAATCCTGCACTATCGCGCCACTTTCGGACCACAATAGCCCGTCTTTGCGGATATGGTGCGATTGCGCTCGGTTGCGGATCACGAGACCGCGCACGCCGCGATCGCCAATCAACACGTTCGCGCCGAGCCCGAGCACAAACCACGGCACGTCCAGCGCCCGCGCCATCGAGACGGCCGCGGCGAGTTCGTCCGCCGACGTCGCGTCAAACCGGACGTCCGCCGGTCCCCCGATCCGGAAGGTGGTGAACGGGGCGAGCGGTTCGTTCACGTGCAAACGACTGGGCTCGAGACCACGACGCAGGGCGTCGGCGATCTGGTCGGGGGTCATCGCCGGACGGGTTGTCCCCGGGAGGGTCATCGTGCGCTACTTCCGCTTGTTCAGGGTGGTCACTTCAATGGCGCCCATTTCGTGGCCGGGACCGCGCATCTGAATGGCCCGGTTCTGATCGAGGAACCGGATGTCCACGATGATATTCGCCTTGACCGTCTTCAGGTCATCGACCGACTGCTGGCGGATATCGTCGATGTACACGACCACTTCGGTGGCGACCGCACCGCTCGCCGCCCCAGACGCGCTGGACGAGGCCATGCGCCCCATGGACGGGCTGAGCCACGTGGGTCGCATAGTGCGCACGGCGTCGAACGCGGTATTCACGCTGGACGGCGCCTCGGCCAGATCATCCTTGGTCAGGCGATTGCGGTCGCCGCGCTGCGGCTTCTGCGCGTGGAGCGTGCCGGGCATGGCGGCAGCGGTCAGGGCCAGCAACAGGACGAAGAACCGTGAGAAACGCATGGGTAGCCTCTGTCGGGGGTGACAATCGGTACGAGCCGTGCGTGCAAGATAGGCGGCGAGCCCTGAGGAGGCGATTACCGCGATCGCGATCACCGCGATGGCGACTACCGCTGGCGCCGGTGTTCATCGGGGTGGCATCCTATACCCAACTATCCCGCCCGCATCACCCCTACTCGCCATCGCATGCCCGTTCTTCCTCGCGCTCGCGTTGATCGCCTGACCGCCGCGCTCCGACTGTGGTGCATGGCTGCGCTCGTTGCGAGCGCGCTCGCTGGCGTGACCACCGGCGCCTCCCCCCGTGCACTGTCGGCCCAGTCCCGCGCCGAGCTCGACAAAGTGCTGCGCCGCAAGGTGCTCCCCAACGGTCTCGAGATCATCGTCGTCGAGAATCATGGCGTGCCCATCGCCACGCTGGAAATCGACGTGCGCAACGGCGCCTTCACGCAGTCGCCGGAGTACGCGGGGCTGGCGCACATGTATGAGCACATGTTCTTCAAGGCCAACAAGGACCTGCCGGAACCGGACATGTTCACCGACCGCGCGGCCGAACTGGGCGCGGTATTCAACGGGAGCACGCGCGAGGAAGTGGTGAACTACTTCCTGACGCTCCCGGCCGACTCGCTGGCCGGTGGCCTGCGTTTTCTCGCCGGCGCGCTGCGCAGTCCGCTCTTTCTCGAGGATGAGTTGAAGCGCGAGAAGGAAGTGGTGCTGGGCGAGTACGATCGCAATCAGGCCGAGCCGGGGTTCGAGTTCCTGCAGAAGTCCACGGCGCTGCTTTATCCCGGGCAGGGGAGCCGGAAGAACACCATCGGGGACCGTGATGTCATCGCCAAGGTGACGCCGGAGCAGATGCGCGTCATCCAGAAGAAATACTACGTGCCGAACAACAGCACGCTGATCGTGACGGGCGACGTGGACTCGGAGAAAGTGTTTGCGCTGGCCGAGCAGATTTATGGCGATTGGCCGCGCGGAGCGGATCCGTTTATCGCGGATCCGATTCCGCCCATTCCGCCCATTGACGGCAACAAGGCGCTGATCGTCGAGCAGCCCATCAACGCCGTGGCGGTGCTCATCCAGTGGCAAGGGCCCAGCGTGGGGAAGGATCCCGCGTCCACCTATGCGGCCGACGTCTTCAGCGATGCGATCAACACGCCGGGCTCCACCTTCCAGAAAAACTTGGTGGACACGGGACTCTGGCAGGGGGTGGGCGTGAACTACTACACGCTCAATCAGACCGGCCCCATTTCGGTGAGTGGCCAGACGACGCCGGAGAAGCTGCGTCCCGCGCTGGCGGCACTGGAACGCGAGTTGGCGCGCTTCACCGATCCGACCTACGTCACGCCGAGCGAGCTGGAGGCGGTGAAGGCGCAGCGGCTCACGTCGAGCGCGTTTGGTATTGAGAAGGCGTCGGAGATTGCCCACACCATCGGCTTCTGGTGGAGTGTGGCGAGTCTCAACTACTTCATGGGCTACACCGATCAGATGGCGCAGCAACGCATCACGGATCTCATGCGCTACACCACCACGTACATCAAGGGAAAGCCGCGCGTGACGAGTATCCTGCTGTCGCCCGACGCACGAAAGTCCATCAAGCTGACGGAGCAGGAACTGCTCACGCCGTCCACGCGTCCGGTGGTGCGCCCGTGACCGCCGTGATGCGTTGGTCGCGCGGTGTCACGCGCGTGTTGGTTGGTCGGCCCAGCCTTGGCGTTGCCGGACTTCTCACGCTCTGCCTGGTGATGCCGTCGGTGCACGCGTCGGCGCAAACGGCCAAGCCTCCGGTCACCGCGCCAAAGACAACGACGAAACCAACGACGAAACCAACGACGAAACCGGCGGCACGCCCCGGTCCAGCGTCCGCTGCGGTGCCGCCCGCCGCCGCGACGCCGGCGGAGGCGAACTCCGCCGATTCGATGGACTCGCTGACGACCCGTTTTGAGGTGTCGGGCATTCCCGTGATTCTCCGGCGCGTCACCGCGAACAACGTGGTGGCCGCCAACCTGTATTTGCTGGGCGGGGTGCGCCAACTCACGCCGGCCACGGAGGGGATTGAGAATTTTCTGCTGGAGGCCTCCGAGTACGGCACCGCCAAGTACTCCCGCGATGTGCTGCGCGGCAAGATGGCGCGTCTCGGCAGTGTGATTGCGGTGGGTCCGGGAGTGGACTGGACCTCAGTGGCGTTGCGTTCGACGGTGCCCAACTTCGACTCCACCTGGGCCATCCTCGCCGACCGTCTGATGGCGCCCACCCTCAACCCCGCGGACGTGGAACTCGTGCGCGAGCAGTTCGTCACGGGCGTGCGGCAACGCAAGGACAGCCCCGACGCGCTGCTGGACTATCTCTCGGACAGCATCGCGTTCGCGGGGCATCCGTATGCGCTGGATCCCGTGGGGACAGAAGCGTCGTTGACGAAGTTGACTATCGCCGAGTTGAAAGCGTATCGCGCGGAACAGGTGGTGACGTCGCGGATGTTGCTGGTGGTCGTGGGCAATGTGTCGCGCACGCGCGTGGAGAAGCTGGTGCGTGAGAGCATCGGCAAGTTGCCGCGCGGGAGCTACGCGTGGACGCTGCCACCGGCACCACCGGCGCCGAAGGGGGCCTTCGTCCTCGAGAAAAAGGCGCTGCCCACGAATTATCTGCAGGGCTACTTCCTCGGCCCGCCAGCCAATGCCAAGGATTACGCGGCGCTCCGGTTGGCCTGCGCAGTGCTCTCAGGGCGCCTCTTCTCCGAGGTGCGGTCCAAGCGCAACCTGACCTACTCGGTGAACGCCCCGTTCGTCGAGCGGGCACTCTCCATGGGCGGCCTCTACGTCACGACCACCTCGCCGGACGAGGTGCTCAACATCATGCTGGATCAGGTTCGTGCGATGAAGGAAGGACAGATCACCGACGATGGGCTGGAGCGTCTGGTGCAGCAGTTCATCGTGACCTACTTTCTCGACAACGAAACGAACGCGGATCAGGCCAACATGCTGGCGCGTGCGGAGTTGTTTCAGGGTGATTTCCGTCGGGCCGGCACGTTCGTAAACGACTTGCGCGCGGTCACGCCGGCGGACATCCGGAATGCGGCGCGAACGTATATGACCAATGTGCGGTGGGCGTATGTCGGTGATCCGTTGCGCGTGACGACCGCGCGATTGCTCCGCTTCTAACGCGTTTCTTCCCTCCTTCCTTCACTCGCGAGCTCATGTCCTCTTCTGTTTCGCGCCGCGATTTTGTCGCGGGTTCGTCCACGCTCGCCCTCGGTGCCATGTTCGTGCCCCGTTACGTGCTTGGTGGCACCGGCTACCGCGCCCCCAGCACGAAGCTGAACATCGCCATGGTCGGCATCGGCGGCATGGGCATGAGCAACATGTCGCAGGTGCTGAGCGAGAACATCGTCGCCATTTGCGATGTGGATTTCGGCTATGTCGAGCGCTCGCTCTCGGGACGCATCAAACCGTCGCGGGGCGAGCCGTCGAAGGAGAGCCTGCAGTTAGGCGAGGCGTACACGAAGGCCGCCAAGTTCGACGACTACCGCAAGATGCTCGAGCAGCAGAAGGACATCGACGCGGTCATGATCGCGACGCCTGATCACATGCACGCGACCATCGCGCTGGCCGCGATGAGCCTGGGCAAGCATGTGTATGTGCAGAAGCCGCTCGCGTATTCGGTGTATGAAACGCGTCTGTTGGCGAAAGCGGCCGCGGCCAATCCGAAGCTGGCTACGCAGATGGGCAATCAGGGGCATTCGCGCGAAGGGTCGCATCGCATTACGGAGATCGTGAACTCGGGCGTCCTCGGCAAGATTCATGAAGTGCACGTGTGGACCGATCGCCCGGTGCGCTATTGGGCGCAGGGCATTCCGCGTCCACGCGCTGCCAACGCGGCGGCCCCCACGACGCCACCCAATCCGCGTCCGCAGTGGAACATGGGCACGGTGGACAATGCGGTGCGTGCGGCGATGGCCGCCAACGACATGACGCCGCCGCCGGGATTCAACTGGGATCTGTTCCTCGGAGCCGCACCGGAAATTCCTTACCATCCGGCGTACCATCCGTTCGCATGGCGCGGGTGGCTCGACTTCGGCGTGGGGGCTATCGGCGACATGGGTGCGCACCTCATCGATCAGCCGTACACGTCGCTTGGGCTCACGCATCCCACCAGCATCGTGTCGTCATCCAGCCCGTGGGGGGGCGGTGAGAAGACGCCCGCCACGTACCCGATGGCCACGATGGTGCAGTACGAATTCCCCGAGGTGGGGAAGCGCGGCCCGGTGAAGCTGTTCTGGTATGACGGTGGCCTGATGCCGCCGCGTCCGGCCATGCTGCCCGACGACGCACCGATGACCAATCCCGGTAGCGATGGCGGCGGCGGAGTGTTCATCGGCGAGAAGGGGATCATGTTCTACGAGACGTACGGCGATAAGCCGCGCATCTACCCCGAATCGATCGCGAAGAAGGCGGAGCAGCTGCCGGTCACGCTGCCGCGCGTCACGACGTCGCATGAAATGAACTGGGTGCAGGCGGCCAAGGGTGAGGCCATCGCCAGTTCACCGTTCTCGCAGGCGGCACCGCTCACGGAAACGATGTTGCTGGCTATCGCGGCGTTGCGCTCCGGTCAGGGTCGCAAGGTGCTGTACGACGGCGCCACCATGAAGATCACCAACATTCCCGAAGCGAATCAGTTCCTTACGCGCCAGTATCGTAAAGGCTGGGAACTCTGAACGCGCTCCGGCCGCCACTCGTGATGCCACCGGATGCCCCGGCGATGCACATCGCGTCGGCCGACGGTGCGCGGGCCAGCATCGCGCTTGATGGCGGCCACGTGATGTCGTGGATGCCTGCCGGTGAAACGGACGACCGGTTGTTCGTGAGTGCTCGCTCGCGCTTCGGCGCGGGTGAAGCCATTCGTGGTGGCATCCCCGTCGTGTTTCCGCAGTTCGGTCCGTTCGGTGACCTGCCGCAGCACGGGTTCGCGCGTCGGTGTCGCTGGACGATCGAGGACGTGTCGGGCCCCACGCTCTCGGCGGTAGGGCGTTTGCGTCTGCGTCTCAACGACGATGCGACAACGCAGGCGCAGTGGCCGCATGCCTTTGTCGCGAAGCTGATTGTCGGCGTCACGGCCAACAGTCTTACCGTCGCGCTCACGGTGAAGAACACGGACGCGGCGCCGTTCTCGTTCACGGCGGCGTTTCATCCGTACTTCGCGGTGCGCGATGCCTTCGCGACTCGCGTGGAAGGGCTGGCCGGGTGCCGCGTGCGCGATAGTCTGCACGACGGACTGGTGACCGAGGAGACCGCATCGGTGCTCGACATTGTCGGTCCGCTCGATCGTATTTACTACGACGCGCCGGACCGTCTGTTCATTCGCGATGGCGATCGGTCGATGGCCATCGAGAAGGTCGGCTTCCCTGATGCGGTGGTGTGGAACCCGGGCGCAGAGGGCGTGCGCGCGCGCACGGACTTCGCCGAGGGCGAGGAGCGGCTGATGCTCTGCGTGGAAGCGGCGGTGATCCAACAGCCGATCACCCTCGTCCCGGGCGAATCGTGGACGGGACTGCAGATCATGCGCGCGTCCTGACGAGATCATCAGGACGCACGCACGATCCAATCCTGATCACGGCGAGGCGGGCACCTTACGCGGGAAGCGCGCGGTACGATTGGCCGCGTGATACACGAACGAGGCGATCACCGCCGCATTGAGCTTCATGTCGGCATCTTGCACCCGCTCGTACGTGTCCATGTTCGAGTGATGCGTGCGGGTGCCGTATTCGATGTCGTCCTGGATGAATTGGAACCCAGGCAAGCCGATGCCGTCGAACGAGAGGTGATCGGTACCGCCCGTGTTGGCGAGCGTGAGCGTCTTCACGCCCTTGTCCTCAAACGGCTTCATCCACGCCGAAAAGATGGGCGCCGCGGCGGCGTTCCCTTGCTCAAACACGCCGCGAATCGCCCCCGTGCCGTTGTCGAGATTGAAGTACGCCGAGAACTTCTCCGCGGCGGCGGTGAGCGAATCGCGGCTGCCGAAGTGCGCTTTCACCCACGCGCGTGAACCGATCAAGCCCTGTTCCTCGCCGGTCCAGAGCGCGAGTCGAATGGTGCGCCTGGGCTTGAGTCCCGTGGCTGTGAGGATACGGACCGCTTCCAGCATCGCGGCGGATCCGGCGGCGTTGTCCGTCGCGCCGGTGCCGGCGTGCCACGAATCGAAGTGCGCGCCCAGCATGACGACTTCGTCTTTGAGCTTCGCGTCGGTGCCCGGGATCTCCGCGATGATGTTGAACGAGGTGAGATCGGCATCGTAGAACGTATTCCGGACGTCGAGCTCCATCGTCACCGCGATGTTCTTCTCGAGCGTGCGCAGGATGCGGCCATAGTGTTCGATGGCGACGGTAATCACCGGCGTGGTCGCGGGGTGTTCGGGATCGCGCGAGGCGCCGTTGGGCGTGAAGACGGTGCCGCCGTCGCCGCGGCCCGGCTCGAGAATGGCGCCCACCTTTTCATCGTCGATGAAGGCGCGGCGACGCACGGCGACGGCTTGCTGCAGTTGGACCTGTCGTTGCGCGATGCTGTCGGCCGCGGTGCGCGGCCCCGACTGACGAGGAGCGACGGCTGCCGGCGTGGGCATCGGCGCTTCCGCCATGCGCGCGAGGGCGTCATCGGTGCGACGTGACGCGAACGGCGCGTAATTGGGCTCGACCGGGCGCATGGGCGCCAGCATGACGATTTTCCCGGCCAGCTGTCCCTTGTACTTGGCGAAATCGGATTCGTTATCGATGCGCACGTACACGATGTCCGACTTGAGCGCGCCGCTCGTGCCGGGTGTCCACGCCTGCGGATAGCCGATCACGGCGAACGCCACCGGTGCCGTGACTTGCGCGTAGAACTTGTCGTTGGTCCACCCGCGGCCGAACGGGAACGACTCGAGATGTGTGTTGGCGAGTCCCCACCCTTTCAGCTGCGTCATGGTGTAGTCGGCGGCGCGTCGCGCGATGGGCGAGCCGGTCAGGCGCGGGCCATGCACGTCCGTGAGGTACGACATCAGCGTCATAACCTGCGAGCGATTGAACGCTTCGTCGCGAATCTTCGCGACCGCGGCGGCATCCACCGGCTCTTGCTGCGCGGCCAGCGTCGCGTACGGCGAGGCGCTCCACGCGGAGCAGGCGAGCAGCAACGGGATCGCGCGGCGCAATCTTGGGGGGCGCTTCGATGGATTCACCATCCGCGTCATGAACTGCTTCATCAACTGATACGTCGTCATGCATGCTCCGAGTGGGAGGGCGCCTGATCCACGGCGCGGGGGCGTGCTCTGCTCCCCTAACGTCGGGGCGCCCCCACCCGTTGCGCAAGCACGTGACGGACATCGTCCAGCGAGACGCCAACGGCGCGGAGCGCGACCAGCGTGTGATAGAGCAGATCCGCACCCTCTTCCGCGGCGCGCGCGCCGTCGCCGTCCACGCAGGCGACCGTCAACTCGACGGCCTCCTCGCCCAGCTTCTTCAGGCGGAGGTTGCGGTCGGCGAGCAACCGCTGCGTGTAACTGCCGTCCGTCGCCGCAGCGTCGGTACCCGCATCACGGGCGCGCGTCGCAATGGTGCGGTCGAGCGCGCTCAGCGCATCGGCGGTGAGCGCCTCGTCACGGAAGCAGGATGTTGTCCCGTTGTGACACGCCGGGCCGGCGGGACGCACGCGCGCGAGGACCGCGTCGCGATCACAATCGGCGGTCAGCGATACCACCCGCTGCACGTTGCCGCTGGTGCCCCCTTTGTGCCACAAGCCGCGCGTGCGCGACGTGTAGTGCATCTCGCCGCTGGCGATGGTACGTGCCAACGCCTCGCGGTCGGCGTGCGCGAGCATGAGCACCACGCCAGTATCGGCATCCTGTGCGACCACCGTCACGAGGCCGCCCCCCTTGACGAAGTCCAACGTGTCCAGTGAGAACTCGGTGACGCCGGTCATCGGTGTGGCGCGCTGCCGCCCTCGATCGGTTCGGTCAGCAGCGCGCGCGTGGCCACCGCTACGGCCGCGTTGGTCGCGATGACGCTGCCGCCGAACGCCGTTGGTGTGCCATTCCACGACGTAAACACGCCACCTGCCTCGGTAATGATGGGATAGACGGCTGCTGAGTCCCACGGATTCACGATGTCATCCACCATGACTTCGGCACGACCGGTCGCGACCATCAAGTACCCGTAGCAATCACCCCAGGTGCGCACGACATCGGCGCGTGACGACAGCGTGCGCCACTGTGCACCGCGTTCAGGCCGATCCAGAAAACAATCGTCCGTAATCAACACGGTTGATCGCGCCAGCGACGCGACGCTGGAGACGTGCGCGCGTGCGCCGTTCCACCAGCACCCCTCGCCCACAGCGGCTACGACGAGTTCATCGACCGCCGGAAAATAGGCAGCACCGGAAATGACCGTGTCTCCCTCGCAACATGCGATGAGCGTGCCCCAGAGTGGCACGCCGCGCACGAACGCTTTGGTGCCATCAATCGGATCAAGGATCCAACGTCGATGCGCATACGGTCGCTCATCCCCAAACTCCTCGCCCTGCAAGCCGTCCTTCGGGAAGCGCTCCGTCAGCCAGGCGCGCGCCACGCGCTCGGCTTCGCGGTCGGCGACCGTCACTGGCGAGCCGTCACTCTTGATCTCGACATCGACCCCGCGCCCATACCACCGCATGGCGGTACGACCGGCGAGTTGCGCCACATCGGCGGTGGCTTGCAGCAGTTCGGACGGTGAATACGATGCGGTAGTCATGCAGCAGCCCCAAGTGACGGATGACACAGGCGAACAGGAATACCGGCGACGTGCATCGCCGACTTGAGTGCACCGACGGTGGTGGTGCGATCGTGAACAATACCGGCCACCAGCGCGGCATCGGCGTGCCCGAGCACAATGGCATCCACCAGATGGGATGGCTGTCCCGCGCCCCCGCTGGCAATGACGGGGACTGACACCGCGTCGGCCACCGCACGCGTGAGCGCGAGGTCGTAGCCGGTGCGCGCGCCGTCCTGATTGATGGACGTGAGGAGAATTTCCCCCGCACCGCGCGCAACGCATTCCTGCGCCCACGCGACGGCCTCGAGAGGCGTCTCCTCGCGCCCACCTTTCACCCACACGCGCCACTGACCATCAAGGCCGCGTTTGGCGTCGATGCTGGCGACGACGCACTGCGCCCCAAACCGCGCGGCAGCCTCGGACAGCACCTCTGGTCGTGCCACGGCGGTGGAATTGAGCGACACTTTGTCGGCGCCAGCGCGCAGGGCGCGTGCGACATCATCGACGGTGCGCACCCCGCCGCCGATCGTCAGCGGAATGAACAGCCGCTCGGCGGTACGCCGCGCCACCTCCAGCAACGTAGAGCGCTCTTCGGCGCTGGCGGAGATATCGAGGAAGGTGATTTCGTCCGCGCCCTCGTGTTCGTAGCGCTCCGAGAGCTCCACCGGATCGCCCACATCGCGCAGCGATTCGAACTGCACGCCTTTCACCACGCGTGCGCCCTTCACATCGAGACACACGATGACGCGTCGTGTCAGCATGCCATCATTCCGTGATCTCGAGACGCACTGAGCCCTTCGTGCTGAACACCGCGCCGGTCTCCGCCAGCGCATCGCGCAGCGCCATGCCCAGCGCCTTGATGGCGGCCTCGACGACATGGTGCCGATCGCGGCCGCGCAGCACGCGGACATGCAGGGTGGTGCGCGCATTGTCGGCGAACGATCGCAGGAAATGATCGTAGAGCGGCGACGGGAGCGGGCCGCGATAGTACGGCCGTCCACCGATATCGAGGACGACCTGCACCAACGCATCATCCATGGGGACGGTGCGCTCGCCGTAGCGCGCGCAGCCTGCAGGCGCGAAGGCCAGCACGGCTTGCCCCAACGTGATGGCCACGTCTTCAATGAGGTGGTGTCGCAGGTCGCCGGTGGCCTGCACGTCGAGATCCACGCCCGCGTAGCGCGCGAACGTGACCAGCATGTGGTCAAGAAATGCGTCGCCGGTGCTGATGGTTGCGATACCGGTACCGGCGCGCAGCGACAGGCGAATCCGCGTTTCGTTGGACGTGCGTGTGACGACGGTCATTCTCCGTACTCCTCAGCGATGCGGCGCGGATCGAGCGCGCCCGTGTAGAGCGCCATGCCCAGCACGGCACCAGCCAACCCACGATGTTCCAGGGCGCGCAGGTCGTCCGCCGTGGCCACGCCCCCAGACGCGTACACCGGCCAGGCGCTGGCCTCGGCGACATCTTCCATAAGCGGCAGGTCGGTGCCGCCCATTAAGCCTTCCTTGTGCACCGCGGTTACGAGAATCCCACCCAACGGCAAACCGCTCAACGATTCGACGAAGTCGATCACATCCAACCCTGACGACTCCGACCAGCCATGCGTGGCCACGCGCCGCTCGCGCACGTCGGCCGCGATGATGATGCGCCCCGGAAACTTGTGCGCCATCTCCCCACGCCAGTCTTCGTCCTGGATCGCGCGCGTCCCGATCACGACCCACGAGGCCCCGTCGTCGATGGCGCGATCAATCTGCGCCTCATCGCGGATACCACCGCCGATCTGCACCGGGACCGTCGCGTCACGCAGGATGTCGCGGATGACGTCACTGTTCGTACCGCGCCCCGTCGCCGCATCGAGATCGACCACGTGCAGCCGCGAAAAGCCGACGCGGGCCCATTCGCGCGCGACGGCTGCCGGGTCATCGAGACGGACCCGCTCGTCGGCGTAGTCGCCGCCGACCAGTTGCACGCAATATCCGCCGCGCAGATCCACTGCGGGAATGACGATCATCGAGTCTCCACGGAAGGAACTGAGTCCGCACGCGCGGTCACGCGATGGCGATCGCGCCGAGCGGCATCGAGAAAGGCATGGACGAAGCGGACGCCCGGTGCCGACGACTTTTCTGGGTGAAATTGAACGCCAACCAGCGCACCGCGCCGCACCGCGGCCGGAAACCGATCGCCGTTGTGCTCGCTCCACGCGATGACGTCGGTGATGGCGGAGCCGACCGGTCGACAGACAAAGCTGTTCGCGTAATACGCCATGTCGAGTCCCGTCTCGCGAAACAGGGGGTCGATGGTCTCGTCGCCCCCACATTCAAGGCTGTTCCAGCCGATTTGCGGGACCCGATCGGCTGTGAGCCGTGTCACGCGCCCCGCGAAGAGCCCGAGCCCCAAGCCCGGCCCCTCATCGCTGCCGTCGAAGAGCAACTGCATGCCGAGGCAGATTCCTAGGCACGGCAGCCCTTGCTCCAGCGCGGCGCGCATGGCCGACAATCCCGGTGCGAGACAATCGGCCGCCGGGGAAAACGCTCCGACGCCGGGCAGCACCAGCGCGTCCGTGTCGCGTACCGCCAACACCGGATCCGTCTCGACGCGGACCTGAGAGCCCGGGGTGTCGAGCGCTTTCAGCAACGAATGCAGGTTGCCCGCGCCGTAATCGAAGACGGTCACGCGGAGTTGATCGCTCACGGCGTTGCCTCCGCCATCGCCGCCGGCAATGCATCCAGCAGGCGCTGCAGCATGGGCCACGGCCCGACACTGATGCGCAGGGCATCGCCCACGCCCGGTAGCGCCGGAAACGGACGCGCGGCGACCCCCCGAGCACGGAGCGCCTGGCCGACGGTGACCACGTTCGCCATGGGGACGCAGAGGAAGTTGGCGGCCGACGGCATTGGTGAGAGCCCCAGCGTGCGAAGCTCCTCGGCCAAGCGCTCGCGGAGCGTGATGGCTAACTGCACATGCTCGTCGATCCACGCGCGATCCTCGCGCAGTGCGGTCAGCGCCACGCGTTCGGCCAGCGCGTTGAGCTTGTACGGTCCGCGCGACTTCTCTACCTCGTTCACCAGCGCGGGTTGCCCGATGGCGTAGCCGACGCGCAGCCCTGCCAGCCCGAACGCTTTTGACAGCGTCCGCACGATCAACACGCGATCGGAGTGCGCCAGCAGGTCCACCGACGAGACGCCCGCGAATTCCGCGTACGCTTCATCGATGCAGACCACGCCACGCGCCTCGCGCACGACGCGTTCTATCGACGCGCGTGCGATGAGGGCGCCGGTTGGATTATTCGGCGAGCATAAGTAGATCATGCGCGCATCGGTCGCCAGCATCGCGTCGATGTCCGGCTGCGGCATGGGCGCGTCCGTGAGTTCGGGAATGCCGCGCCAGCGCAGGGCGTTCATCTGCGCGAAGATGGGCAGCATGCCAAAGGTCGGATCGGAGCCGACGACGAGATCACCCGGCTCCGCAAGCGCGCGCATGGCCGAGTCGAGGATGTCGTCTGATCCGCATCCGGTCACGATCATGTCGGGGCGTACGCCGACGTAGTCGGCCAGTGCGGCCTTGAGTTCTGCCGCGTACAGCGTGGGATAACGCGTGACGCTGGACACCGGGATGGTGCGCAGCGTGCGCTCCGCGGCGGGTGGCATGCCCCACAGGTTGGTGTTGTCGGTGAGATCAATCTCCACCGGCGCACGCTGCGGATCGTACAACGCAAGCCCTTCGTAGGCCGCGCGCGCGAACGCCAGCCGTGGCGTGTCCGTGGGCGTCGTCACGCGCCGGCTTCCATCAAGCGCGCCGTGCGCCACGTGCGTGCGCCACGCGCGTGCGGCGGCGGCATGCGCCGGCAGCGCTTCGGCGTCGGCAAACCGACCGACATCGTCGGCCAGCGCTGCCGCGGCGTGCGGTGAGACATCCTGCCACGTCGTCCAGCGCACGAAGTCGAGCGTGGACAGCCCCGAGTAGCGGCGCGCGGCCCCCGCGGTGGGGAGCACGTGATTGGCGCCCGTCATGTAGTCACCGAACGCGACGGAACTACTCGCGCCTACAAACACGGTACCCGCATGGCGGAGCGCGGCCAGTGTGTTGTCGCGCTCGGTCTCACGAACCAGCAGCAACAGGTGTTCGGCCGCCCAGTCATTCGCGATGGCCACACCACGCGCCAGTGAGGGCGCGGTGAGAATTGCCCCTCGCGCGGCCAGAGACGCGCGCACGATCGCTTCGCGCGGCGTCGTACCCACCAGCTCGGCCAGTGCGCGTTCCACGTTGGCTGACAGCGTCGCGACGTCTTCGCCGCAGAGGATCGCCAACACGGCGGCATCGGGATCGTGTTCGGCCTGCGCCAGCATTTCGCGCGCGATCGCGGTCACGTCGGCGGAGTCGTCGGCCAGCACCAGAATTTCGCTCGGGCCCGCCGGTGCATCGATGGCGACGTGCGCTACGAGTTGCAGCTTGGCTTCGGCGACGTACGCGTTGCCCGGACCCACCACGCGATCGACACGCGGAATGGTCGCGGTGCCGTAGGCCATGGCGGCAATGGCGCCGGCGCCGCCGACGGCGAAGACGCGATCAACGTTGGCCAGCGCTGCGGCGGCGAGCACCACCGGCGAGGGCAGTCCGTCGGCGCCAGGCGGTGAACAGACGATGACCTCACCGACGCCGGCCACGCGTGCGGGGATCGCGCCCATCAGCAGCGAGCTGGGATACGCCGCGCGCCCACCCGGCGCATATACGCCGACACGGGCGAGCGGATCCGGGCGACGCCCGATGGTGATGCCCGGTTCCGGCGACACGGTGACGGCCTGCGGCAGAAATGCCGCATGCACCGTGGCAATGTTGCGTGCGGCGCGCTCGAGGGCGGCACGCAGCGACGGATCAAGCGCCTCAAGCGCGGCGGTCCACCGCGCGCGCGGGACGTCGATGGCGTCGAGGTCCACGCCGTCGAATTCGCGCGCCATCGCGCGCAACGCGGTGTCACCGTCTGCACGAACGCGCGCGATGATGGCGGACGTCCGTGCTCCGATGGTGGGATCGAGCGACGAGGCGCGATCCGTGATGACCAGACGGCTCGCCGCGTCGAGCGCATCGAACGACCCGCGCGCGCGCAGTGCAAGGCGCGGTGGGTTCGTAGCGTCCTGCGTCATCGGTTCCGCGTTCACGGGACCAACCGTTCGATGCGGGTCACGAGAATGCCTTCGGCACCGACGGCACGGAGCTGGCCAATGGTCCGATAGATCGCATCGGCACGCACCACGGCGTGGACCGCCACGAATTTTCCGTTCTCCGCGATGTCGATGACTGTCGGCCCGTTGAGCCCCGGCAGGATCGCGCGTACCTCGCCGAGCATTTCACGCGGGACATTCGCCATGAGATAGCGCTGTCCGCGTGCGCGGATGACCGAGCCGAGGGCGGTGACCAGTTCTTCGAACTGTTGGCCGCGCAGGACATCGCCATGGCGGGGGCCACCCTGCGCGGTAATGAGGTGCGCGCTGGACAGCATGACCGTTTCGATCTCACGCAATCCATTCACGCGTAACGTGGAGCCGGTCGAGGTCAGGTCGACGACGATATCGGCAATGCCGAGGTGCGGGGCAATCTCCGCGGCTCCGGAGACCGGCACGATTTCCACGGGGCGACCGCGTTCGGCAAAAAATCGTGCGGTGATGCGTGGGAAGACCGTGGCGACGCGCGCCGGCTTTTCCGGTGACCCGATGTCGTTCACGGAGGCGATGCCGGCATCGTCGCGGGCGGCGACCACGAGCCGGCACTTGCCGAAGCCCAGATCCAGGTGGGAGGTGAGGGGGCGTTGGGACTCGTTGACGAGGTCCCACCCGGTCACGCCGGCGTCGGCGGCTCCGTCCGCGACGAACTCGGGGATATCCTGGGCGCGGACGAAAATGGCCTCGAATTCCCCCCCGAGGGACGCCGTGAGCGCCCGCTCGCCGGAGGACCTGACCTCCAGTCCGGCGTCGTTGAAGAGCGTTTTGGTCTCCTCGCTGAGGCGGCCCTTATTCGGTAAAGCTATGCGTAACATGACGTTATGTCCGGTGATCCAGGTGAGGACGAGCGGTGCCGGTCCGCTGGAGGCCAACAAAAAGGCCCGTCCAGAGGGACGGGCCTGAGGTGCGTTCGGTGTGGCGGCTTAGCGGCTCAACTCACGCCGTCCGACATGCACAGAACCCCCCGACCCGTGAGGTCGTGGCGATGATGGGCATGATGGTGGCCGGGCAGGTATGAGCGCATGACAGGAGCGTAGCCAGCCCGAGGCGGGGCGTCAAGTTGAAGGCGCAATTGCCATCGGCGCCCCTTGTGAATAAGTTCACAAGATCCGCAGGGCCCTGCGGACACAGGATTCTCTGTGACAGCGACACAATTTTGCGAAAAGGCTTCGGAGGCCTCTCGACATGCGGTTTCTCGGATTTGCAGTGATGACGGGCGCGGCGATCGTGCTCAGCGCGTGCGGCGGTGGTGACAAGGCGGCGACGGATTCTGCGGCGGCTCCGGCCGGCGCGACGACGGCGGCGGCTCCGGCTGCGGCTCCTGCCGCAGCGGCGGGCGCGATGTCCCCGATCACGGGCACGACGCACGAAGTGAAGCTGATCGGCGACGCGACGGGCTACAAGTTTGAGCCGGCTGAGCTGACCATCAAGGCCGGCGACGGCATCAAGTACACGTTCGTCAGCGGTGGCCCGCACAACGTGGCGTTCGATCCGACGATGGTGCCGGCCGCTGGCAAGGCGCAGCTCATGGCCAACATGTCGGAGCAGATGGGCGAACTCTCGGGCAAGATGATGCTCGCCGCTGGCGAGTCGTACACGATCTCGTTCGGTGGTGTGGCGCCTGGTGTGTACGAGTTCCATTGCACGCCGCACCTTGCGATGAACATGAAGGGCAAGGTCACGGTTCAGTAAGCAGTTCAGGATGTGGTGTCTCGCGGGGGCTGGCGCTGTGCGCCAGCCCCCGCGTTGCATTCGGTCGCCACTCGCGCCCGCTTGGCGCGCCTGCTACTCTCCGCAGCATGTGGGCCGATACACTGCTTTCGCTCGAGCGTGGTCACCTCGTGCGTCTGGCGCTTTGGGGTGGCGCCAGCTTCGTCATAGGTGCGATGCTCCTGGCGCTGCTGGCCTGGCGCCGGATTCCCGCGCCACTGCTTCGGCACTTTGCCATCCAGACGCTCGCGTGGGGCGCGGTGGATCTGGCGCTCTGCGGCTGGGCGCAGGGCGGGCTCGCGCTGCGTAACTATGCGGCCGCACAGCAACTCGTGAACCTGTTGTGGCTCAACACGGGGCTGGATGCCGGATATGTCTTGGTCGGTGTGACGCTGATCCTCACCTGCTGGCGGCTGGGGCCGAAACCCGCCGGGATCGGGGCGGGTATTGGCATCATCGTGCAAGCCATCGCGCTCTTTCTGCTCGACGTGCGTCTGATCGTCCTCATCGGGCCGATGCAATGACTGATGCCATGACTGATGCCATGACGGATGCCATGACGGATGCCATGACCGACCTCACCACCGCGCGCGGGCTGCTGGCCCATCACGCGGCTCCGACGGAGGGCTGATGGAACCCGCGATCCCCGACCTGCGCACTGCGCCTCGCGCCGACGCGTACGCGCAGTTGCTGGCGATGCAGGAGCTCCTGTTGGAAGGATCCGACGACCCGATCGCGGCGATGGCCACGATCAGCGCGTTGTTGCACCATGCGTTCACCCATCTGTGGACCGGCTTCTACCGCGTCGTCGTCCCGGAGCAGCGGTTGCGCGTGGGCCCCTATCAGGGATCACTGGGGTGTCTTGATATCACCTTCGGTCGGGGCGTGTGTGGTACCGCCGCGGCGGAGCGACGGACCGTCATCGTGCCGGATGTGCACGTATTCCCTGGGCATATCACCTGCGATCCGCGTTCGCAGAGCGAAATCGTTGTGCCCGTGTTCGATTCGCACGGCGCCTTGCTGGCTGTGCTCGATATCGACTCGTCACAGCCCAACGGCTTCGGCGACGTCGATCGTGAGGGGCTCGAAGCCATGGTGGCTTGGTTTGCCCGCACGACGTATGTTCCCGTCCCCGTCTGAATCCCTCTGATGCCGACTCCGGTCATGACCGGTTATTCCGACCGCATCAACCATGCTTTCGCGTACGCGGCGAAGCATCACGACCAGCAGGTGCGCAAAGGCACCCGCTTACCGTATCTCACGCACCCCGCCAATGTCGCGTTGATTCTCACGCGCTATGGGCGTGATGAGGACACGGTGGTGGCCGGTATTCTCCACGACGTCATTGACGATTGCGTGCGCAATGGGTGGACGCGCGACATGCTCGACGAGCGCATCGGCCACAAGTTCGGCGCGACGGTGCTGACCGCCGTGCTGACGGTCACCGCGCGGCGCGTGGACGATGAGGGCATCGACATGTCCACCGATGACCGCAAGGACGACTATCTCGAGCGGTTGGCGCTGGCCGATGAGGCCGCGCTCTGGGTGTGCGCGGCCGACAAAGTGCACAACGCAAACTCCATTTTGTCTGATCTGCGGCGCACGTCGTTCCCCGAAACGGTCTGGGGACGATTCTCCGCCGGACGTGACGGCACTGTGCGCTGGTATCAGCGCGTGACCGAGCGCCTGCGGGCCATCGGGTTCACGGCGCCCATCGTCGACGAACTGGCGGCCGCCGCGGACGAACTCGCGACGCGGTGACCGCCTGACGGGCGACCTGGGAGCGCACTACGCCGTGGCGTACTACGCCGTGGCGTACTACGCCGTGGCGCACTACGCGGTGGCGTAGCTCCGATCGACGTACGACTCGAGGATGACCAGAAACTCCTCGACAATTTTGTCGCCTTTGAGCGTCGTGAAGAGCTTGCCGTCCACGTAGACGGGCGCCTTCGGCTCTTCGAACGTGCCGGGGAGCGAGATGCCGATGTTGGCATGTTTGGACTCGCCGGGGCCGTTCACGACGCACCCCATGACGGCGACCTTCATCTCCACCACGCCGGGCTTGGTGGCGCGCCAAACGGGCATCTGCTCGCGCAGATATCCCTGAATGTCTTCGGCCATGTGCTGGAAGAACGTGCTGGTGGTGCGGCCGCAGCCGGGGCAGGCGGTGACCTGCGGCGCGAACGAGCGCAGCTCCAGCGACTGCAGGATCTGCTGCGCGACGAACACCTCTTCGCGCCGATCGCCGTTGGGCTTGGGCGTGAGGGACACCCGAATCGTGTCGCCGATCCCTTCCGAGAGCAGGATGGCCAGCGCTGCGGTAGAGGCGACGACCCCTTTGGTACCCATGCCGGCCTCGGTCAGCCCCAGGTGCAGCGGGTAATCGCAGCGCGCGGCGAGCCGGCGATAGCACTCCACCAGATCGGGGACGACGGAGATCTTCGCGCTCACGATGATCTTGTCGTGGCCCAATCCCACTTCTTCGGCCAGCGTCGCGGAGCGGAGCGCGCTCTCGAGCATGGCGTCCATGTAGACGTCCTTCGCATCGCGCGGCTGCGCCATCGCGGCGTTGGCGTCCATCATCTGCGTCAGCAGGTCCTGATTGAGCGAGCCCCAGTTCACGCCGATGCGCACCGGCTTATCGTGCTCGATGGCGGCCTGCACGATGGTCGCGAAGTTCGCGTCCCGGTGCTTGGACCCGACATTGCCGGGATTGATGCGATACTTGTCCAGCGTGGCCGCGCACGCCGGGTACTTGGTGAGCAGCAAGTGCCCGTTGTAGTGGAAATCGCCGATGAGCGGCACGTCGAGGCCGCGGTCCTCGAGCCGCTGGCGGATTTCCGGTACGGCTTGCGCCGCTTCGTCGTTATTGACCGTGATGCGGACTTTTTGCGAGCCCGCTTCAAACAACGCCGCGACCTGATCGGCCGTGGAGGCCGCGTCGGCGGTGTCGGTGTTGGTCATGGACTGGACGACCACGGGATGCCCCGAACCAACGGGGACGCCACGGACGTACGTAGTGACAGAGGAACGGCGCGAAGTAAACGACACGGAAAGACCCTGGGCTGTGGACGCCAATAAGGTAGCGCCCATGGGCACAGGTCCCCAAGTTCCCGACATGGCTGATATTCCAAACCGACCCGCCGACGTGACCGATACCAGCGCGACGGATGCCGCCCCCGGCCTGCCGCCTGAGGTGCCACGCCGCTCGTTTGCCCGCCGGCATTGGGGCAAGCTCACCGTCCTCACGCTGCTGGCGGCGCCCATGACGGTGTTCGCCCTCTGGGCGCTCGTCACCATGTCCTGGAGCTATTCCAGCGGTCAGCGCGCGGGCTACGTGCAAAAGATTTCCCGCAAGGGCTTCGTCTGTAAAACGTGGGAAGCCACGCTCTACACGGACATTGCCAAGGGTTTCCGCTCCGACAGCTTCTCGTTCACCGTGCGCAGCGACTCGCTCGCCCACGCGATTGAAAAGCTGAGCGGCAAGCGGGTGTCGGTGCATTACGAGCAGCACATCGGCGTCCCCTCCAGCTGCTTCGGGGATACCGAATATTTCGTCTCGCGCGTGGAGACCATCCCCGAGTGAGCGACGTCCACGCTCCTCAATCTCCGGAGATCGTATGACCTCGATTCGTCAGTTGCTCGTAGTGGGCGCGCTGATCGCCCTGCCCAGCACCGTCTCGGCGCAGCAAGGGCGGCAGATATCGTTTGGCATCAGTGGCGGCCTGTCTACGCCCACGTCCGACCTGGGCGAAAAGACGGAGTCGGGGTACAACGTCACCGCGCACCTCGTGGTGAAGCCGGCTGGTCGGCAGCATCTCATGTATCGGGGTGACATCAGCTACGACCGCTGGGCCACCAAGCAAGCGAGCAGCAACGTGGTCAAATCCAACGCCAGCAGCACCGGCATGATCGGCAACGTGCTGTACGTGGTGGGGGGCGCGCGCGCGACCATGCGTCCGTATGCGCTGGTTGGTGCGGGATTCTACCAGTCGCAGTTGACGCTGGCGGGCGCCACCACCGGCTTGCGGTCCGAAAGCGCGGACATCGGCGTGCAGGCCGGTGGCGGTGTGCAATTCGCGCTGGCGGGCATGACCACGTTTGTCGAGGCGAAATACGTGAATGTCCGTCGCGCCGGAACACCGTGGAGCTATCTCCCCATCACGTTCGGCATTCGCCTGTAGCCCATCCGTTCGTGGGGCGCCGGTGCAATATTCCGGCATGTCATCACGCAACACACAGGACCCGGTCATCGTGGTCGGCGCCGGCATCGCCGGCCTGATCTGCGCCATCGAGCTGCATCGCGCCGGCCGACCGGTGGTGGTGCTGGAGCGTGCCGAGGATGTGGGTGGTCGGGTGCGTAGCAGTCGCATCGCGCAGCTCACCATCGACCACGGCTTCCAGGTGCTGTTCACGGCGTACCCCGTGCTGGGCACCTACCTCGATCAGCGCGCGCTGGCGCTCCGCACCTTCACGCCGGCCGCGCAGATCGTGCGCGACGGTCGTGCGTCGTTAATTGGCGATGCGTGGCGCGATCCATCGCTGCTGATTGACACCGTGCTGGCCCGCGCGCTGCCTTTGGGCGACAAGCTGCGCCTGCTCGCGCTGCGGCGCTTCGTGCAGCAGCTCACCATCGACGATTGCTTCGCGGCGCGATTTGATGGCGTGTCGACGCGCGAGTTTCTGTTGTCGCGCGGCTTCAGCACGGCCGTCATCGATGGCTTCTTCGCGCCGTTCTACGGGGGGATTTTGCTGGATCGCTCCCTCGCGACCAGTGCCTCGGTGCTGTTGTTCACGTTCAAGATGCTGGCCGACGGCGCGACCGCAGTGCCGGCGCGCGGTATGGGCGCGATGACGGCGCAGCTGGCGGCGCAGCTGCCGACCGGGGCGGTCCGCATCGGCGTTGCGGTGCGTCAGCTGGATGTGGCCGACGGTCACGTTATCGGCGTTACGCTCGACGATGGGAGTCGCTTCGCTGCCACGCAGGTCGTGCTGGCGACCGATCCCGTCGCCGCGGCGGCGCTGGCAATGACCGCCGGCGCCCGTCTGGACGTGCCGACCGGTGCCCACGGATGTACGAGCCTGTACTACCGCACGTCCCGATCGCCGCTACCGGGCAAGGCGCTCTGGCTCAACGCCAATCCGACGGCGGTGATCAGCCACGCGGTCACCATCTCCGACGTGGCGCCGGAATATGCGCCAGCGGGAACGGCGCTACTCGCCGCGACCGCCGTTGGTGATGCGGCGACGATGGACGACGCATCACTCGATGCAGCCGCGCGGCGGGAAATTGCCGCCATGGCGACCGCGGCAGGGCATCGCGGATCAGAGGCGCTGGAACAGGTCGCGATCTGGCGGGTGCCCTACGCGCAATTTGCGCAGCCGCCACGCTGGCGTGAGCAACGACCTTCGGTGGCGTGTGGGCTGCCTGGGCTCTGGCGTGCCAGCGAATTTCTGCATTCCAGCTCGCTGGAAGGTGCCGCACGCGGCGGACAGGCCGCCGCGCAGGCGTTGTTGCATGCGACCGCGTAATCACACACCGGCCACATCGCGCAGACGCCGCGAC
>CALQGY020000056.1 GCA_943330235.2 Candidatus Kuenenia stuttgartensis
ATCAAGACGGCGAGCGGGCTGCGCGCGACCATCGCCGCGCTCACGCCCCTGTTGCCGCCTGGCGTGCGCCTGCGTATCGGCAGCGATGAAAGCGAGGACCTCTCCAAAGAGCTGAAGGATCTGGGCCGGCGGGGGGCGATTGCCTTCGGCCTGGTCATGCTCGTGCTGGCGCTGACGCTCCGACGCTGGCGCGCCGTGGCGCTGGTGATGGGCAGCACGGCCGTGGCCATCGCCGCCACCGCGCTCACGCTCTACGTGTTCCACGTACCGGCAAACCTCCTCACGCTGGCCGGTCTCGGCATGGGCGTGGGCATCCTCGTGCAGGATGCGCTCATCGTGGTCAATCGATTGGGCACGGCGGTCGATTCGCCTGATGGGCGCGCGGCCGCCACGCGACGCATCATGCCGGCCGTGGTGGGCAGCACGCTGACCACCGCCGTGGTCCTCGTGCCGTTCTTGTATCTGCAAGGGAACGCGCGCAGCGCCTTCGCACCGTTCGCGGCGGCGTTTGTGACCGCGCTTGGGTGGAGTCTCTGCACCGCGCTGCTCATGGTCCCGGCGCTTGGCGCCGGCGCGCAGCGCGGACGGGTATCGTGGCGTCGCACCGAGCGGCTGTACGTGCGCATGCTTGGCCGACTGCTCCGATGGCGCGCGGCGTCGCTGACGCTCGCGGTCGCGCTGATGCTGGTGCTCGCGGTCGGATTCGTGCTGAAGGTGCCGCGTTCATCCTTCGCCGATCTCGGCGAACGCCGCACCACGCTCTCGGTCGGGTTGTCCTTCCCGCGCGGCTCCGAGCCTGCCACCGTCGATCGCGCGATGCGCGAGTTCGAATCCATCGCGGTGCGACGCGCTGAGGTGGAGCAGGTGCGCACGTTCTCGGGCGGTAGTACGAGTGCGCAGATGCAAGTGCTCTTCACCCGCTCGGGTGGGCTGACCGCCGTGCCCGTTGAGATGCAAGAGGCGCTCACGCAGCGCGCCGTCCTCGTGGGAGGCGCGCAGGTGAGCGTCTTTGGGAATGGTCCGGGGTTCTCGTCCGGGGGCGGTGCTGGCAGTTTTGCCAGCTTCCGTCTCCGCGTGCTCGGCTATTCGTACGACGGCGTGTCCCGCATCGCCGATGATCTCAAGCAACGATTGGAGCGCATCACCCGGGTGCGCGAAGTGCGCGTCACCTCCGGCGGGTTTTTCGCCGGAGAACGCGGCTCGCAGGTCACGCTCGAGCCCGATCGGTCCGCATTGGCCCGCTACGGCGTGACCGCGCAGCAGCTCGCGCAAGCCGTCAGCCGCGAAGTGCGCGGCCCGGTCGGGCGACAGCTCGTGGACATCGGCGGCGATGAGCTGCCGGTCACGATCAAGGCGGCCGGTGCACGCGATCGGTCGCTGGACGAACTGCAGGACGCCATCATCCCGACCGTCACCGGGGCGCCCGTACGCATCGGCGACGTGGCGCGCGTCGACGCCCGCGACGCGCTCAGCACCATCGTGCGTGAAGATCAGCAGTATCTGCGTCAGGTCAGCTATGACTTTCGGGGCCCGACGAAACTCGCGCGGCGGACCCATGCCGCCTTTATGAAATCGCTCTCCGCGCCGGCCGGGTACAGCATCGTCGACGTCACCGATGGATCACCGTTTGAGCGCGACGAGAGTGAAAAAGGGCTCTGGCTGGTGTTCGGGGTTGGGGTCATGCTCGTTGTCCTCACCGTCGCGCTCGTGTTCGACTCAGTGTGGGGCGCGGCCATGGTGTTTCTCAGCTTGCCCATGGCGCTGTCTGGGGTGGCGGCGGCGTTCTGGGCCGTCAAGGCGCCGTTTACCCGTGAGGCCGCCGTGGGCGTGATTCTTGTGGTGGGCTTGGCGGTGCATCAGGCCATCCTGCTCATTGACGCGGCGCTGATACGTCGGCGCGCGCGCTTCGCGGCGAGCGAGGACGTTCGGCTCGATGCGGGGATGGTGCTGCGCGCCGCCGTGGATCGCGGGGGGATGATCATGCTCATCACCCTCGCGTCGCTGGCGTCGCTGGTGCCACTATCCATTGGCACCGACGCCAATAGTCTTTTCGGAGCGATTGCGCTGGCAACCGCCGGCGGCACCGTAGCCGGCACCGTTGGGGCGCTGTTCGTAGTGCCGCTCCTGCTGGTCGGGCGCCGAGTCCCGCGTCGGAAACCCTCGTCGGTGCGCGCCTGATGCGCCCGCCGCTTCTCACCGTCCCCCTCGTTCTGGTCATGCACTCTTCGCGCTGCCGTACTCGACTTCCTCTGTCCGTTCCGCACAGTGCGGCGCGGCGCGCCGCCCTGATGGCGACTGTGCTGGCTGCGGTGCTGGGTGTTGCCGCCCCCAGGGTTGCCCAGGCCCAAGGGGCGACCCGCGCGCTGACCAAGCCCGAGGTCGAGTTCCCGGAGCCGTTCTCGGGCGTCATCGCCGTTCGCGAACTACGCGATGGGCGGGTGCTCGTGGCTGATACGAAGGACAAGATCGTCCAACTGGTGGACCTGAAGGGGAAACGCGCCACGAAGGTCGGGCGCGAAGGATCTGGCCCCGGTGAATACGGACTGCCCATGCAGCTGGTGGCGCTCCCCAACGACACCAGCATCGTCTTCGATCCGCTCAATTCGCGCTATCTCACCATTCTCCCCGACGGCAAGCCTGGGGCGACCTTTCGGCTGGAAGACGGCGCACCGCCGCCACCCGCGGCGCGCGCTGAGGGCGGCCCCATGCTGCGGGGCGGTATCCAGACGGTCACGGCGCCGCGGGCCGTCGACGCGCAGGGCCGCCTGTATTTCGAGGGGTCGCCACTGGTGTTCGGTCCGAATGGGCCGGCGGCCGCCGACTCGGCCGCCATCATGCGCTATGACCGCAAGACCCACCGCTACGACACCCTCGCCTTCGTGCAGCTGCCCAAGGACGCGGCGCAGGTCACCAGCAGTAATGCCGGCGGGCAGCAGAACGTGCAGGTGCGTATTGGCGGTCGTAGCCCCTTTCAGGCCCGCGATGCGTGGACCGTGATGGCCAACGGGAGCGTCGTGATTGCCCGCGTGAAGGAATACCGCGTGGACGTTGTCGCGCCCACGCGGCAGGTCACCCGTGGAGCGGCGGTGCCCTACACGCCCGTGAAGGTGGGCGATGCCGAGAAGACGGAGTATCGCGATTCCCAGAAGAGCTCAACCGCCATGGGCATCACCAGGTCCGTCGAGAACGGCAAGGTGACCACCGGCGCGGCTCCCATGGCGCCGCCCGAGGAGCCCAAGGCCTGGCCCGCGGTCAAGCCGCCGTTCACGCAGAACGGCATCTTCGCCACACCAACCGGTGAGATTTGGGTGGCCCGATCACGCGCCGCCAAGGACGAGATCCCCCGGTACGATGTCTTTTCGGCGGCCGGCAGGCTGACCGGTCAGGTCGTGTTGCCGAAGAAGACCCGCGTAATCGGCTTTGGCGCCGGCGGGGCGGTGTACACCCTCCGCACCGACGAAGACGACCTCCAGTATCTCCAGCGCTTCCGAGGCTGATCGCGGGTCGCTACAATTCCGTCCAGTGCTGTTCGCCCTGTCCACTTGCGAGGCTTTCCCATGCCGTTCTTCGATCATCCGGCCAACGCCGATTGGCTGCTGCCAATCGTGAAGCTGCCCCTCACGCTGATCTCCTTGGTCTTCAAGGCCATCTTCGCCATGGGACCGATCGGGAACGTGCTGGTCCTCGCCATCGTGATCGGCCTGTTCGCCCGCAACATCATGGGACCCGCCCGCGCCTGATCGGCCCGCGCGAGGGCTGCGCTGAGCATCAAGCGCCGGTGACCGGCGACCATCGCGGCCCGCTCCAACTCCGGTTGGGGCGGGCCGTTGTGCATCCCCAAGCCGGTCAGGACGCCCTCACACGGCGGTAGACGGAATCGTGCCAGCCCGCAGGGCGCTGTCACACATTCAGCATTCAGGCTTTTCCGGGACGGGTCGATACTCCGGAGGGATATCTCACGTCGCACGGCCGAATCCCGGTTCGCGCGATGTCCATTCCCGTTTGATCGATCCCGCCAGATGATGTCCGAAGAATCTGCAGCCCCCGTGATGAGCAGCGCCCAGCGTCTGACACGCACCTTTCTGGGGTGCTTGGCGCTCGTGGGTGCCTTGGCGATCCTCAACGGCGCCTTCACGCTGTGGGCATCGGGCGGAGTGCTGCTCACGGGCGCGACGCTGCTGCAGGTCGGCCTCCCGTTCGCGCTGTGGGTCGCGCTGGCCCTCTGGGGGCACCGGGCCCTGCGGCCAGCCATTCTCGCCTTTGGCGATGATGCGGCAGCCGCCTCGCGTACGCAGTCGAGCGCATGGGCCGCGCTGGCCGCGGAGACGAACGCCGTGGCCGTCGAACGTGCAGAACTCGATGAGACGGGCAAACGGTACCAGGAGCAGCTGGTCGAACTGTCGCGCAGCCAGCGTCAGATTGAGGCCGAGCGCACCGACATGATCAGTCAGCGCTCACAGCTCGAGGACAAAACGATCAGTCTCTCGCGTTTCAAGCTGACGCTCGACGCCATGCCCGACATCGTCGTGATGGTCGACATGGACGGGAAGCTCATTTACCAGAACGTCGCTGCGCTGCAGGCCCTGCCTCGGCTCAGTCTGCATCGCGGGCTGCGGATGCTGCGATTCCTCTCCAAGGAGTCCGCGCGCTTTTTGCGCGCTGAAGTCATTCCCCTCGTGCTGGAAGAGGGGCTGTGGAACGGCGAGGTGGATATGCGGACGCGCTTCGAGCAGCCCGCACCCATGCACATGACCGCCATTGCCCAGCGCGATCGCTTCGGCAATCCGGAAGTGATCGTGCTCGTCGCCCACGATCTGCGCGAGGAGCGCCGCCTGCGCGAATCGCTGACGGAGCGTGAAGCGCTGAATCGTGCGGTGATTGACTCGCTCGCCGAAGGCGTGATCGTTGAAGACCGTGAAGGCGAAATCGTGGCATGGAACGAAAGCGCCGCGCGCATTCTCGGCATCGCCGGCGACCGGATGATCGGTCGGGCGTTCGATGAAAGCGGATGGGAATCGACGACGATGGACGGCGTACCGATCGACGCGTATGACCACCCCATCACCCGCGCACGCCTCTACAGCGAGCGGGTGGACGGACAAGTGCTGCGCGTCGTGCGCGATGGTGCCATGCGGGATCTCGCCGTGAACGCTCGGCCCATGTTCACCAATGACTTCGATGATCGGCCGGGCGCGGTGTCGACGTTCACCGATGTGACCGAGCAGCATGCGATGCATCGCGAGATGGAGACGCTCTCCGTCGTCGTGCGGCAGAGCCACTACGCTGTCGTCATGACCGATGCCAACGCGCGCATCACGTGGGTGAACGGGGCCTTCGAACAGCTCACCGGCTACTCGCTCGCGGAAGTCACGGGACAGGCCCCGGGCACCCTGTTGCAGGGGGTGCACACCGCCGCCGACGTGGTCGAGCGTATGCGCAGCGCCATCAAGAACGAGACCAACTTCAACGGCGAGCTGCTCAACTACCGCAAGGACGGCACACCGTATTGGGTCGAGCTGAGCATCACGCCGCTGCACGAGACGGGTGGCAAGCTCACCGGCTTCGTGGGTCTCTCACGCGATGTCACGGCACGGCGTGCCGCGGACCGCGAACGTCAGACATTGGCCGCCGCGCTGGCGGTGGCCGCGGACGGCGTCGCGATTATCGATGCCGGTGGTGTGCTGGAATTCGTCAATCACGCGTTTGCCCGACAGTCGGGGGCGCGGTCGTCGGATCTGGTCAATCGCGTATGGCTCGAGCTGTACGCGGAAGACGCGGTGACGGAACTCACCCGCGCCGTGCGTGCGGAACTCACGTCACTGGGGTTCTGGCATGGCGAGGTGCAAGGGCGGCGCGTCAGCGGGGAAGTCTTTCCGCAGGAAGTATCGCTCACGCTGCTGCCGCAGGGAGGCATCGTCGCCGTGGTGCGCGATATCTCCGAGCGTAAGGCGGCCGAAGACCGGCTCAAGTTCCTGTCCACGCGGGACGAACTCACCGGCTTGCTCAATCGACGCGGGTTCATGCAGGAAGCCACCGAAGTCATTCGCGAAGCGAGTGCGCGCGGTCGGTCGTGTGCGCTGCTCTACGGCGATCTGGACTCCTTCAAGCTGATCAACGACAAGTTCGGTCACCCCGTGGGTGACATCGCGTTGCAGGAAATTTCCAGGTTGCTCTCGAACACCTTCCGCGCCACCGATCTGGTCGCGCGCTTGGGGGGCGATGAATTCACGGTGCTGGCGTGCGACATCGGCCGTGAAGACATCGATCGTGTGCTCGCACGATTGGACGAGAAGATCGTCGCGCACAACGCGGCGCGCGCCGATGATCCGGAGCAGGCGTGGGTGCTTGGCGTCAGCCTCGGGGTGGCGTTCGCCATGCCCGATGAGCTGACCGACGTGGACGCGCTCCTGCGCGACGCGGATGCGGCACAGTATCTGCGGAAGTCCCAGCGCAAGGTGGCGCGCCGCGCGGCCTGATACGGCCGGTGTAGTATGGGCGGATAGAAAACCCCCGCCGCGACTCGAGTCGCGGCGGGGGTTTTCATGGGTCGTACCGTGTCGCACCACCCGTTCGCAGCGCTTACCGGTTGGCGGTATTATCCAGAAATGGGCGATTGGTCGCGGTGGTGGAGACGACCGTCATATCGCCACGCGCGCTGATGGTGTAGACCTTACCCGCGGAGAACGACACGGCGGTGCGGGCGATGGCGTTGGTGGTCACCCCCGCCAGCCGCGTTCCGATGTCATACACGCCGTTGGGGACGGCGGTGAACGCACCCGCCGCCTTGTAGGCCACTGCCGCGCCCACGGGGACTTCCGCGCCCGTCGTGGTGTTCTTCGCGTACAGCGTCATCGGCGTGGAGTTCGAGATCGCATTGACGAACCGCACGTACGCGACCGTGTAGTCAATGGTCGCCTCGAACGGATCCTCCACCACGAAGCCCTCGACCGTCTTGGCCGTCGCATCGTAAAAGCCGCTCATGTAGAACGAGTATGCCTTCCCGTCGGCCAACGTGGTCGTGACCTTCGCGACGGCGAGGTCCTTATCCGTCGCGGCGGCGATCTTGCCGGTGAGGCTGTACGATCCCGGCGTGATGGCCGAGTAGAAGCCGCTCGCCCCGACACTGCCGTACGCGACGCCGGTGACGGCCTCGACGCCCGTCGTGGAGCTCGTGGCGGTCATCTTCGCGTCGTTGGCATAGAAGTTCACCTGCGGCGCGTTCACGCCGAAGTTGAAGAACTTGATACGCGCGCCGGGGAGAGAGCCTGTGATGTCCTGCACCGCGTTCTTCTCGCATCCGGCGAGCGCGATGGCACAGCACAGCATCGCTAGTGATCTGAAAGTGTTCATCGCTGGTTACGGTTGAGTGATCCAGAGCGGCTTCGTGTGGTAGTCCAGCGCCAGTCCGCCCACGGCGTCCAGCCCCGGCCTGTTCCACACGTACTCCGAGTTGTAGCGCGGCCGGATACGCTGGACGATCTTGCCGCCATTGTCCGGATAGAGCGAGGTCGGTGGCGTGAAGCCCGGGAACACCTGCCGGCCGCCGGCCGGATCGATATCGGTGTAGTGATAGCGACGCAGGTCCATCCAGATTTCGTTGTGTCCCCAGCCGAACTGCGCGATGAACTTCTGCGACATGATATGCGTCAGCGTCAGCCCCGACGGGGTCGTCGGGATGATGGCCGGTGACGCCAGGAACGCCGCCTTTTCCGCCGCGGTGATCTGCGCCGGCGTCTGGCCGTTGTCGCTGTTGCGCGCGTTGACGAAATCGATGTGCGCCGACACGCCATTCGTGTAGGCCGTCAGCGCGCCCGCCAGGTCACCCATCTTGTACGACGCTTCTGCCTTGATGAACTGCAGCTGCGCGTACGTCATCACCGGCATCTTCGCCTTGTCATCAAACAGGTAGCGCCCGGGCAGCTGCAAGCCGCCGGTGCCAGCGTAGCCGTGGAAGTTGTTCGGCTGCTGCGTGGTGGTCAGTGCGCCGAAGCCCACAACGTTGACGTCGAGGCCACGATAGACGCCATCGGGCGCCGGCGGCAGCATGCGGCTCAGACGAGGATCGACCACACCGCCGAACTGCGTGCCGTTCATCAAACCGACCACAAACTGCGTCGGACGGTAGGACGACAGATTGGCACGCGTGCGGCCCCAGAAATTGATGTCGTCATTCTGGGTGTTCGGATACGTGAGCAGCCCGTCGTCGGCGTTACTCAGGAACGACTTGTTGACCGCCGCAATCACATCCGCCGGCTTGTACGACGCCTTGTTGGAATAGTGATTGAGGTTGAGCGCCAGCATGCCGTATGCCAGCTTCAGCCACTTCGAACGGTCGCCGTTATAGATCTTATCCGTGCGCCCGAGGTAGGTCGGATCCACGGCTCCATCGGTACGCTGCAACTGCTCGATGGCCTTGTTCAGCAGCCGCTGGATTTCCTGATACGCGTACTCCTGCGAGTCGTAGTTGAAGCTGAACTTCGACTGGTCAATGGCTTCCTTGACGATGATCTCGCCGTGGAGGTCGGCCAGCACCTGCCAGCCCCACGCCTTGAGCACATAGGCGACACCCAGCAGGTCCCACCGCTGTTCCGCTTCGGCCTTCGTGGTCATGTCCACCAGGTTCTGGCCGAACGTCCAGTACACGTCGCGCCACTGCTGGGCGCCGTTGTCGCTGGACGGATCGTAGCCCATGCGGTCCCACGTGCTCAGGCTCGTCCCCGGCAGCGTCCACTCCTGCGCGAAGCGGCCCACAAAGCGGCCGTCGTACTGCGGCGACGTCACCATCCAGTGCAGCATCGGCGCCAGATACAGATTGGCCGACACCGCCTGCGGGGCGTTCGGGTTGTCATTGACGCTCAGGAAATCCTTGCATCCGGACGACAGGACGAGCCCGCCCGCGAGCAGCACTCCAACGATTCGTTTCATGGTCAGTACCCCATCTTGATGCCGAATGCCAAACCACGCGGCATCGGGAAGTTGCCGTAGTCGATGCCGGCCGCACCCGAGCCGCCCACCGCTGCAGTGTTGCCGTTCACGATCGGGTCGAGACCGGAGTAGTTCGTGAAGAGGAAAAGATCCGTACCCGTGATGAAGAAGCTCGCATCACGCGCCATCAGGTACTTGCCGGGCAGAGAGTAGCGCACCGTCACATCGCGCAGGCGCACCCAGTTGATGTTCTTCTCGATGAACAGTTCTTCGCTGATGCCCGTGTAGTACGCCGTCTGCACGGCCGGCACGACCACGATGTTGTTCGCGGTCGGCGTGGCGGTGTTCTCCTTGCCGTCGCGGAGGACGCCGTCGATGACACGCGGCTTGTCGCGGTCCAGCGTGCGGGTGCTGAGGCCGCGCGACGTCAGAAACTGCTCGGTCGCGTTGAACACATCGCCGCCCTTCCGGATGTCGACGAGGAAATTCATCGAGAACCGCTTGTAGCGGAACGTGTTGGTCAGGCCGATGGTGAAGTCGGGCTGACGATCGTAGCCGGCGTCCACAAACAGCGTCGAGCGCAGCGGCAGCCCCGTGGTCGGGTCGATGAGCAGCTTGCCCGCCGTGTTGCGGAGGTAGTACAAGCCGGTCAGCGAACGCGTGGAGAGGCCCGGCGCGGTGCCGTTGCGCACGTTACCGAACAACCACGTGTCCGACACGTACGACTCCGGCAACGCATTGGGCAGCGCCAGCACGCGACCATGTGCGGCATCGAAGTTGGCCAGCACGTCCCACGAGAAGTCGCGCTTAAGCACCGGCGTGCCGCGCACGGAAATCTCGAGGCCTTCGTTCCGCGTGACCGCGCCGTTCAGGTTGAACAGCACGAAGCCGGTCGCGTAGCTGCCGCGGATGTCGTTGACGATCTGGTCCTTCGTCTGCTTGCGGTAGACCGTCGCATCAACACCGAGACGATCGTTGAAGAAGGCCAGTTCCGTACCCACTTCGTAGGAGCGCGCGAACTCCGGCTTGAGGTCAAGATTCGGCCCCGTGAAGCCGTAGCCGTAGCCGCCGTTGGACGTCGTCTTGTACTCCAGCGACGGGCGGTACGCATACGGACGCGCATCCTTGCCCACTTCGGCATAGCTCGCCCGCAGCTTGCCCGTCATGAACCGGCCGATCGCCGGGAAGGCATCGGAGAAGATGAAGCTCGTCGCGATGCTGGGGTAGAAGAACGAGTTCCGCTCCACCGGAATGGTCGACGTCCAGTCGTTCCGTCCCGTTACCGTCACGTACAGGTAGTCGCGATAGTTGGCCGTCGCGCTGCCAAAGACACTCACCAGACGACGCTGCGCGAGCGTGGTGCGGTTGGTGCGCAAGTTCGTGTTGTTCACCGACACGAAGTTCGGATCGAGGAAGTCCTGTCCCTTGAGCGCCGTCGTCTGCGACCGCGCGTCGGAGATAGCATTACCCACCAGGCCGTTGATGGACAGGTTCTTCGTCAACGAGAAGCGATTGATGTTCAGCAGCGTCTGCGAATTGATGTTGCGCGTAATGTCATTCGCAATGTCGAGAATGCCGTTGTACGTGTTGCCGTACACGCTCTCGGGGTGACGCAGGATCAGGTTTTCGTTGGTGTAGCCGTCCGAGCCGATGTTGCTGCGGATGCTGCCCCACTTGAACGGCGTCAGCACGAGACCGAGGTTGGCGATCAAACGCCCGTTCTTGGAGTTGATGCGGTTCTTCTCGACGTTGAAGTACGGGTTGTCCGTCTCCGACGACGCAGCCAACAGCGTGACGCGGCGCCGATTGCCGGCGGGCGTCAGGTAGTCCGACGCGTTGTCCGTCTGCGGCCAGAGCAACAGGCCGATCAGCGGGCCATTGTCACCCTTGTACGCCTGATCGTTGTCGGACTGCGCGTACTGCATGGACAGGTCGGTGTTCAGCCACTTCGTCACCTGCGCCTGCGACCGGCCGGTGAGGTTGATGCGGCTGTACTCGGAGCCCGGCACCACGCTCCCCTGCTTATCGCTGGAGACGGCCAGACGGTAGTTGATCTTGTTGTCCGTCGAGGCACCGCTGAACGCAATGTTGTGCTGCTGCGTCATGCCCGTCTGGAAGAACCCGTCGATGTTGTCGTAGAACTTGGTGCCGGCGGCGTAGGGGCTGCCGAAGTACGAGAACGACCCGAGCGCCGCACCGGCGATAGAGGTCGGCCCGTACGTCTGCTGCAGCGTCGGACGCGCCCGCGTGCTCTCCATGCGGAAGCGGTTGCTGTACTCGATCCCACCGGTGCCGGCTTTGCCGCGCTTGGTCGTGATGACGATCGCGCCGTTGGCTGCGTCGATGCCATACAGCGCCGACGCTTCGGGGCCCTTCAGCACGACCATGCTCTCGATGTCTTCCGGATTCACGTCCGCCGCGCGGTTCGTGAAGTCCACGCCACGGTTGCTGAACGCCGTCAGCGACCCCGGGGCGTCAGAGGCCAGCTGGCCCGTGTTCAGCGTCTTGTTGTCCATCGGCAAGCCGTCGATGATCATCAGCGGCTGATTGCTGCTGCTGATCGAACTGACGCCGCGAATCGTGATGGACGACGAGGCACCGGGCACGCCCGAGCTGCTCGTCACTTCCACGCCGGCCACACGCCCCTGCAGCGCGTTGATGAAATTCTCGCGGCCGGTTTCCGAGACGTCCCGCCCCGATACCGTCTGCTGCGACGTGCCGAGATTGCGTTGCGTCGTGGTCTGGCCGAGGGCGGTCACCACGAGCGCATCGAGATACGTCGCGGTCTTTGTCATCTGGAGGTTGATGACATTGTCCGCACCGACGGTCCGTTCCTGCGGCGCGAAGCCGAGGAGGCGGAACTGCAGCACCTGACCCGCATCCACGCGAATGGAATACGCGCCGGTCCGGCTGGTCTGGGTGCTCTGGGTCGTTCCCTTGACCACGACCGAAACGCCGGGGAGGGGAGTGCCAACTTCACGGGTCACCGTACCGGTCACCGTCTTCTGCTGCGCGACAGCGGGCATCGCGCAGAGGAAGGTGCCGATCAGTGCCGTGAGTATTCGTTTCTTCATCATGAAGGGTGCCGGGTGATGGGGATCGGCGGGCGAAACACTGCGGCCGGCCGAAGCGCAATCGAATGGAGGTCATTGGCGTGAGCAGGCTGACACGCGATTGCCGATGTTACGGTACCGTCACCTTCTACGCCTGTCAAACGCGTACCGTGCCCGCTCGGCGTCGGCCGGTGGCGTTGGCTGGCGGCGTTGGCTGGCGGCGCCTGAGGGGGCAATGCTGAGTCCGTTACGCCGAGGCCACACGTCCATGGTGACCGAACGATCTCGTCTGTCATGCGCGAGATCGTCGCGCGGAGGACGCCTCAGTCGCGCAAGCGCCGGAGAATGACCTCGAGGATCTGCGCGGCCGTCGAGGGCTTCGGGATGAAGTTCACGCCGCGCTCCAGCACCATGCCGTGACTGCCGACCTCGGGATCGTAGCCGCTCGTGAACACGACGCGCAGCGTCGGGGATCGCTCTTGGAGGGCACGGGCGAGATCGGTGCCGCTGACACCACCCGGCATCACCAGATCGGTCAGCACGAGGTCCACCGGGGACAGGCGGTCCCAATGCTCCAGGGCCTCACGCCCTGATTCCGCGCACACTACGCGCAGGCCGGCGCGTTCCAGTACGCGCTGGACCATCCGCCGCACGTCGGCGTCGTCCTCCACCAGCAGCACCGTCGACGAGGCGTGTGTCTCCGGAAGCGTCGGCGCCGCGGCCACCGGCACGCTGGGCGCTGGGGTCGCTGCCACGACCTCCACGGCTTCTCGCGCCTCTGCCATCGGCACGCCCAGTTCAAACACCGTGCCCGCCGGCGAGGAGGTCACCACGCGCACGTAGCCACGGTGCTGTTGCGCGATGCCGAGCACGGTTGAGAGCCCGAGCCCCGTGCCCTTCCCGGGATCCTTCGTCGTAAAGAACGGTTCGAACAGTTGGGGCAGGTGCTCCGCGGCGATGCCGTGCCCGGAGTCCGTCACGCGGAGCACGGCAAACTCGCCGGGGGGCAAGTCGGGGTGCGCGGCGTGCATCGCCGCCGCCGCCGTGGCGGAGAGGGTCTGGGATCCCGTCTCGACGAGCAGCTTGCCGCCACTCGGCATCGCGTCGCGCGCGTTCAGCACGAGGTTCATGACCACCTGCTCCAGCATGGACGCGTCGCCGACGATGGGCAGGGGGGTGGGGGACGGCAGCACGGAAAATTCCACCGACTCCGGCACAATGCGCGTCAGCAGACGGGTCACGGCGCGCACCGAATCGCTGAGATCGATGCGACGCTCCTCTTTGGCTTGGCGCCGGCTGAAGAGCAGCAACTGGCGTGTCAACGCGGCGGCGCGCTCGACCGACTCGGTCAGGTCGGTGACGGTCCAGCGCGTGACGGCATCAAGCCCACTCGCTGTTCCGATTTCCTGAACCTGCAACATCATCGACGCGAGAATGTTGTTGAAGTCGTGCGCAATGCCGCCGGCCAACTGCCCGACGGCCTCCATCTTCTGGCTTTGCCGCAGCCGACGCTCGCTCATGACCAGCGCCGCAGCGGCTTCGGCTTCGGCCGCGGCGGCCGCCCGCTGCTCCGACAACGCCGCGCTCAGGACCAGACCGCTGAAGGTCATGAAGCCGATAAAGACCTGTAGTCTCAACAAGCGCACGTCGGCGGTGGCGCCACCGAGCACGGTCGAATGGGACTCGAGCTGCAGCGGGGTGGCGAGCGCCGTCATCAGCAAAATGACCGTCGTCACCCCACGGAGGCCGAATCGCAGCGCGGCCCACATGAGCGGCAGCACCAAGGCGTAGGGCGGGATATCCACCGCGTTGAACAGGACGACGCCCTGAAACGCGAGACGCGTCGTGATGACCACGGTGAGCCCGAGCGCGATGGCTTCGAGGGCGCGGAGGACCCGGCGCGTGTCCGCCGGTGGGGCGTCCGACGGACGTACCCACGCCACCAGCAGCGGCGCCATCAGCAGGATGCCGAGGAACCCGCCCACCCAGGAGGTGATAAAGGCCTGGGCGAAGTCCTGTCCGATCCGGATGCCGATCAAGCCCGCGAGTACACCGTTCACCGTGACCGCGAGCACGGTTGCCAGCAGCAGTGCGGGCACGTCGCCGATTCGGGTGAAGCCGATGGCCACGCCCCGCAGCCGACGCAGGATCTCGCTGGCGATCAGCCCCTCAAGACACGAGGCCCCGAAGTAGAGGAGGGTGACCACACTGGGCCATGAATACACATGGCCATCCAGCCGCCCCGCGACGAACGACACCAGGAAGATCCGCCAACGGGGCGTGCTCCGGAGCAGGAGCAGCCCGGCGACCATCACGCCCGACGGCGGCCAGAGCGGTGCGAGGGGATTGCCCTCCGTAATGAACCGCATCGACGCCGCATGGAGGACGGCATAGACCAAGCCATACAGCGCCACCCCGCGCCATGACTCGCCGAATACCACGCGCATGAGCGATCCCAGCGATGATCGCAGAGATTCGAGGGGGGAGCCTGCCGGCGCGCTGGCAGCCGGCACACCGGGTTCCGGCGGCGGAGTCATGGATGGGGACGATATCACGACAAAAACATAGTCGAGGCGGCCGACCCGCGGAGGCCGTGCCGCGGAGGCCGACGCGTAGATAGCGGGCGCGGCATGAGTGCATCCACGGATGCCCATGCCGAACGCAAAAAACGGAAGACCTTGCGAGGCAAGGGCTTCCGTTTTTCTACGAGCATGTTTCGTCAAATCGGGGCGACTGGATTCGAACCAGCGACCTCCTGCTCCCGAAGCAGGCGCTCTACCGGGCTAAGCTACGCCCCGTGTGACGACCGCAGTACTTCAACGCGCCTAGAAGGACTCGAACCTCCAACCTTCTGATCCGTAGTCAGATGCTCTATCCAATTGAGCTATAGGCGCCCTGTGCACCGCTCTGCCGTTGCCGGCAGCCCTACAACCGCAGACCCGCAACGTAGTCAGTCGGCACCGCCAACGCTACGGTCCACCAGTGGGTCGTACAAGACTCGAACTTGTGACCTCCACGATGTCAACGTGGCGCTCTAACCAACTGAGCTAACGACCCAAACAGCACCCACCGAGGAGCCGACGACCGCCTCGGTGGTGACATCGCTTACGACTACAAAAGCGACTGCGTTCCAGATCCTGCAACAGAGCGGGAAACGGGACTCGAACCCGCGACCCCAACCTTGGCAAGGTTGTGCTCTACCAACTGAGCTATTCCCGCAGACCTACCCGACTGCTGACGCAGACGGAACCGGATTGTCTCCAGACGCGTTCATCGATCAAACACGCCAACGCGAGCTGCACCGGGATGGAGACGAGGGGAATCGAACCCCTGACCTCTTGAATGCCATTCAAGCGCTCTCCCAACTGAGCTACGCCCCCGGCCGAGATGCCGGCGCCAGACGACCCAGTACGTCGGGTCTGCCAGCGGGGGCATCAGGAACGCGCAGTCTAGTCAGGTGTACCCTCTTCGTCAAGCAGAAGACTTTCGAACGACCTAGCGATTTTCGTTCTGACGCGTAATGTTGCATGGCTACCCGGCGCTGGGGTCATGCGCGCCGAGTTTGATCGAAGCTCCCTTGTTACTAGCAACGCGGACGATGTCCCGTCCCGAGGACCATAGACACTCATGACTGACGTCAAGCGGAAGCGCCGTCGTGCGGCCCCCGCCGGCATCGCGCCGACCGAACCCGAACGCGACATCCTCGACCAGTACCTGTACGAGGTGAGCACCTATCCGCTGCTGAAAGCCGCGGAAGAGATCGAGTTGGCGAAGAAGATCCGTGCCGGTGATCAGGATGCGCTGCAGGAGCTCGTCAAGCGCAATCTCCGCTTCGTCATTTCGGTCGCCAAGAAGTATCAAAACCGTGGCCTGCCGCTCATCGATCTGATCGGCGAAGGCAACGTCGGCCTGCTGACGGCCGCGCGGAAGTTCGATCCCGATCAGGGCGTCAAGTTCATCTCGTACGCCGTGTGGTGGATTCGCCAGGCCATCCTCTCGTCGCTGGCGCGACAGGGGCGCACGGTTCGCGTGCCTCTCAATCGCACCGCTGACCTGTCGCGCATCATCAAGGCCTCGGAAATCCTGCGCCAGAAGCTGCGCCGTGAGCCCTCGCCGGAAGAGCTCGCGCAGGTCACCGGCTTGTCGGTGGACGTGGTGCAGTCGCTGGCCGCGCTCAACACCGGTGATGTCCGTCTCGATGCCCCCATGGATCCCGATGGCGATCGGTCGCTCATCGAACGGTTCGTCGCCGACGAGATGCCGGACACCGAGGAAGAGGCGATGAACCGCTTCCTCACCGACGAGATCGAGCAGGCGCTCTCCACGTTGCCGCCGCGCGACGCGAAAGTGCTTCGCCTGTACTTCGGCCTCGAAGGGGGGCGCGAGCACACCCTCGAAGAGATCGGCAGCATGCTGGGCGTCACCCGCGAGCGTGTGCGTCAGCTGCGCGACCGGGCGCTCAAGCGTCTCCGCGAAGGTGATGTGGGCCGCGCCCTCTCCAGCTTCGCGGCCTGATCCGCGGGGCGATGATGTGTTCGGTGGCACGCAAAAGGGGCGCCCGGTCGGGCGCCCCTTTTGCGTCGACCTGTTGTGACGACCCGCACCACAGCATATTCGTGATGTCATGATCGAGCTCAAAGACGTCTACAAGTCGTTCGGCCCCAAGAAGGTCCTCGAGGGATTCTCCCTCGTCGTCCCAGAGGGCGAGACGATGGTCATCATCGGCTTCTCGGGCACCGGCAAGTCGGTGGCCATCAAGCACATCGTCGGATTACTCGAGCCAGACGCCGGCGAAGTGTGGGTGGATGGCAAGCGGGTCGACATGCTCTCTCGCAAGGAGCTGTATCTCCTGCGCCGGCAGATCGGCTACGTCTTCCAGTTCGCGGCGCTCTTCGACTCCATGACGATCGGCGAAAATGTCGCCATGGGGCTCCGCAAGCAGGGGGAGTTGACGGAGCGGGAGATCCTGACGCGGGTCGATGAAGCCCTCGAACTCGTCGACCTCCCCGATGTGCAGCTGCGGATGCCGGCCGAACTCTCCGGCGGCATGCGTAAGCGCGTCGGCATCGCGCGCGCCATCGCGCTGCGTCCGAAGTACATCCTCTACGACGAACCCACCACGGGACTCGATCCGGTCACCTCCGCCACCATCGATGCGCTCATGGTGCGCATGCGTGAGCAGCTCGGCGTGACAGGCATCGTGATCACCCACGATATGCGCAGCGCCTACACGGTCGGCACGCGCATTGCGATGCTCTACGAGGGGCGCGTGCGCGCCGTCGGGTCGGTCTCCGAAATTCAGCAGTCCACCGATCCCATTGTGCGCCAATTCATCGAAGGGCGCGCCACGCTGGAAGGGACGGGCAAGTTGGTCGGGACGTGAGTGATTCGGCCGATACACGGCTGACCGCGACCGGTGATTCGGGAGAGGCCAACGACGGCCCGCGCCCGCGTCACCGTTCCGGACGGGCGCGCCTCGAAACGTCGGCCGGCGGCGTCGTGTATCGGCTGCAAGATGGGGAGCCGCTGTTTCTCCTGATCCGCGACAGCTATCGCAACTGGGGATTTCCCAAAGGCCATCTCGAGAACGACGAACAGCCGGATGCTGCGGCGCTGCGCGAGGTGCGCGAAGAGACCGGGCTGGAAAGCCTCGAAATGGACGGCGAGATCGAGACCATCGATTGGTTCTTCCGATTCCGCGGTCGGCTGGTGCACAAGGTGTGCCACTTTTACCTCATGCACACCGCCAGCGCCCGGACGAAGCCGCAGCGTGCCGAAGGGATCACGGCCTGCCGCTGGGCGGCGTTCGACGAAGCCACGCAGCTGGTGTCGTATGCGAATGCGCGCGATGTGCTCGCCCGCGCGTTTGCCATGGTACGCCCCGACGCCCCTGACTCGGCCCGCAGCGAATGAGTGCGGCGACCCGCACCCCCGCCGACGTGGCCTCCGGGCTGCTCTGTATCGTCGCGCTGCTCAAGCGCGAGCGGACCCGTGCGGTCGCGCGCGCCGCGTTTCCGCGGCGTCGCGCCCACATGATCATGCTCAAGTCGGCGGCGGAACTGGACGAGCAGCTCACCAAGCAACTCGTCGATGCGGTGCTGGTGGATGCCGGCGCGGGCGAGGACGCGGCTCGCGTGCTCGCCCGCGCCGACGACTTCCAGAGCTTGCCGTTCCTGCTCATGACCTCGCTGCTGCCGGCCGACGGTCCGCTGCTCGCCCGGGCTACGGAGCAGGGCATCGCCGACGTGCTCATCGACGGCGTGGACGACGCCGTCGCACGCGAGGTGGTCTTGCGGCGCGCGTTCTCGTCACGCTTCGAGCGCGCCCTCCTCGAACCGCCGCCGCTGCTGCACCTCGAGACCCCATTGCAACTGGCCGTCTGGCGTAGCGTCGTACGCCGAGCCGGCCGGCCGGTGCGCACCGATCAGCTGGCGCGTGAACTGGGCGTGTCGCGCGAGCACCTGTCGCGCAGTTTTGCCGTGGGCCAGGCGCCCACGCTCAAGCGGGTCATCGACCTGGTGCGCGTGCTCGCGGCGGCGGAGCTCTCCAAGAACACCGGCTATGACGTCCGCGACGTGGCGCAGGTGCTGGGCTTTGCGAGTTCCTCCCATCTGTCCAGCACGACGCAGCGACTGGTCGGCGCTCGAGCCAGCTCGCTGACGCGGCTGCGAACGGTGGATTTGCTGGGACGCTTCGAACGCGAGGACGGGGCGGCAGGGGAACTGCCGGAATAGGCGGTGGTGCACCCGGCGGTCATGGCCGCGGTCATGGCCTTGGTCATGGCCTTGGTCATGGCGGCGGGTCGCCGTTCCCCCGCCCGAGCGCCGTCCCCCCAGTGTCCGATTCGCTCTTCCCGCGGTCCGCAGTTGCAGGATCGCTCCCTCTTGTGATAATTTTCACAAGCTATGGCCAACGTCGGCGCGCCGCGCCGTTCTTGACCCGTTTTCTACCGCATTCATCGCCCTCGTCTCATGGCAACGCAGACCGCCCTCCGCCCCGGCGAAATCAAGGACATCCTCCTCCGCGAGATCGAAGCTGCTGATCTCGCTGACCTCAACGTCGAGGAAGTCGGTACGGTCCTGGAAGTGAAGGACGGTATTGCTCGCATCTACGGTCTCGGCAAAGCCATGGCCGGTGAGATGCTCGAGTTCACCGCCTCCGAGACCAAGCAGGTTATTACGGGCCTCGCGCTCAATCTCGAAGAAGACAACATTGGCGCCGTCGTGCTCGGCGACTACTTGCTGCTCAAGGAAGGCGACGAAGTGCGCCGCACGAGCCGCGTGCTCGAGGTGCCCGTCGGGCCCGAGATGATCGGGCGTGTCGTGGATCCGCTCGGCCGTCCGATCGACGGTCTCGGCGAGATCCACACGACCCACACGCGCAAGGTCGAGTCGCCGGCGCCGGGTATCATCGTGCGTCAGCCCGTGAAGGAGCCGCTGCAGACCGGCATCAAGTCCATCGACGCGATGATTCCGATCGGCCGCGGACAGCGCGAGCTCATCATCGGCGACCGCGGCACCGGTAAGACCGCCGTCGCGATCGATACGATCATCAATCAGAAGGGCCAGGGCGTTATCTGCGTGTACGTCGCCATCGGTCAGAAGGCGTCCACCATCGCCACGGTTGTTGAGCGGCTCCGCCAGACGGGCGCGCTCGAGTACACCATCGTCGTCGCCGCCTCGGCCTCCGATCCGGCGCCCATGCTGTACATCGCGCCGTACTCCGGCGCGTCGATGGCTGAATACTTCATGTACAACGAGGGCAAGCCCACGTTGTGCGTCTATGACGACTTGTCCAAGCAGGCCGCGGCGTATCGCCAGCTGTCGCTCGTGCTGCGTCGTCCGCCGGGTCGCGAAGCGTACCCGGGTGACGTGTTCTATCTGCATAGCCGCCTCCTCGAGCGCGCGGCCAAGCTGCGCGAAGATGACGGCGTGGTGGATGGGGTCAACATCCTCAAGCCGGGCGGATCGCTGACCGCGCTCCCCATCATCGAGACGCAGGCCGGTGACGTGTCGGCGTACATTCCGACCAACGTGATTTCCATCACCGACGGACAGATCTTCCTCGAGACCGACCTGTTCAACGCCGGGGTGCGTCCTGCCGTGAACGTCGGTATCTCCGTATCGCGCGTTGGTGGTTCGGCGCAGACCAAGGCCATGAAGGGCGTCGCCGGCCGTCTGCGTCTCGACCTCGCGCAGTACCGCGAGCTCGAAGCCTTCGCGGCCTTCGCTTCCGACCTCGATGCGGCCACCAAGCGTCAGCTCGATCGTGGCGCGCGCACCGTGGAAATCCTCAAGCAGGGGCAGTACGCACCGCTCGGCTTTGAAGAGCAGGTCATGGTCATCTACGCCGTGTCCAACGGCTTGCTGGACACGCTGCCGACCACGCAGATCCGCGCGTGGGAGAAGGGCTTCCTCGAGTTCGTGAAGGCCCAGTTCCCGCAGGTCCCCGATGCCATTCGCAGCAGCAAGGCGCTGGCGAAGGACACCGAGGCTGATCTGAAGCGGGCAATCGAGCAGTTCGGCAAGCAGTTCACCCACTAAGCGGTCTAGCCGATGGCGAAAGGCAGAGAGCTGAAGGGTCGCATCAAGTCCGTCGAGAACACGCGCAAGATCACGCGCACGATGGAAATGGTGGCGACGTCCAAGATGAAGCGCGCGACCGATCGCGTCGCCTCAGCGCGTCCGTATGCGATGGCGCTGGGTGAAATGCTCGGTCACGTGTACTCGGCCGATCTCGCACAGCAGTTTCCGCTGCTGCGTCGTCCGGCGCAGACCAAGACCATCGCGTTGCTGTTGATCACCGCCAACCGCGGATTGTGCGGCGGGTTCAACGCGAATCTCGTGAAGGAAGCGCGCGCGCGGATCGCCGAGTGGGAAGCGGCCGGGATTACGGTCGAGATGCACATTGTCGGCAAGAAGGGCATCGGCTTCTTCAAGTATCTCGGCAAGAACATTGCGACGCAGCGTACGGACATCACCGACAAGCCGTCGGCCAAGGATGCGGCGTCGTTGGTGGATGGGTTGATGGATCGCTTTGCCTCGGGCGAGTTGGATGCCGTGTACGTCACGGCGACGAAGTACAAGTCGGCGCTCACGGCCCCGCCGGGGACCGAAGCGGTGTTGCCGGTCACGCCGCCGGCGAGCGGCGCCGGGATGCGCGACTTCCTCCTCGCGCCCTCGGGCGCGGAGATTCTGGAGGCGTTGTTGCCGGCGTACGTGCGCAATGCGGTGTACCGGGCGTTGGCCGAAGCGGAAGCCGGCTTCCAGAGCTCGCAGCGCACGGCCATGAAGAACGCCACCGACAACGCGACAGACTTGCTGCAGGTGTACAAGCGGACGTACAACACGGCCCGCCAAGCTCAGATCACGCAGGAAATCGCCGAAATCGTCGGCGGTGCGGCCGCGCTGTAACCATTTGTTCGTATCACACTCCTCAACGCATTCGTCTCATGGCTACTGCTGCCGCCCCAAACACGATCGGCAAGATCATTCAGGTTATCGGACCCGTCATCGACGTCGAGTTCGAATCGGATAATTTGCCCGAGTTGTATAACGCGCTGACCATCAACGCCGTCGCGCCCAGTGGCCAGACCATCCGGGTTGTCGTCGAGGTGCAGCAGCACATCGGCCGCAACCAGGTGCGCACGGTCGCCATGTCCAGCACGGACGGTGTGACGCGCGGCATGGAAGTCGTCGACACCGGGGCCGCGATTTCGGTGCCGGTCGGCGCCCCCGCGCTCGGCCGCATCCTCAACGTGCTCGGCGAGCCCGTGGACGACGGCGCGCCGATTCCGGCGGATGCTCTGCGCTGGCCGATTCACCGCAAGCGCCCGGACTTCGTCAACCTCGAGCCGAAGACGGAAGTCTTCGAAACGGGCATCAAGGTCGTTGACCTCGTCGCCCCGTTCGTGAAGGGTGGCAAGATCGGGTTGTTCGGCGGCGCCGGTGTCGGCAAGACGGTCATCATTCAGGAACTCATCAACAACGTCGCCAAGGGGCACGGCGGTAAGTCCGTGTTCTGCGGCGTCGGCGAGCGCACGCGCGAAGGGAACGACCTCTACCTGGAATTCCAGGAAGCGGGCATTCTCGACAAGGTGGCGCTGGTGTACGGCCAGATGAACGAGCCGCCGGGAGCGCGTCTGCGCGTGGCGTTGTCGGGTCTCACGGTCGCCGAGTACTTCCGCGACATGGAGAACGCCGACGTGCTCGTCTTCGTCGACAACATCTTCCGCTTCACGCAGGCCGGTTCCGAAGTGTCGGCGCTCTTGGGCCGTATGCCCAGCGCCGTGGGATACCAGCCGACGCTCGCGTCGGAGATGGGCGATCTGCAGGAGCGCATCACCTCGACGCGCAACGGATCCATCACGTCGGTGCAGGCCATCTACGTGCCGGCCGATGACTTGACCGATCCGGCGCCGGCTGCCGCCTTTGCGCACTTGGACGCCACGGTCGTGCTTAATCGTAAGATCACCGAGCTCGGTATTTATCCGGCCGTGGATCCGCTCGATTCGACGTCGCGTATTCTCGATGCGCAGTACATCGGCGAGCGTCACTACAACGCGGCGACCACCACGCAGCGCATTCTCCAGCGCTACAAGGAACTGCAGGACATCATCGCCATTCTCGGTATGGACGAACTCTCGGAAGACGACAAGAAGATCGTCGGACGGGCGCGTCGTCTGCAGCGCTTCATGTCGCAGCCGTTCGCGGTCGCCGAGCAGTTCACGGGTATCCCCGGCAAGTACGTCAAGCTCGAAGAGACCATCTCGTCGTTCGAGCGGATCTGCGCCGGCGAGTTCGATCATCTTCCCGAGCAGGCGTTCTTCATGGCGGGTGGCGTGGATGACGTCGTGGCGAACGCGAAGAAGTTCCAGAGCTGATCGTGAGTGATGCGCTGAAGGTTTCGGTGATCTCACCCGAGCGCGTGCTGTTCGAAGGCGTGGCGCGCGGTGTCGTGGCGCCAGCGTTTGACGGCGAGATGGGCATTCTGCCGTTGCACGCGCCGATGATGACGCTGTTGGGACGCGGCACGTTGCGCGTGGACACGGCCGAGGGCGAGCGCCGCTTCGGCGTGGATGGTGGATTCTTACAGGTGGTGGACAACCATGTGCGGGTCGTCACGGAACGCGCAGAAGTGTTGGGATCGGCCGCCTGAGCGAGTAACGCTCGGCTGTCAGCGTCATCGCGGGGTTCGTCGAGCAGGACGGTGTTCGGCGAACCACCGTGGTGACCGGAATTCAAAAAGAACGCGTGTCGCATGGGAAATCTCCCATCCGGCGCGCGTTCTTTTTTACTGCCCGAGCCAACGCATGATCGCATTCGAGCGTAGAGGTGACGTGCGGCCTGTGCGGTGCAGGTCGCGTTCGTCGAATTCCGCGCACCGTCGGTGTGCGCCCCTCCGTCCGATTCATGCCCATTCGCGTCGTCCTGCTCGGTGAAGACTCTGCAGCGCTTGCTGCGCGCGTCACTGCGCTCCCCACCGCTTTTGATTTCCAGATGAGCGGCGCCTACACCGATCGAGCCGCCGCGCTTGATGCGTTGGAGCGCCTGCTGCCGGACGTCGTGCTGGCCTCGGCCCAGCTGCGTGACGGATCCACGTTCGACCTGTTGGCGTCGCTGACGCCGGCCCTGCGACCGACCAGCATCGTGTTCCTCTCGGCGCGTGACGGCGATGCGGTGCGCGCGTTCGAGTTGCAGGCGACCGACTTCGTGCCGATGCCGCTGCAGGAGGCGCGCTTTCTCGACGCGATGGTCCGCGCCCGGCAGGTGGTGCTGGAGGCCACGTTGATGCGCACGGCCGACGAGCTGCAGCGTCTGTTGGGTGACGTGGCGGCATTGGATGCGCTCCGCGGTACGTCGGCTGGAGGGGTGTCCCCCGTACGCCGCGGCGGGATGGTCGGCACGCTGGCGCCGCAGGTTCTTGGTGCGGGCCATGTCCGCTCGGTACTGGCCGGTGCGGCGCGCGACGTCAACCGCGATACGCACAGCGGCGCGTCGGACGGTGACGGCCATCGCGACCACGCGTGGCGCGGTGCGCGCTCAGTGACTGGCACCGTGTCCGCAGCCCGCAGCGCGCGCGACGGCGAAGAGCGCGTGTTGGATCTGACCGCGTCGCCGAATAGCAATGGCGGTGGTGCGGCCGACGGACGCCCGTTGCGGGTGATGGTGCGGGAGGGGCGCCGGACGCGGTTTGTGCCGCTGACTGAGGTGGACTGGTTCGAGGCCGACGGCAACTACATCGTCGTGCACGCGGCTGCCCAGACCTATC
>CALQGY020000057.1 GCA_943330235.2 Candidatus Kuenenia stuttgartensis
GGGATGGCCAGAATGCCGATCAGCGTCAGCACGCAGGCCATCAGCAGGACCGCGAGCAGCGGTACCGCCAAGACCTGCGTGAGCAGCCCGACCCAGAAGCTTTTGCCAATATCACGCGCGGCCGCCTTGGCGACCGCCGTGAGCGACTCCTCGGCGGTGGTCAGGACAATGACGCCGATGACCAATCCGATGCCGAAGACGCCAGCCACCGCGAACGGGCCGGAATTGGCCACTGCGAGCATGGCCGACGTCTCCTAGCGGGTACGGCGCGACGCCGTCGTCAGGGCGCGCAGTCCGACCACGCCGAGTCCAGCCATCGCCACGAAGCCGCCGACCAAGAGCGCCATCATCTCGGGTGTGCTGGTGTGCAGGGCGTCGAGGCCGGGGCGGCCGAGGAGCGTGCTCATGAGATCGCTGGCAGCAGCGCCGGCCTGCTCACGGACCTGCTCAAGCCCCATCTGCGTCATGAACAGGGCAATGTCGGCGCGGGCGACCGCCCAGGTACCGGCCGCGGTGATCAGACCGGCAGAGACCGCAGCCCCGGCGCCCACGGCCATGCGCGCGGGGCGCGTGGCCGGCACGTATGGCTGAATGGCGTGCCACGCCGCCGCATGCCACGGCTCGAACACCTGCACCTGACTCATGACCCGGTCGGCGAACGCTGCGGATGGGGCGAAGTCGGGGAGGGTATCGAGCGCCACCATCAGCTCCCGCGCCACGTCCAGGCTGTGCTCACAGGACGCACACGACCCGACGTGCGCCCAGAGGGGCGCTACGCCGAAGCCTGCCTCGCCGTCGAGGAGCAGCTCGATTTCATCAGGTCGTAGATGTCGGTCTTGCATGGGGTCTCCTGGGGGGCCTACGCGGCCGTCCCAAGGGGAGTTTCAGGGTGATTCGGAACGACGCCAGGCATGGCGTGCTGGGGGGATACCGTGATCATGGCGACTCCCGCAGCGGTTCAAGCGCCTTCCGGAGCTCATGCCGCGCGCGGTGGATGTACGTCTTGACGGTGCCGAGGGGCAGGTCGAGTGTGGCGGCGATCTCCTCGTAGGCCCGTCCTTCCACATGACGCAGCATGATGCACGCGCGATACTCCGGCCGGAGCTTGCCGATGGCCTGTTCGATGGCCGAGCCCAGCTCCTTGGCCTCCATCGCTTCGAGCGCACTCTCTTGGCCGTCGCCCAGCTCGAGGGCGGTGGCCTCCACCTCAGCCGCTGTTGAGGCGTGCGGGGAGCCGTCCATACTGATCGTCTCGATGCGCCGTCGTCGGAGATGATCGATCGCGACGTTGTTGGCGATCTTGAACAGCCAGCTCGAGAATTTGAACTCGGGGCTGTACTTGTCGATGTGGTTCAGGACTTTCACAAACGAGTCCTGCGACAAATCCTCTGCCGTTTCACGGTCGCGGACCATGCGGAAGACGAGCGAGAACACCGGTCGCTCGTAGCGTCGCACGAGCTCGCGAAACGCGAGTTCGCGCCCCTGCTGGGCGAGTCGAACGACGTCGGCGTCTGGGAGAGCGGCCAGCTCGTCGGATGTCGGCATGCGGGTGGAGAAGGTAGTCCGGAACGCGGCGGCTGACCAGCGTATCGCAGTAATCGCCCCCCAGTCGGGCCGGACCGCTTGCTCGCACTCTGTCAGGCCGAGATGTTTCGGCATGACCGTGGCCTCCGACGTTCGCGTCCCTCCCGAGAATTCCGACGCCGCGCCCAGCGGCCCTGGCGATGCTGCCTCCCTCGAGTCGGCGGCCAATGCGGCGCGTGGCACCGGGAAACGCGATTACGTGCAGCAGATGTTCTCGGACATCGCGCCGCGCTATGACCTGCTCAACCACGTCCTGTCCCTCAACATCGATAAGGCCTGGCGGGTGAAGGCCCTGCGTGCCCTCGGCTGGCGCGAGGCCCCGCGGGGGACCTACCTCGATGTCTGCGCCGGCACGCTGGATGTCGGTGCGATGCTCTCGCGTCAGGACGGTTTTGGTGGGTTCGTGGTCGGTGCTGATTTCGCGGTCCCCATGCTTCAGCACGGTGCTGGGAAGGCATCGCGACGCGTGCTCTCGCCGGTTGGTGCCGATGCACTGGCGCTGCCGCTCGCTGACGCGAGTGTGGACGGTGCGATCGTGGCGTTCGGCATTCGGAACGTCGCTGACCTCGACGCCGGACTGCGCGAGTTACGCCGCGTCGTGCGCCCGGGCGGACGCTTTGTGATTCTCGAGTTCTCCACGCCACGCATCCCGCTTGTGCGCTGGGGCTATCACGCCTACTTCCACCACGTGTTACCGCTCATCGGCCGGTTGGTCAGTGGCCATCGCTCGGCGTACACCTACCTGCCTATGTCGGTGGCCCAGTTCCCCACGGGCGATGATCTGGCCGACCGCATGCGCCGCGCCGGTTTTGCGACGGTCACCTGGCAGCCGCTCACTTTGGGCATCGCCGCCATTCACATCGGGCAGGTGTCGGCGTGAACGGGGGACTGACTGACGCGAACACCGCGAACGGACCCACGCGAATGAATCCGCCGTTCGCGACGGGCACCTGATGCGGGCAATGATGATTGGGTGGAACTGCGAGCACGGCCCCGCCGTTCCTGAGGAGCCGTTCGTGCTGCTTCGCGCCATGCGCGTCAATCCGTCCCGTCGCGCGATCCCACTCCGCCCCACCGTACGCTGATGTCTCTCGACACGCTGTCCCAATTCATCGACGCCATCGACCGTGCGGGCGAACTGCATCGCATCACGGCGCCTGTAAGCGTGCATCTCGAAATCACCGAGATCGCCGATCGCGTCTCCAAACAGCCTGGTGGCGGCAAGGCCCTGCTGTTCGAGAAGCCGGTGCTGCGTGACGGGAGCATCTCAGAATTTCCCGTCGCCATCAACCTGTTCGGTTCCATGCGGCGGATGGCCATGGCGTTGGGGGTGGATGACCTCGATGCCATCGGTGCGCGGATTACGCAGCTCATGGACCTCAAGGTGCCAGATGGGTTCCTTGGGAAGCTGTCGCTGCTGCCCCGCCTGCTGGAGATCTCCAAGTTCCCGCCGCGCGTGAAGGGCGGGACGCCGGCGTGTCAGGAGATTGTGTGGCGCGGTGACGAGATCGATCTCGACAAGATCCCGGTCCTCCATTGCTGGCCCGAGGATGGCGGCCCGTATCTCACCATGACCGCCGTCATCAGCAAGGATCCGGCGCGTGGTATTCGCAACGTCGGCATGTATCGCGTGCAGCAGATCGACAAGCGAACCGTTGCGATGCACTGGCAGCGGCATAAAACCGGTGCGGAGCATATGCGGCAGATGGCGGAGCGCGGCGAGAAAATGCCGGTCTGCATCGTCATCGGCAGTGATCCGGCCAGCATGTATTCCGCCAGCGCGCCGCTCCCGCCCAACATCGACGAGTTTCTCTTCGCCGGCTTCCTGCGCAAGGATCCGGTGCGGTTGGCCAAGGCGGTCACCAACGATCTTGAAGTGCCCGCTGACGCGGAGTTCGTGATCGAAGGCTACATCGATCCGGCCGATGCGCTCATCGTCGAAGGGCCGTTCGGCGATCACACGGGGTTCTACTCCGAAGCCGATCTGTATCCGAAGGTGCACATCACCGCGGTGACGATGCGCAAGCAGGCGGTCTACTCCACAACGATCGTCGGCCGACCGCCCATGGAAGACTTCTATCTCGGTCACGCCACCGAGCGCATCTTCCTGCCGCTGCTCAAGCTCACCACGCCCGAAATCGTCGACTACCACATGCCGGCCGAGGGCGGGTTTCATAACCTCGTGTTCGTGTCCATCGACAAGAAATATCCGGGACACGCGGACAAGGTCATGCACGCGCTGTGGGGGCAGGGGTTGATGTCGCTCGCGAAGGTGCTCGTGGTGGTCGACAAGGAGATCAACGTGCGCAATCCCGTGGAAGCGTGGTGGGTAGCGCTCAATAACATGGACCCTGAGCGCGACGTCCGGTTCACCATGGGGCCCGTTGATGTGCTCGATCATGCCAGCCGCGCGTTCACCTACGGCAGCAAGATGGGTATTGATGCGACGCGCAAATGGCCCGAGGAGGGGTTCACGCGCGCGTGGCCTAAAGTGATCACCATGGATGACGCCACGAAGTCCCGCGTCGATGCGATGTGGTCGACCCTGGGGCTGCCGCCCATGGGGCGACTGTGAGCACGTCGGCACCGCGCCCGCAACCGCGACCGCAACCGCAACCGCGACGCGGGTCACCGGTGACGCCTCCCAAGGGCGCGCGCGATGGGCAGCTCATTGATGGCGCGTCGTTGGCCGTGCGGTTAGCGAACTTCGTCAAGCTCCCGCACACGGTCTTCGCGATGCCGTTCGCGCTCGTGGGGGTGCTTTTTGCCAGCACCGTCGCGCCGCTCTCGGTGCCCGTGATTGGCTGGGTGCTGTTGGCCTTCACCGCGGCGCGCTTTGCGGCCATGGGATTCAACCGCATCGTCGATCGTGATGTCGATGCGGTGAACCCGCGCACGGCCAATCGCGAACTCCCGCGCGGCGCGCTCACGGTCGCGCAGGCGAAGGCCTCCGTCGTCGTCGCGTCGGTGCTCTTCGCGCTCGCGTCGTATGCGCTCAACCCGCTGTGTGCGTGGCTCTCGCCGGTGGCCCTGCTGTGGGTCCTCGGCTACAGCTACACCAAGCGCTTCACGCGTTGGTCGCATTTGTGGCTCGGGCTCGGCTTGAGCATCGCCCCGGTGGGCGGCTATCTCGCCGTGACGGGACAGTGGAGTGATCCGTGGTGGGTGCTCTGCGCGCTGGCCCTGGTGGTGGTGACGTGGAGTGGTGGCTTTGATATCCTGTACGCATTGCAGGATGCCGACTTCGACAAGGCCAATGGCCTCTACTCCATTCCCGCCACCATCGGCGTGCCGCGCGCCATTCGCCTCTCGCGTGCGTTGCATGTCACGTCGGTACTGAGCCTGGCAACGGTCGTCGCATCGCAGCCGCTCCACTCGTCGGTGTCGTCCGTGCAGTCGCTGCTATGGGTGGGCGTCGTCGGCATGGCGGCCATGCTCGTTTGGGAACATCGGCTGGTGAAGCCCAACGATCTCAGCAAGCTCGATGCGGCGTTCTTCACCATGAACGGCATGATCTCCATCGGCTTCTTTGTCGTCGTGCTCATCGCGCGCCTGCTCGCCGGCGGGGCGCTGTGAGACATCCCGTCATCCTCGCCATCACGGGCGCCTCGGGGGCTCCGTACGCGGTGCGGCTGTTGCAGCAGTTGGTGCATCATCGCGTCCCCACTTGGCTCATCGTGTCGGGACACGGCTTTCGGCTGCTCAGCACCGAGTCCGACATTCCTGATCTCGCATCGCTGCGCGCGCATGTCGGCGCCGAAGGCTTCGATGCCGTGGTCACGGTCTTCGATGACAACGATCGTGGCGCCTCACCGGCCTCGGGATCGGCGCGATCCAGCGGGATGGTAATCTGCCCGTGCTCCATGGGGACGGTCAGTGCTATCGCGCACGGATCGTCGCGCTCGTTGGTGGAACGCGCCGCGGATGTCGCGCTCAAGGAGCGTCGTCGACTGATCGTCGTGCCGCGCGAAACGCCGCTCTCGCTCATCCACCTCGAAAATCTGGCGCAAATCACGCGGGCCGGGGCCGTGGTGATGCCGGCGGCGCCTGGCTTCTATCATCGTCCCGCGTCCATCGCGGAGTTGGTCGATTTCATGGTGGCGCGCATCCTCGATCATCTCGACGTGGAGCACACGCTGGGTCGGCGATGGGCCAGTGGAACCACTGCACTCGACACCGAACTGGAATGACCCGCCAGACGCCGGCGTTGCCGATGCAGAGCATGGCAGTACTCGACGAGGCGCTCTTCGAGCAATCGGTCGAGGCGGAACGACGTCATGCGCGGCGCAGCAGGCGCTGGCTGTTTGTCTTCATCTGCGTGATGCTGCTGCCGGCCGGATATGCCGGAGCTCGGCTGCTGGGGTTTGCGGGGCTCCAGCGCACGGCCGCGACGATTGCGCTCGCGATTGCCGTGGCCACCTGCGGGGCGATGATCATCGCGCTCGTGCAGTGGATCACTGGGCAGTTCGTCATGAGCTTCTCGCGTCCCGGTGGCGGCGCGCGCGGCGCCGGCACCTACTCGAAGGCGCAGGCGCTCGCGGCGGCGGGACGTCTGGAAGAAGCAAGCGCGGAGTTCGAGCGACTGCGCACCGCAGGGCACGTGGACATCGCCGCGCTGCGTGCCGAGGCGGAAATTCATATGACGCCCGCTGGGAACCCGCGACGGGCCGAGGCGGTGCTCCAGCAGATTCGGCGCACGGCCGAGTGCACGCCCGGCGAGGAGTTGTATGCGACGCACCGGCTCATCGACCTGTATCAGGGTGTGCTGGCGGAGCCGGGGCGTGCGTTGGTGGAGATGCGACGCATGGCTGAGCGTTTCCCCGAGACCATCGACGGGCAGGGCGCACTGGCAGAACTCCGGCGCCGCCGCGGCATCACGCCCCACTGACCGGCCATGCGCCCGGGCGCGGGATACGGTAGCTTTCCCGCGTGCTCACCATTGGTCTCATCTCCGACACGCACGGCCTCGTGCGGCCCGAAGTGTTCGACGCGCTGGCTGGCGTTGACCTGATCATCCATGCGGGTGACGTCGGTCCCGCCGATGTGCTCATCGAACTCGCCACCATCGCGCCGGTCCGCGCCGTCTGGGGCAACACCGATGCGCCGGGCCGACCGGATCTGGTGGAGCGGATTGACGAGATGTTCGAACAGGTCCGCGTCGTCGTCACGCACGGGCATGAGATTGGCAGCCCGAATCCGCCGCGTCTGGTCAGTGCCTACATGCACGCCGACGTCATCGTGTACGGCCACACCCATCAGCAGATCATCACGCGTGCCGCGCGCCGCATGGTGATCAACCCGGGCGCCGCCGGTGCACGACGCTTCAAGCTGCAGCCCTGCGTGGCCAAGCTCTATATCGACGGACGGAAGGCTGACGCCGAGCTGATTCAGTTGCTGCCTGATGACATCGACGTCGAGGCATTGCTGACCGAGGAGTAGCTGGTCGCGAACGTGGAGACCGCGGTGGATGCGGTGGCGGTGGCGGTGGCGGATGCGAAGGCGCGTCCGACCACCTCCGCTTGCAGCTGCTGCAGCGCCTCCACGACCGACGCGGAGACGCCGTCGCGCGACCGGAACCACTGCTCGACCATCAGCACTTCGTCCAACTGATCGGCGGGGATCCCCAGCGTCGGTGTGTCGGGCATCGCGGCCTGCCGCTGCAGCGCGGACATCGCCTCGAGATCGGTGCAGCGGGCTTCCTGCACCACGCGCCCCTGCCGGATGAGATACACGACGTCGTCGCCGTCACGCCCGGCTACGGCGTAGACGCCGCTCGGGCGCGAGACCGATTCCCGCACGCGCAGCAGTTGCACGTCCAGCTCCTGCAGCGCCGCGAGTCGGTCGCGAATCCATCCCGCGCGCTCGTACGAGAGCGCCGCGCTGGCGACGGCCATTTCGCGCACCAACGATTGCTGCGGCGACGTGTCCTGCCCCTCCAGGACAGCGCGCGCCCGCACCAACTGCGTCCGATACTCACTGGCGCTGCACCCGCCAACGCACGGGCCAAGGCAACGACGCGTCTCGTAGCGATGGCAGCCCGGTGTGCGAGCGAATTGTGGGTAGGTGACTTCGTCAAACAGGTCGACGGCGTCGCGCAGGTTCATCCGCACGCGGTCGGGACAGTCGCGTAGACCGAGTGCGTCGTTCAAGACGCGGAGCGCCTGCACCAGCGGGGCTCGGCTCGTAAACGGTCCGATCAGCGTGGAGCGCGCCATGGTGGAATCGCCGCTCTTGGCGCGGAGCGCGGCGCTCGCACGCTGCACCTTGAGCCGCGGGGCGGGGCCGCCGGTGAGGGTGATCACCCACCACCGGTGCAGCGGCCGCGCCGACTTGATGTTGTAGCGAGGCAAGTGCGCGCGGATGAGTCGCACTTCGCGCAGCAGCGCGGCGAACTCGCTGGGCTGCTCTTCCCAATCAATGTGCGCGGTCTCGCGCAGCATGCGTGCATGGCGATGTTCGGGCCACGGCAGCCGGAAGTACGAGAGCAGTCGGGTGCGGAGTTGGGTGCTCTTGCCCACATACAGCACTTGCCCGTGCGCGCCGCGCATGATGTACACGCCCGGCACATTGCGGGCACCACCGCGCACCTGCTCGCGCAGTCTCGCCACATCGCTCTCCATGGAGCCGACCGCGAGGTCGAGCTGCGACGTGGCGGTGGCGGGGGCCTTTCGTGCGCGGGGCGGACTGACCGCGCGCCGGATGGCCTCAGCGCTGGCAGGACGGGCAGAAGACGGTGCTGCGCCCGTCGATGGCGTGCGTACCCACGAGACGACGCTGGCACCGCGCGCAGGGCGCACCAGCGCGACCGTAGGCGGCCAACTGTTCGACAAAACGTCCACGCTCACCGCGCGCGTCCCGATAGTCGCGGAAGCTGGTGCCGCGCGCCGCGATGGAGGCGGTCAGCACGGTGCACAGCGCCTGCCGCAGCGAGGAGACTTCGTCGAAACTGAGCGATCGCGCTTCGCGGGAAGGATCGATGCCGGCCCAAAACAGTGCCTCGTTCGCGTAGATGTTGCCCACGCCGGCCAAGCGACGCTGATCCATCAGCGCGACTTTCACCGGCTGCCGAGAAGCCCGAAGAAGAACCGAAAGCTCGGTGTCGCCGAGCGCCGGGTCAAGAGGCTCTGGGCCCAACGCGCCGGAATATTCGGCGAATCGGGCGGTGGACATCAACGCGACCGTTCCCAGTCGGCGCACATCGCGATAATGCAGTCGCCGTCCGTCGGCGAGCGGAAGCGACAGGCAGACGTAGTCGCCGATCTCGGCCGGCGTTGCATCACGCTCGATGAACAGGCCACCCGTGAAGCGCGGCTGCACGACAAGGTGCCGAGTGTCGTCGTCGGCAGATACATCCAGCACAATGAGCTTGGCCCGACGCCACACCTTGGTGATCTGGGCGCCGGTCAGCTGGCGCGCAAATCCCGCGTCGTCTTCCTCGCGCAGCACATCATGGCGGAGGACGGTGACTCCCTCGATGATCGCGCCACGAATCTCCTCATCGAGATCGCGGGCGATGGTTTCGGTCTCAGGAAGCTCGGGCATCCGTTCCGGCGTCGATCTCGGCGCGAACCGCGGCATCGTGGATGGCGGCCGCATGTACGGTCGCCATCTCGGCCGCGCGGCGTTCCGCTTCGCGCCAGCCGATATCCCGCCGGTGGATCGCGCCGTCGAATCCGATGCGCGCCGCTGCGTCGCGCGACCGGCGCTGTGCCTCCGCGAACGTATCGGCGACGGCCGTCACCCCGAACACGCGGCCGCCACTGGTGCGCAAGACACCGTCTGCGTCGCGCGTCGTGCCCGCGTGGTAGACGCGGATGTCGTCGCTCAAGGACGGCAGCTCGATACCGGCGCCAGTGCGCGGGGCGTCCGGATATCCCTCCGAGGCCACGACGGTAGTCACCGACGCCCCAGCGCGCCACGTGAGCGCGCTCTGGTGCTTGAGGCGCGCCCCGCGCGCGACCGCCAGCATCGGCTCCAGCAGACTGCCCGTGAGCATGGGCAGGATGGCCTGCGTTTCGGGATCGCCGAAGCGGCAGTTGAACTCGACGACTTTCGGGCCTTCCGGCGTGAGCATCAGCCCCGCGTACAGCAGCCCTGTAAACGGCGTGCCGCGCTTGCGCAGGGCGTGCAGCGTGGGGAGAAAGATGCGCTCGGTGACGTCGTCAATCAGCGCCGGCGTGGACAGCGAGACCGGCGTGTAGGCTCCCATGCCGCCCGTGTTCGGGCCCTCGTCGCCATCCAGCAGGCGCTTGTGGTCCTGCGCGCCGATCATTGGCAGAATGTCGGTGCCGTCTGTGATGGCGAACAGCGACAGCTCCTCGCCCGTCATGAACGACTCCACCAGGCACTCGTTGCCCGCGTCGCCAAAGGCCTTATCGTCAAGAATCCGGTCGATGGCCGCGTAGGCCTCGTCGATAGTGTGGCAGACGATCACCCCTTTCCCCGCCGCGAGTCCGGACGCCTTAATGACGACCGGCGCACCGAACCGCGCTTTGACGGCGTCACGCGCATCCTTCGCGTTGCGATGGGTCTCGGCATGCGCGGTCGGAATACCGGCCGCCATCATCATGGCCTTGGTATCGGCCTTCGAGGTCTCGATCGTGGCCGCGCCCATCGTGGGGCCGAACACCGGGATCCCGCGCAAGCGCATCTGATCCACCAGCCCGGCCGCGAGCGGCGCCTCCGGTCCGATGACCACCAGATTCACCGCCTCCTGCTCGGCGACGGCCATGAGCGCCACGTCGTCTGAGGCGTTCACCGGAATGATGCGGGCCAGATCCGCGATCCCCGGATTGCCCGGGGCCGCGATCAGCTCGACGCGCGTGTTCTCGCGCGAGAGCGCGTCAGCGAGAGCGTGCTCTCGTCCACCACCACCGATCAGAAGGATCTTCATCCGCCAAAGCTAACGGGCGGGGAGAGTGCGATAAACCGCGCCGTCGCCTTCGCCGTCGTCTTCGCGTGCCCGCCGGCCACCCGTCGGTGATTAGACGCTGCCGGTGCCGCTGCCGGTGCTCCCAGTGCTGGACCCACCGGTGCCCGAGGCCGAGCGGAAGGCGTCCTTGAAGGCATCCGCGGCCCGCCCGATGGCATCGCCCACCGACTGCGCGGCGGCCTTGGCCTGACCGGTGTAATAGTCGGCGGCGTCGCGCATGTCGTCGCGCAGCGGCCGGTCCCCTTCGGCGCCGCGGCGCACGTACTCGCCGGCCATGATCCGCGCGTAGGCGCCCGACTGCTCCCACCGATGCAACTCGGCGGCCCGCACGGTATGGAACGGGTGCTCACGAAGCGCCGTGTTCAGCGCCTTCAAGACGCCGTCCCAGGTTGAGCCGCCGGTATCGTAGTCGGCCGCCTGCGCGAGATAGGCATCGAGATCGATCGTGTCGTCGATGGCGCGGCCGCCTGCCAGCTTGAGGAACGTCATGAGGCTGGCCCGAGGGTCCTGTGTGCCCAGCATCCCCGCCCGGTCGGCGGACAGCTCGCTCTTGCGATACCACTCCAGCAGCGCCAGCTGGAACGGGAGCAGGGCGATAGACGCCAGCAAGGGCAGGGCGCTCATCCCGAAGAACAGGACAATGAGGGCGATCGTGCGATACGTCGTGTGCCCCGTCATGATGTGACCCACTTCATGGGCCAGAACGAAGCGCTGCTCCTCGGGTGAGAGCAACTCGAGCGTTCCCGAGCTGATCACAATGAACGGATGCCCGAACCCAACCGCACCGGCATTCGCGATCGGCGTCTGCGTGACATACAGCTGCGGGACGGGCTGACCGTTGTCCGGCCAATCCAGCGCCTGCAGCACGTCGAGGTAGAGCGCATGGAGCTTGGGCCGCTGCGTCGGACCCACCAGTACGGCATCCCCAAGGAAGAGATGCCGCACGCCACTCTCGCCAAAGACCCCAGCGATCCGCTTGATGACCTCATCGAAGCCGGGGATGGCGCGCAGCGTGTTGAGCGCGGCGCGATCCGCGGGGTGTTCCCAGCTGACGGAGGCAATCTGCGAGAGCGGTTGTGGCGTCATGGCGTCTCCCTACAGCCCCTTCAGGGCACCATCAAGGTCTTCGATGAGGTCTTCCACATCCTCCACGCCGCACGAGAGGCGGACCATGCCGTCCGTGAGTCCCATGGCCTCCTTCACCTCGACCGGGACCGAGCCGTGCGTCATGGTATACGGATGGTTGGTCAGCGATTCCACGCCCCCCAACGACTCGGCGAGCGAGAAGACGCGCACCGCCTGCAGGAAACGATTGGCGTTCTCTTGGCTGCCCAGGTCCAGCGTCATCATGCCGCCGAATCCGGACATCTGCCGAGCGGCGAGTTCGTGCTGCGGATGATTGGCGAGTCCCGGATAGATGACCCGTTCGGCGCCCAGGCGGTCGAGGAGCCACGCGGCGATCTGCCGGCCGTTCAGGTCATGCTGTCGCATGCGCAGGGGGAGGGTCTTCGTCCCCCGGAGCGCCAGCCACGCATCGAAGGGGCCGGGGACGGCGCCGGCCGCATTGAGGATGAATTGGAGCCGATCTGCCAGATCATCCTCAAGAACCACGGCGATCCCGCCGATCATATCAGAGTGACCGTTGAGGTACTTCGTGGTGGAATGCCACACGATGTCAGCGCCCAGCTCGAGTGGACGCTGGAAAATCGGCGTGGCGAAGGTGTTATCAACGATCAGCAGGGCCTGGTGCCGTTTCGCGATCTCACTCATCGCGGCCAGGTCGGTAAGCCACATGAGCGGATTGGTGGGCGTCTCCACCAAGAGCGCCCGCGTGGTTGGCGTCATGGCGTCCGCTACACGTTGCGGATCCCGAGTGTCCACGTACGAGAACGACAAGCCCATATGCTTCAAGATTCGATCGAAGAGACGGAATGTTCCGCCATAGACATTTTCCCCGCATACGATATGATCGCCGGCGCGGAAAAGCTTCATGATCGAATCGAGGCAGCCCATGCCGCTGCCGAACGCCAGGCCGTGTCGGCCTCCTTCGAGCGTCGCGACATTGCGTTCAAGCGCCTGACGCGTAGGATTCTTCCCACGGGCGTACTCGTATCCCTTGTTGAGTCCGATGCCGTCCTGCACGTAGGTGGACGTGAGGTAGACCGGCGTCATGATCGCACCCGAGACCGGATCGGGGCGTTGGCCGGCGTGGATGGCGCGGGTGGACATGCCACCGGCGAGGTCTTCGTCGAAAATGCGCGTCATGGCCTTCGGCTTGTACGTTCGGACGAACTGGGATCGATGCAAACTAACGGTCGACGGAGCAGCCGGCGAGCAATCATGTCAGGCGACTCGTCTCGCCCAACGTGGTTTACCGGTCCGCGCGACCCCAAGCCGGCAGCGTAACGATGACTCCCCCTACAAATACCTCGTCGGACTCGCCGCGCCGTTGTCTGATCGTCGACGATGAAGCGACACTGCGCATGCTGCTCCGCCGCCTTATGGAGGCGGAGGGGTTCGTGTGTGAAGAGGCGGGATCCGGCGATGAAGCGCTGGAAATCCTGCGCGCGCGCACGTTCCCGCTCGTGCTCTCGGATTTTCACATGCCGCGCATGGACGGCGGTGAGCTGCTGAAGGAAATCCAGGCGTCGTTCCCGGAGACCGCGGTCGTCATGATCACCGCCGTGTCCGACGTGAATCTCGCGCTGCGCTGCCTCGACGCGGGCGCGCTCGATTATCTCACCAAGCCGTTCGCCATCGAAGAAGTGCGTGCGCGTGTCAGTCAGGCGCTCGAAAAGCGGCGCCTGATCCTCGAGAATCGTGCGTATCGGTTGGAGCTCGAAGAACGCGTGGTGCTCCAGACGCGCAAGTACGAAGAGCTCTTTCTGGCATCGCTGCAGTCACTCGCCGATGCGCTTGAAGTCAAAGACGCCTATACGTGGGGACATTCCACTCGCGTGCAGCGCTACGCCATTGCGATTGCGCAGGAACTCGGCGTGTCGCCGAGCTTCACGCAACAGCTGGAACTCGGCAGCCGCCTGCACGACATCGGCAAGATCGGCGTGCGCGAATCCATTCTCAACAAGGAAGGTTCGCTCACCGAAGCCGAGTATGCGCATATCATGGAGCATCCGGTCATCGGATGGCGATTGCTGGCGCCGCTCCTTCGGGAGATGCCGCACGCGTTAGCCGTCGTGCGCTCGCACCATGAACGATTTGACGGGCGCGGCACGCCGGACAAGCTGCAGGGGCACGAGATTCCGCTTGAGGCACGTATCACGGCGGTCGCCGACTCCTTCGACGCGATGACCAGCGGACGCGTCTACCGCGCCGGCATGAGTGTGGAGCAGGCCGTCGCCGAATTGCGCCGCTGTTCCGGCACGCAATTCGACCCGGAATGTGTCGCCGCGTTCGAGCGCGCCATGGAGCAGCAGTCCTTCCCGCGCCCCGACTGGGCCGCCGTCGGCGCCGCTCGGCTACAGATCGTCGCGTAACGCGACGCCTGTCGCATCGCGAAATCGCTCTGCCAGCGTGCCTCGGCCTAACCCGCCGAGGCACGCCGCGTTTCGGAGGTGCGGAGCGGTTCGTGCGATGCCCGGCGCATCCAGCGACTGCACCAGCAAGTCGAACGCCAACACGTCGCCGACGATCGCGGTGACGCCGTGCGCTTCGACGTAGGCCATCACATCGTGCGGCGAGTCCATCGTCATGGTGGTCACCTGTCCGCCGGCCAGCAGGGGAGCGCCGACGGCGGCGAGCATGGCGGTCCGCGGCGCGAACGGCGCCAGCACGAGGGTGTGATCGTCCGGCGTCAGCCCAAGCGCCGCGCGAATCGCATGTGCCCGCGCCAGAATCTCGCGATGCGACCAACGCGTCTCGGATCCTTTGCCCGCCACGCATTCGACGCCACACTCCTCATCAAGCCCGATGGCGTCGCGCGCCCCCTCAAGCATCAGCCCATGATGTGAGCCCAGGTCGACGTCGCGCACGAGCTCCCCGCTGCGCACGCGTGCCGAACGCGGCGCATCGTCCAGCAGCACGAGCGTTGTCGCTGGGGCGAATCGCGCCGTCATCGCCGTCATCGTGAAGACGGCCCCCACACCGGCCTCAGTCATCTGGTGCGCCAACTCGGCGTTGGTCGCCTGCGGGTCGAGGAACACGGCGCCGCGACCATCCGATGCCGCCATCGCCACCACCACCCCGGGGCCCAGGGGCAGCAGGACGGCGGCACGTCGACCCGCGAGGGCGCGTACCAGCGGCGCGGACCGCTGGAGTAGGGTCACGCCCGCCGCGACCAGTGCGGGGACGTCTACGCCGTCAATCCGGCCGCCACCGGCGGCGAGGGCGAAGTGGTACAGCGAGAGCGGATCGGTCATGGCAGGGACATTAGGCGCGTGTGGGGAGGCGGGCCACCGCCGTAACGAAAACCGCCCGAAATCGTCTGGTCGGGTGAGAGGGCTTCCTCGACGTCGGATTGATTGCCAGGGGCACGGCACGTTCCATTGGTGCGACCTCGGAGGTCATCTAACTTTGAGGTGTATTCCGTAACGGAACCACAGGTGCATGGCCGGTGCACGTGCTCGCCACGTGACAGGCGCGTCACCAGACTGGGTCCGCATTCTTGAGCGCTTCGACGAGGGACGGCATGGCATTTGAAGGACTGATGGTCAGTGTGTCAGGCGTGCGCGGCCGAGTCGGCTATGCGCTGACGCCGGAAGTCGTGGCCACCTTCGCGGCGGCTTTCGGCGCGTGGGCCTCCCGGACCGGCAATCGCACCATCGTGGTGGGACGCGATAGTCGCGTCTCAGGCCCGATGTTCACGCGGATCGTACACGGCGCGCTCGAGTCGGTGGGATGCACGGTCATCGACATTGGCATGACCCCGACGCCGACCATCCAACTGGCTGTCGAACATCACCACGCGGCGGGCGGTCTTGGCATCACGGCCAGCCATAACCCCATCGAGTGGAACGCGCTCAAGTTCATCGGCCCGAGTGGACTCTTCCTGTCCGCTGAGGAAGGGGCCGACATGCGCGCGCTGATGGAGTCCGGCATTCCGCGCGCGACCTGGGACCAACTCGGCTCCATCGTCCGCGACGCAGACGCCGTGCAACGGCACATTGATCAGGTGCTCGCGCTACCGTATCTCGACGTGGAAGGCATTCGCGCGCGACAGTTCCGCGTGGCCCTCGACTGCTGCCACGGCGCGGGCGCGGTGATCATGCCGCAGTTGCTCACGGAACTCGGCTGCGAAGTGTACGCCATCAACATGGAAACCGACGGGCTGTTCCATCGGCCGCCGGAACCGGTGGCCGAGAATCTTGGCGAACTCGCCGCCCTCGTGCGCAACGTGAATGCGGACGTCGGCTTTGCCACCGATCCGGATGTCGATCGATTGGCGCTGGTGCTGGATGACGGCGTGGCTCCCGGCGAGGACTACACGCTGGCGTTCGCCGCGCGCACGGTCCTGCGTCATCGGCCCGGTCCCGTGGTCACGAACCTCTCCACCAGTAAAGTCGTCGCCGATGTCGCGGCCGCGGCCGGCGTGCCGTTCCACTTCGCCAAGGTCGGCGAGGTGAATGTCGCCATGGCCATGCGCGATCTCGGGGCGACCATCGGCGGGGAAGGGAATGGCGGCGTGATTCTCCCCGAGATGCATCTGGGACGAGACGCCCCGGTGGGCGCGGCATTACTGCTACAGTTGATGCATGAGGAGGGGCGACCACTGTCCGCCCTCCTGGCGGAACAGCCGCGCTACGTGATCGTCAAAGACAAACTGGATCGTCCGAACGTCGCCCTCGACGCGGTGTATGCGGCGCTGACCGCCGCCTTCCCCGATGCCAAGGCCGATACGCAGGACGGACTTCGACTCGACTGGGCAGACCGCTGGGTGCACCTGCGTCCGTCTGGGACGGAGCCGATCGTGCGGGTCATCGCCGAAGCGCCCACGGACGCCGACGCACGACTCCTCATCGCGCAGGCCCGCCAGCCGCTCGCCGACCTGACCGTCTGACGCGAGGAGCTCGCGTCACGGTTGGTCGGTTCAACGTAGGTCGTAGATCGAATACTGCACTTCTACAGCACTTCGCCGCATCGCAGGTTGTCGGACCCCTCAGACCCATTCTTCTCTATGTGCGGAATCGTTGGATATGTCGGCGACAAGATCGCCACGCCAATCCTGATCGACGGACTGAAGCGCCTCGAGTATCGTGGCTACGATTCAGCCGGTGTCGCCATCATGAACGGCACAGGCGTGGAAACGCGTAAGGCGGCCGGGAAGATTGCCCGTCTGGAAGCGGTCATCGATGCGAAGCCGCCAGTCGGCACGCTCGGGATCGGCCACACGCGGTGGGCAACACACGGCCCGCCGACGGTCGGCAACGCGCACCCGCACGTCAGCACCGACCGCTCCATCGCGGTCGTGCACAACGGCATCATCGAGAATGCGACGGTCCTCAAGGCGGGCCTCGAAGCGCGCGGCTTCATCTTCACGTCGGATACGGACACCGAGGTGCTCGCGCATCTCGTCGAGGCCGCCTATGCCGGTAACCTCGAGGCCGCGGTCATCGAGGCGCTGCGACAGGTTGACGGGACATATGGCATCGCGGTGATCTCAAGCAATGAGCCGGATAAGATCGTGGCGGCGCGTCGCGGCAGCCCGTTGCTGATCGGACTCGGCGAAGGCGAGTACTACATCGCGTCGGACGCGTCAGCGATTCTGGCGCACACGCGGAACGTCGTCTACCTCGACGACGGCGACGTCGCCGTGATCACGCGCGACGGCTACAAAGTGCTCGACCTCAATTCGATTGCGCTCGACAAGCCGGTGTCGCGCATCGACTGGGATCTCGAGCAGATTGAGCGTGGCGGCTATCAGCACTTCATGCTCAAGGAGATTTTCGAGCAGCCCACCACGGTCGAGAACACCATGCGCGGCCGCCTGATCCTCGAGGAAGGCTTCTCGAAGCTCGGTGGGTTGAACATCTCCAAGGAAGATCTGCTCAAGGTCGACAACATCATCATCACCGCGTGCGGCACCAGCTGGCACTCGGCGCTCATCGGCGAAATGATGATTGAAGAGCTCTGCCGCATTCCGGTGGAAGTCGAGTACGCGTCCGAGTTCCGTTACCGGAATCCGATCGTGACACCGACCACCCTCTGCATCGTGATCTCGCAGTCTGGAGAAACGGCGGACACGCTGGCGGCGATGCGCGAAGCAAAGCGTCGCGGCGCGCGGACGCTCGGTCTCGTGAATGTCGTGGGGTCCACCATCGCGCGCGAGGACGATGGCGGTATCTATCTGCACGCCGGCCCCGAAATCGGTGTGGCGTCTACGAAGGCGTTTAGCAGTCAGGTGATTGCCCTCGCGCTGTTCACCCTCAAGCTGGCGCGTCTGCGCAATCTGTCGGTGTCGCAGGGACGGGCCATCGCGCAGGCCATGGCCAAGCTGCCCGAGCAGATCCAGTCAATTCTCGATCGCGCGGACGAAATTGAGGCACTGGCCGAAGAGTTCAAGCGCGCGACCAATTTCCTGTACCTGGGTCGCGGCTACAACTTCCCGGCCGCGCTTGAGGGCGCGCTCAAGCTCAAGGAAATCTCGTACATCCATGCCGAGGGGTATCCGGCCGCCGAGATGAAGCATGGCCCCATCGCCCTGATTGACGAGATGATGCCGGTCGTGTGCATCGCGCCACACGATTCCGTCTTCGAGAAGATCACGTCGAACATTCAGGAAGTGAAAGCGCGGAAGGGTAAGATCATCGCCATTACCACGCGCGACGAACCGTCGCTGGCCGGCAAGCTGGACTACGAGTTCCGTATCCCGGAGACGATCGACCTGTTGACGCCGATTCTGGCCAGCGTGCCCCTGCAGTTGCTGGCCTACTACATCGCCGTCAAGCGTGGATGCAACGTCGATCAGCCGCGCAACCTCGCCAAGTCGGTGACGGTCGAGTAGCACGAACCGCCGGCGATCCTGTCGGCGGGACGGCAGACCCGACTAGCTTTCCCGCATGTCCGACGCCGTCTCTGAATCTACGCCCGAAGCCTCCGTCGACCTCGACGGAGCCGCCCCCGCCAGCGCTGCTGGCGGGCATCCGGGCAGCCCCGCCGCGCGCCTCGCGCGCGAAATCATCCGTCGCCGCACGTTTGCGATCATCTCGCATCCGGACGCCGGCAAGACGACTCTTACCGAAAAGCTGCTGCTGTACGGCGGCGCCATCCACCTCGCCGGCTCGGTGAAGGCGCGGCGGGCCACGCGGCACGCCACGTCCGACTGGATGAAGCTGGAACAGGAGCGCGGCATCTCCGTGACCTCCTCCGTGCTGCAGTTCGAGTACATGGGCTATCAGCTCAATCTGCTCGACACCCCGGGGCACGAAGACTTCTCCGAAGACACCTACCGCACGCTGGTGGCTGCTGATTGCGCCATCATGCTGCTGGACAATCGCAAAGGCGTTGAAGAGCGCACGCGCCAGCTGTTCGACGTGTGTAAGCTGCGTCGCACGCCGATCTTCACGCTGGTCAACAAGTGCGACCGCCACGGCGAGGATCCGCTCAAGCTGATCCAGGACGTCGAGGCGGATCTCGGCATCGACTGCTTCGCGGCCACCTGGCCGGTGTTCGAGAATGACGTCTTCGTCGGTGTGTACGATCGACTCAAGCGTGAGGTGCACCTCTTCGAACGGAGCGGCGACCGTGGTGCGTCGCGTGCCGACGATACCATTGTCAGCATCGACGATCCCGCGCTCATCGAGTCCATGGGCGAGGGGGCCTTCGATCGCCTCATGGGCGACATCGATCTGCTGGACGCGGCCGGCCACACCTATGAACACCAGCGCGTGATCGACGGCACACTCACGCCGGTGTTCTTCGGCTCTGCGCTCACCAACTTCGGCATCGAGCCGTTCCTGCGGGAATTCCTCGAGCTGGCCCCATCGCCCGGTCCGCGCGAGTCCAGCATCGGGCCGGTCGCGCCCGAGCAGACGGGCTTCACGGGATTCGTGTTCAAGATCCAGGCGAACATGGATCCCAAGCACCGGGATCGCGTGGCGTTCGTGCGCATCGTCTCCGGGCATTTTGAGGCGAACATGCAGGTGCTGCATCAGCGCAGTGGGAAGCCGATCCGGCTGGCGGCTCCGCAGCAGTTCATGGCCCGCGACCGCGTGTCCATCGAGGAGGCGTGGCCGGGTGACGTGATTGGTATCATGGACCGCGGCAGTCTGCGCATTGGTGACACGTTGGGCGGCGACGGCACGCTGGAGTTCAAGGGCATTCCCCGTTTCGCGCCGGAGCACTTCGCGCGCGCTATTCCGGCCGATCCGCTCAAGCGCAAACAGTTTGACAGCGGGCTCCGGCAGCTCACCGAGGAGGGCGCGGCGCAGGTGTTCTTCGCGGAGACCTCGGCGGGCTCACAGCCGATCGTTGGCGCCGTGGGACAGCTGCAGTTCGATGTGATGGCGTTCCGGCTTGAGCACGAATATGCGGCGCCCTGCCGGTTCGAGAAGATGACCTACCGGTGGCCGCGTTGGCTCACGGGGCCCAAGGCGGAGGTGGAGCGCGTCGCGAATGGCATGGGTCGTCTCCAGCTGTTTGATCACAAGGGGAACGTCGTGGTGCTCTTCCAGGACCAGTGGGCCCTGCGTCGCGCTTTGCAGCACGAGACCGGCGTGACCTTCCATGAGACGCAGCCGTAGTCGGCAACGACGTCGCCATCGCGCGTGATGACAACGAGAGAGGGGAGCCTGTCTGTCGACAGGCTCCCCTCTCTCGTTTCGCGCCTCGTGGTCGCGACTAGACCTGCTTGGCGATCTCGATCTGGCGTCCGACGTGCCCAATCACGAACCCGCCGTCGTCCGACGACGAGAAGTAAATGCGCAGGCCGGTGTCCGGGTTGCTGCCCCGGCGCAACTGATCGGGGCACTCCATCTCACCGTTGCCATCAGAGAACACGTAGGGGGTCTTGTAGGCGGAATCGGTGGAGCCCGGGGTGTAGTCCACGCCCAGGTCCGCGAAGACCTCGGCCAACGGACGGCCCAGGGCACGATCCTGACGACGACGCCCCACCTCGCCCAGCGACTTGAGATACTTCCAGGCGGTATCCGGATCGGGGAACTCGGACTCGCGCGCGGAGGTGAAGGCCGATGGGAGGAGGCGCAGCGCGTCGGCGTACATGGCCTGCGCGCGCTCCACGGCTTCGAGCACCGACTCGGGCGCGTCGCTGGCCGGCTTGGAGATGGGCTGACGCTCCTTGAGGGCGGCCAGCGTCGTGCGCAGCGAGCGGGTCAGCGCGCGCTCATGCTCGAGCTGCTGACGGGATTCGTTGAACCGCTCGCGCACGCGCATCAACTCGCCTTCGGACTGCTTCAGCGCTTCTTCGAAATCGCGCACCAGCGACACCAGCTGCCCACGGTCAAGCTCTGAGCCCGACTCCGCCGCGGCCAAGGCCTCGGTCGCATCCGGACGCTGGCTGTACGCGGACGCACGCTCATCACGTAACCGCTCCACGATGGCGGCGTCCGTCATGGGACGCTGCACCGAGACTTCTGCCAAGCGCTGCACGAGCCGACGGCGTTCGCCCGGCAGCGCCAGCGCACGCGCCAGCACCAGCGGATGCTGGAACGGATCCGCCTCGAGATGGAACCCCGGCAGGTACGCGCGCGCCGAGCCAAGGAACACCGACCGTGCATGGCCGCCCACGGCGTCGGAGAGCGCGAACGTGTCCGCGTGGCGCAGCATGAAGCAGAGACCGAGTCCGAACACTTCACTCGCGAACTGCTCGGTCGGCAGCACGTAGCCGCCGTCCGGCAACTCGGTGAGCAGGAGCACCGGCATGGTGCGCGCCGGATCGCAGAGCACGAAGCGCACGAACGCGTCCAGCGTGCCGGCTTCGAGCTGCGTGGGCACGCGCTGCAACGGCCCGTCGCTGGAGACCAGCGTAAACGGCATGTCGAGCTCGGACAGCAACCGCGGCGGCCGCACCGGCGGCGGCGATCCGGTACCCGTCCCACCATCGGTGCCGACGCGGATATACAACTGACGCTGCACACCACCGCTGGCCGTTGGCGACGTCACATAAGTGACGTGCGTCGACCACTGCAAGCCACGGTCCAGCGGATCCGGCGCATGCACGACGATGTCGGCGAGCGAGGAGCCCTCGTGGCGGAACGGCGCCCAGCGCAGGATACGACCACCGTCGAGCGTGTGGTTTGACGGCGAATCCCAGCTCAGTTGCTGACTGGCCTCGAGGCCAAGCCACGCAACACAAGCATCGAGAAAGGCCGCGTCAGCGTTTGTCGCGCTGCTGCGGGGAACCAGGTCGAAATGAAGTCCAAGGCGAGGTTGCACGGCGGTGTTGATTGGCATTGATCCTGATCTTCCGTCGATGCCGGAAGAGAGCGAAACTGTCGAACTATGAGAATCCTACTGCAACGCGTGAGTCGGGCTGAAGTTCGCATTCGCCCTGAACACCCCGATGGAGAAACCCGAGTGTCCGGACGGATCGGCGCCGGCTACGTCCTGCTGGTCGGCATCACGCACACCGACACGGAGGCCGAGGCACGATGGATGGCCGACAAAATCAAAGGGCTTCGACTCTTCCCCGATGACGAGGGAAAGATGAACCGCGATCTGCACGAACACGGCGGAAGTCTGCTCGTGGTGTCGCAGTTCACGCTCTATGGTGATGCTCGCAAGGGGCGACGGCCGAGTTTCATAAACGCGGCGCCGCCGGTTATCGCTGAATGGCAATACAATAATCTAGTACAGCTGCTCCGTGGGCACGAGTTCCAAGTTGAGACCGGCGAGTTCGGCGCGATGATGGATGTCGAACTGGTGAATGATGGTCCGGTCACGCTGTGGCTGGAACGAGACGTGACGCCAGCGTCATCTTCGGTGACTGAGTCATGAGTACGCGATACAACAGATCGGTACGTATGTATCGAGGTTGCGGCGCGCGGCGCCCGAGTGCCCGCCGCGTAACGACCGCGCTACGCGATTGATGGCGCTGTCGGCCACCAAACACCATCCGTACATGTCCCTACGCGTTGGGGTCTAGTCCCCGACACGTCGGCACGCACGTCGGCACGCACGTCGGCACGCACGTCGGCACGCACGTCGGCACGCACGTCGGCACGCACGTCGGCACGCACGTCGGCACGAGACGTGCGCGCGGCCCTCACGCGCTGATCGCGCGCAGCGCCTGCTCGAGATCGGCGATGATGTCGGAGACATGCTCCAAGCCGACGCTCACTCGTACGAGTCCGTCGCTGATCCCGACGGCCGCGCGCTCCGCCGGCGTGAGCTTGCTGTGCGTCGTCGATGCCGGGTGTGTAACAATACTGCGGGCGTCGCCGAGGTTCGGTGAGTGCGAGCACATCGTCAGCGCGTCGAGAAACTGACGACCCGCGGCAATCCCGCCGCGCACTTCCAACGCGACGATCCCGCCGCCCTGTGACATCTGTCGGCGCGCGAGCGCATGCTGCGGATGGGACGGGAGGAACGGATACCGGACCGTCTCGATCGCCGCGTGTCCCTCAAAATGTTTCGCCACCGTGAGCGCGTTTTCGCAGTGACGATCCATGCGCAGCGCCAACGTCTCGAGCGACTTCGACAACACCCAGGCGTTAAACGCGCTCATCGACGGCCCGGTATGACGCGCGAAGAAGCGGCAGTCCGCGAGAAATGCGCGATCACCGATAATCGCCCCGCCGAGCACGCGCCCCTGACCGTCCATGTATTTCGTGGCCGAGTGCACCACGGCGGTGGCGCCCAAGGCCAGCGGGCGCTGCAGGTATGGCGTCGCGAAACAGTTGTCCACCACCAGATCGATACCGCGCTCGCGGGCGAGCGCCCCAAGCCATTCCAGGTCGATGAGTTCCAACCCCGGATTGGACGGCGTCTCGACGAAGATCATGCGCGTGGTCGGTCGGATGCCGCGCGTCCACCCGTCGGTGTCTGTCGCATCGACGTAGTCGCACTCCACGCCCCACTTGGGCAGAATGCGTGTAAAAATCTGGTGCGTAGAACCGAACAGCGCGCGCGATGCGAGAATGTGGTCGCCGGACGAGACGCGCGACGCGATGGCCGTGAAGACCGCCGACATACCCGACGCTGTCGCGATCCCCTCGTCGCCGCCCTCCAAGCGACACAACTTCTCGATGAACTCGTCGGTGTTGGGATTCGAATAGCGGCTGTACACGTTGCCGCTGACCTCTTCCGCGAACAGCGCCCGCGCATGCTCCGCATCGTTGAAACGAAAGCTCGACGTCAGATACAGCGGGACGGAATGCTCA
>CALQGY020000058.1 GCA_943330235.2 Candidatus Kuenenia stuttgartensis
AATGGCGCCGAGATCGCGGACTTGCCGCTCGAACGCGGCGGAATCGCCGATGGCCGTGGTCACGCACAGCTCGCGACCAACCAGCCAATCCGTGGCATGAGTGCGTGCGGCCGCGGCACCGGCCGCGGCACCGGCCGCGGCACCGGCCGCGGCACCGGTCGCGGCACCGGTCGCGGCACCGGTCGCGGCGGACTGCTCGGAGGTGGCCAGTCGCACGTCGCCGGGCATGAGGCGCACAAACGCGATGGGGACATCAGGGGCAACGGCGCGCACGGCGCGCGCGACCTCCTCCGAGCGATCGGCAGCCACGGCCTTGGCCGTGACCACCACGAGATGCGCGCGTCGAAGCGCGTGCAGTGGCTCGCGAAACGGCCCAGCAGGAAGCAGTCGTGCCACGCCGCGCCATTGATCCGCGCTGACCAGCACGATGTCCGCCACACGCGCCGCACGGCGATGTTGAAACGCATCGTCCAGCACCGCCACGTCCGCGCCGCGGTCGCACGCCAGCTGAACGCCCGCCGCGCGATCCGGCGAGAGAATGACGGGAATCCCCGGATTCAGAAGTGTGTGGACGCGCCATTCGTCGTCCCCCACCCCGCGCATGACGATCGCCGGTGAGGCGCCGCCCTTCTGCAACGCCTGCACACACCACGCGGCGACGGGGGTCTTGCCGGTCCCGCCTACCGTCAGGTTCCCGATTGAGAGCGAGGGAATAGCAGAGCTCGCCCCAACGACCCGATCGAAGTGAGCGTTCCGTCGCGAGACCCCGAAGGTGAAGAGCCACGAGAGAGGTGACAGGAACGCTCGTACAAGACGCGCGCCGAGCGACCGGCCATCCCAAATCGACGCCGCGATCGCCGGGAGTGTCATCTGCTCACGAGGCGAGGGCCGTGACGCGCGCCGTCGCCGCGTGCATCGCCGCCGCATAGGCATCGGTCTGCGACGACACGTCCCGCACATCCTCCCCCTCGACGGGGAGCGGAGTGTCGTAGAGCACTGTCACGCGCGCGAACGGTTTGGGAATCTCGAAGTGATCCCAGCTCCCCAAGCGCCATGCTCGATCGACGTGCGCCACCAGAGGGACCATCGAGGTCTTGGCGCGATAGGCGACCACCAGGGCCCCCGGTGCAAAACTGTGCCGGGGCCCGCGCGGGCCGTCCGGCGTAATGGCGATGTCTGCCCCTTGACGGAGCACCTTCACGCACTCCAGCAGCGCGCGCGCGCCGCCTCGTGAGGTCGAGCCGCGAATGCTGTCAAAACCGAATTGCTCGACGATCTGCGCGATGATCTCACCGTCACGATGCTCGCTGATGATGACACCGGTCGGCTGACGATGCGCCCAGAGCAGCGGAAGGATCTGCCCATGCCACAACGCCACCACGACCCGCGCGTCGTCGGGACGTCGCGCCAGCAGCGCGCCTCGCCCGTACACGCGAACACGCCACGTACGCCCGAGGAGCGCGAGCAGCCACCCGCCCACTCGGATCAGCCACCGTGTCCGCGCGGCAATGTGCGGCGCGCCCGCATCCCGTGCCCGCGTACGCGGCGAGTTACGTGGCGGTACCACGCCCTCCTCCTCACGCGTCATCCCACCATCTCCAGCGCCATCGCGGCGACTCGCGCCGATGCCCCGGGCTCCCCGAGCGCCCCCCGAACCGCCGCCAGTCCCTCACGCGCCGCGGCGTGTTCGGCGCTGTGTGCATCCAGCAACGGGGCGAGCGCATCCGCCACGCGCAGGGGCTCAAACGCATCCTGCACGAATTCGCGCGAGACCTCGCGTCCCGCCACCACGTTCACCAACCCGATACGCGGGATCTTCACCACGCGTTTGGCAATGCCATACGTAATCGCACTCGTGCGATAGCCGATGACATGCGGTAGGTCGGCCACCGCCGCCTCCAGCGTGGTCGTCCCGCTCTTCAGGAGCCCTGCCGTGGCCGCGCGCAAGACGGGGAAGGACTGCCCATGCACCAACGGAAACGGACAGTCCGCCGCATCGATGCGCACCGTCGGTGCCACGCTGACAATCACCTCAAGGCCCGGCCGACGACGTTGCAACTCCAGCGCCGTCGCGACAAACGGTTGCAAATGCCGCGCCAGCTCCGCTCGGCGACTCCCCGGAAAAACGGCCAGCACCTCGCCGGTTTCGGACAGTCCAAGCTGTCGACGCGCCTCGCGCATCGTCGGCAAGGCACCGGCACGATCGAGGAGCGGATGCCCGACGAAGGTCGCGTTCACGCCATGCGCGCGCAGCAACGCTTCTTCAAACGGCAGGATGGACGCGGCACGTGTGACGACACGCGCCAACGTTGGCAGCCGGCCGGCGCCCCAGGCCCACACCTGCGGCGTGATGTAGTACAGCACGGGGATCCCAGCGCGGTGCGCCACCTCGGCCACCTTGAGATTGAACCCCGGATAGTCGAGCAGTACCACAAGCCCGACACGCCCGGTCTCAATGCGACGCTTCAACATCCGCAGTAACGCCCAATGTTTTGGGATATGCGCGAGGACTTCCGCGAACCCCATTACGGCCAGACGTTCAACCGGCTCGAGGATCGTCACGCCGGCCGCACGCATATGTCCGCCGCCGATACCCGCCATCGGCACGTCCGGACGCGCTGCACGAATGGCTTCCGCCACCTTGCCCGCATGCAGATCGCCGGAGGCCTCGCCCACGACGAACAGGATCTCACGCACGCGCGAGGGGGTGAGCGTTCGCGGTGTCGATCGCCGCGACGATCCGGAGCGCGGCCTCAAGGGCGTCGCGACCTTCCGCACCGGTCACCGCTATGGGGGCCGTCCCCATCACTGCACCGAGAAACTGGGTGAGCTCAAGGCCGAGCGGCTCCCCGTCCGGTGCGTCCAATGGCACGCGCTCGACAAATTCCTCCAGCGCACGGGGAGCCCGAGCCAACAAACGCGCATCGAAGTCCTCGCGCATCCGGAAATACTCCCCCGTACCCGCCGCCAGATCGAGCGAGAGATAGCCGCTCTGCTGGAAGATGCGCAGCTTGCGGACGCGCTCGCGCGAAACGCGGCTTGCCGTAATGTTGGCCACAGCGCCGTTCGCAAACGTGAGCCGCGCGTTCGCGATATCGAGTTGCGGCGTCAAGACCGGAATCCCCATCGCCTGGACATCGACCATGCGCGCACCGACGAGCGTGCGCACGAGATCGAGGTCATGAATCATCAGATCGAGCACGACCGCGACATCAGAGCCGCGCGGATTAAACGGCGCGAGCCGGTCACTTTCGATGAACCGCGGACCATCGACAAACGGCATCGCGGCGCGCACCGCCCGATTGAAGCGCTCCACATGCCCAACCTGCAATACAACACCAGCCGCCGCGGCGAGCGCGATGAGCGCATCCGCCTCCTCAAGCGTCACGGTAAACGGCTTCTCGATGAAGACATGCTTGCCGGCGTGCAGTGCCTTCGACGCCACCGCATGGTGCGACGTGGTCGGCACCACAATCGAAATAGCATCCGTGACGGCCAGCAGTGCGTCAAGCGAAGGGAATGCCGTTACGCCCAGCTGCGATGCCACGTCGGAGGCTCGGCCCGGATTCTCGTCCACAAATCCGGCAAAGCGATCACCCGCCAGATCCCGGAGAATCCGCACATGATGCACGCCAAGACCACCGGCGCCGACGACGCCGACCCGAGGGGCCGATGGCCCCGCATACATGCGTCGATCCAGTACCGCGCTCAAAACCCAACCCCACGTTGGCTCGCTTCGATGAACGACAGGAAGTGACGCACGTCGGGTAGATCCGCAATCTCCGCCCGCGCCCGCTCGACGCCTTGCGAGAGATTGAGATCCGACCGAAAGCAGAAGCGGTACGCGCGCTTGAGCTCCGCCACTACCGTGGCGTCAAAGCCGTTCCGCTGCAGCCCGACCGAGTTCAACCCAAACAGCTTCACCGGATTCCCCACTGCGCGCACGAACGGCGGCACATCCTGCACCACGCGCGAACATCCCCCGATGAACGAGTGGCGTCCGATGCGCGTGAATTGATGCACCGCGCACAACCCCGAAATAGTCGCGCGATCCTCAACCGTCACATGACCCGCCAGCTGCGTCCCATTCGAGATGATGACGTTGTCGCCCAGATGACAGTCGTGCGCCAAATGCACGTAGGCCATCAGAAAGCAGCCCTTCCCGACACTCGTCGTCACCGAATGGGCGGTGCCGCGATTGATGGTCGCATACTCTCGGATGACAGTGTCCTCGCCGATCTCCACCCACGTCTCCTCGCCGCGATATTTGAGATCCTGCGGATCCCCGCCGAGCGCCGCGCCAATACCGATGCGCACCCGCTCACCGATCTTGACGTTGCGCTCGAGCGTCGCACGCGACGCGATCGACGCCCCATCGGCGATCTGACATCGCGGCCCGATAAACGCCCACGGCCCGATGTCGACATCGCTGCCGATCTCGGCCGTCGTATCGACCAGTGCCGTCGGATGAATACGCGCGCTCATCGGTCGCGGATCATGGCCGCCATTTCGGCTTCAGTGGCCACCTGACCGTCTACGCTCGCCACACCACGCATGCGGCAGGTCATGCCGCGCGTCTGCAAGACTTCCAGCTCCAACCGCAACTGATCGCCCGGCTTGACGGGTCGCCGGAACTTGATCTTATCGAGCGACATGAAGTACACGACCTTACTCGCCGGATCGGCAAGCGACCGCATGAGCAGCATCCCCCCGACCTGTGCCATCGACTCGATGATCAGCACACCCGGCATAATGGGATGCCCGGGGAAGTGGCCCTGAAAGAACGGCTCGTTGATGGTGACGTTCTTCAGCCCGACGATGCGCTTCCCCTCCTCCAACTCGAGGATCCGATCGACGAGCAGAAAAGGATAGCGGTGCGGCAGCACCTGCATGATGTCTTCGATGTTGAACACGGCAGACTCCCGAACAGCGTGTTGCACGAGGGCGCGCACCAGTGCGACGGTCCCTCGATGACTCGGTTTGACGGCGGTGATGTGCGCGCGCACGCGTGCGCCCGCGAGAACGAGATCGCCAACACAATCCAGCGCCTTGTGGCGCACGAATTCATCAGGCCACCGGAGCGCGGTGTCGATCACGCTTGTGTCATCAAGCACGATCGCATTCGCGGTGGAGGCCCCCTGAATCAACCCTTTCGCTCGCAGTCCTTCCACTTCGCGGACGAAGCCAAAAGTACGCGCAGACGCCAGCTCGCGCCCGAAAAGTTCAGGAGTGACCCGATAGACCCCACGCTGGGCGCCGATCAGCGGATGCGGGAAATCAATCGAGACATCCAACGTCAGGCCATCGCTGGGACGCGCCTCATAGACCGACTCTCCATCTTCCACCCGAATCGTCTTGCGCAGCACGAGCCACTCGGGACGCCCCCCGTTGGGCACCACCCCGGCCCCCAGCAACGCCTCAAGAAACGGCGCCGCGGACCCGTCCATGATCGGCGGCTCTGGGCCATCCATGCTGATCATGAGGTCATCAATGCCCAGCGCCCCGACCGCTGCCAGGACGTGTTCCACCGTGTGCAGCGAGGCATCGCCGAGACCGAGCTGCGTCCGGCGCTCAGCCTCAACCGCGATGTCAACACGAGCCGGAATAGACGGCGAGTCCGGGCGATCGCGCCGAATAAATGAAACGCCAGCGCCACTGGGCGCGGGGGCAAAGACCAACGTGCACGGCTGGCCAAGATGCAAGCCCACCCCCTGCACCGTTGCCTCACGACCAATCGTGCGACGAGAGCCGGACAACGCGGCACGCGCGCCGAGCCCCGCGGCCGGCGCGATCATGATTCGTCTCCGCGAGCCAGCAACTTCTCCAGTGGCCGGATGAGGCGCGCGAGGCGAAACAGCGCGGCCTGCCCACGGAGCGCATCCTTGTGCGGACGCGCCGGATAGCCAGACCACGTCTCGCCCGACGGCACGTCGCCGAAGACACCAGCTTGCCCACCAATAGACGCGCGCGATCCGATAGTCAGGTGACCGCCGATACCCGCTTGCCCCCCGATCTGCACGCCATCTTCGATGCGCGCAGAGCCGGCAATGCCCACCTGTGCGATGATGAAGCACATACGGCCAATGCGTACGTTGTGCGCGATATGGACCAGATTATCGATCTTGGTGCCGGCACCGATGATCGTGTCATCGATGCTCCCGCGGTCGATGCAACTATTCGCGCCAACCTCCACATCCTGCTCGAGCACACACCGCCCAACATGCGGGATGCGCTGAGGGCCAGACTTCGTGGGCAGGAATCCAAACCCCTCGCGTCCGACGCGAGCACCAGAATGCAACAGCACACGATCGCCCACATCCACGAAGGGATACAGCACGGCGGCGGACTGGACTCGCACGGATCGGCCGAGCGAACACCCCGCGCCAATCACCGCGTGCGCGCCGATCCAACAATCATCACCAATCGTCACGTCATCGTGAATGACCGCGTACGCGTCAACCGTCACGCGCTCGCCTAGGCGCGCCGAGGCCGCCACGATGGCGGTGGGGTGCACGCCGACCGCGCGTGGCTCCCCGCGATGAAACCGGGGCAGGAGCGACACCAGCGCGTCCATGGGACGATCAACGACGATGCGCGCGCCTGGTGCCCCGACACTGTCTGCGAGAGCCGCTGAAACGAGCACAACACCGGCACGAGTCCGTTCAAACCACGGCACATATCGCGCGTGCGCCAGAAAGCTCAACTCGTACGGTTCCGCCCGATCCAGAGGCGCCACGCCGCGCACCAGCACGTCCGGATCCCCGATCAGGCGTCCGCCGATCTCCGCTGCAACGGCAGCGGCGGTGATGGGCTGATGCCCATCACCGCCGTCTCGCCGAGCAGATAGCGACTCGCTCGTCACTCCGTCGGCGGCTTCTTGGTCGAAAGACCCGCCGGCGCGGTCGCGGGTCCGGTTGCCGGCTTCGCCGCCGCCTTCGGTGCGCTGAGACGCAGCTTCGACAAGACACGGTCCGTGATATCGAGGTTCTTGTCGGCGGACACGATGAACGAGCCAGCCGCGATGTCGAAGATGAAGGAGTAACCGCCTTCCATACGCACATCGTCCAGCACCTTGCGCACGCCATCCAGCACCGGCTGCATCAACTCACCTTCACGCGCCTGCGCCTGATCGTTGAGCTTCTGCACGCGATCCTGAAACTCCGCCTGCTTCTGCTGCAGCGTCTTGACACGCGCTTCCTTCGCGGTCGGCGACAACGACACCTCTTCCTTCTTGTAGGCCGCATCCATCGCAGTCAGCGAATCGGTCAGCTTGGTGACCTGCGCCCGCATGACCTCAAGTTCCTTCTGCAGCTGCATCTGCGCATCGACGGCGGCCGGAGACGCCTGGAGAATGGCCTGCGAGTTGATGTACGCGAACTTCTGCGCGACGGCTTGAGCCGACGCGAGAGACGGGGCGCCGAGAACCAGCGCACACGCGCCGACGACGGAGTAAAGACGCATCAGAAATCCTCTAGAAGAGCTGGCCAAGCCGGAAGTGGAATTGCCACCGCGGGTCCGGCTTCGCGCGGAGGGTGGTGGGATCGACGGCAACACGGTCAAACCCGTACGCCATATCAAGCCCCAAGGGGCCCAACGGCGTCACGGTTGAAACACCTGCACCCGCCGAGCGATACAGGCGCGTCGGGTTGAGCTGTCTCGCAGACGCCCAGTTGTTGCCGGCATCTGTAAAGACGTTGAAGTAGAACATCTGGTTGAATCGTACACCGATCTCACCCGTAACGGTCATAAACGCGTTACCGAACGAATTCGGATCTGATCGATACTGGTCGGTCGTGGGATTGAAACCGCGCGGCGTAATCGAGAATTCAGGGTAGCCGCGCAGTGCCTGCCCGTACATGACGCCACCAACGGAGAACTGCTGCTGGAAGAAGAACGGCCCCGAGTTACCGAAGAGTGCGCCAGTGCGCGCCGTCATCCCCATCACAAACTTGATCGGTTGACCGGAGGTCGCGCCACCCAACTGTCCGAGCGGCGCGTAGGCGCGGAACTCGCCCGTAACGCGCTGGAAGTTCACCGTACCGCCCAACGGACCACCGCTCAGATCGACCGTGACCGAGCGCAGCGCACCGCCGCTGGCGAACGGCATATCAACACGCGTGTCGTACGAGTACTCCAAGCCGATGTTCGAACGGAAACAGTTCTTGCTGCATCCGTTGGCGATCGTGCCGGACTGAAACGTCGCGGATTCACCGTTGTACGAAAGCGCAACCGTTGAGAACAACGACCACGGGACGGGCAAGCCAAAACGCAGCGACGCACCGGTCCGGATGCTCTGGCCCAGGTTACCGATGATGAAGCGGGACTGCGTGCGATACGCACTCAGCGCACCGGAGATCCGCGTGCCGCGCAGGGCAGGATCCGAGTAGGTCGCCGTGAAGTCGTTGTAGAACCGACCGTACTGCCAGTTCAACTGCCCACGCTTGCACAAGCCGAACAGGTTGGGCTGCTCCACGCCGATAAAGCCGCCGAAGCCCACGCCACCCTGCCCCATCGACGCGCCGAAGTTGATGCTACCGGTGCGCTTTTCCTTCACGCGAAACACGATGTCGACGTCGCCCTGATCGTTGATGGGGCGATAATCGGGAAACGGCATCGGCGCTTCGAAGAAATTCAGATTGCTGATGCTCTGATAGCTGCGAACCAGCACGTCCTGGTTGAATACACCGCCGGGAACCAGAAAGATCTGGCGGCGAATGCAATCGTCAACCGTGAAATCATTGCCGACGATCTCGATGCGGTTCACAATCGCCGGGTTCTTTTCGTCGATCTCCCACCGCAGGTTCACGGTCGGCACCGAGTCCGCCCCCATCCGCCGATCCACAACCGGATTGATGCGCGCGTACAGATAGCCGTAGTTGCGATACTGCGTGTTCACCTTCTCAACCGCGTCGTCCCACTTCTTCTGATCGAAGATGCCCTCAGGCGCCGCGACCTCGCGCTTGATCATCCCCTTCACGCGCTGCGTCAGCGTGGGATCGTTCCCTTCGAAGGGATAGAGGCGCTTCAACTCCTCCGTGGAGAAGCGACGATTGCCCGCCACTTCGAACGATCCGATGCGATAGCGCGGTCCCTCATCAACGGTGATCTCGATCAGCCCTTTACCACGGCCGCGATCGACGAGCATCGTATCCTTCATGATGCGCATGTCGACGAACCCCAATCGCGAGTATAGCGCGGGGATTCGCTCGCCCAGATCACCGACGTACTTGTCGTCGTTGTACTCACCCTTCCGGAACCACCAAAACCCCTCAGGGCGCGTCTTCATGGCCCGTGCCACGGTCCCTTCACCGACCACGGTATTCCCAAGAATATCGATGCCGGAGATCGCCAGACGACGCCCCTCGTCAATCCGATACGTCAATCCGATACGACCATCCGCCATCAGCGTCGAGTCAACGGTGACTCGTGCGAGGTAGTAGCCGGCGCTCTCGTACAGCGAATCGATACGTGCACGCGCCTTCGCGACCTGCAGCGGATCGATCGGACGCCCGATCAGGAGCTCCACCTTCTCGCGAACGCTGCGATCGGACACGTTCTTCGGCCCAATGACCTTCAGGTCACCGAGCACGACTCGCTCCTTCACCGCAAGCACCACGAGTGCTTTGCCCGTGACGGACTCGAGGTCACAGCGAACCTCCACGTCATCGAACTCGTTCAGGGCATACAACGCCTTGATCGCGCGCTGCAGTGCGGGGAAGTTCAGAGGACTGCCCGTGGCGATTCCCGCCTCGCTACGGATCTTCTGGTCGGCGATACGGAGGTTTCCGCGAATCGCGATCGAATCCGGGGTCGTGCATCGTCCCGTCACTTCCTGCGCCGCTAACGGACGCCACGACACAGCCACGGCCAAAACAGCGGCCGCAGCAGTACAGACGGCTGTTGGCGCCGCCCTCCAGAAAATGCGCTTCTGCATAGCCTAGGAATATATACCGAAAAGCCGAGCGGCCGGACCCGGAAGGGTCCGGCCGCTGTCGGACAGGTACGTCACGCCTGTGGGGTGGGAGACAGGACGCGGAATTCGAGCTTGGTCTTGTCCGTCGTCGAGATGTCAACTTCAATCTCGTCGCCCTTCGAGAATTCGGCCGTCAGGATCTTCTCCGACAGCGGATCCTCAATGTAGCGCTGGATCGCCCGCTTGAGTGGACGCGCCCCGAAATGCTCATCATGGCCGTGATCCACCAAGAACGCCGTGGCGGCGTCGGTCAGCTTGATCGTCAGCTCCTCCTCCGCCAACCGCTTCTGGACATCGGCGAACACGATCGAGACGATCTGAGAAATGTGCTCCTTGCCCAGCGGGTGGAACACGATCACATCGTCCAAGCGATTGAGGAACTCGGGGTTGAACACACGCCCCATCTCCTCTTTGACCTTCTCGGAGATGCGTTCGAAATCGCCACGAGCGTCCTGCGTCGCAAAACCGAGGGACTTTCCACGCGTGATGTCCTTGGCGCCGACATTCGACGTCATGATGACCACGGTGTTCTTGAAATCAATTACGCGTCCGTAATTGTCCGTCAGATGCCCCTCATCGAGCACCTGCAGGAGGATATTAAAGACGTCCGGGTGGGCTTTCTCGATCTCGTCCAGCAACACCACGCTGTACGGCTTCCGGCGGACCGCCTTCGTCAGCGTCCCGGAGTCCTCGTAACCGACATACCCCGGAGGGGCACCGATCAGGCGGGACACCGAGAATTTCTCCATGTATTCGCTCATGTCGACACGAATCAGGGCCGACGCATCAGCAAACAGGAATTTCGCCAACGAGCGCGCCAGTTCCGTCTTGCCGACGCCCGTGGGCCCCGAAAAGATGAAGGAACCGATCGGCCGCCGAGGATCCTTGAGACCGGCACGGCTGCGCCGGATGGAGCGTGCCAACGCCTTGATCGCCTCGTCCTGGCCGACCACCGACAGATGCATCTCCTCTTCCATCCGCAACAACCGCGATGTCTCGGCTTCCTGCAAACGCGTCACAGGAATCCCGGTCCAGCGGCTGACGATGAACGCGATCTCCTCTTCACCCAACGTCGGCCGATGCGACTGGCGGCGCTGCTCCCACTCTTCCTGCTTCCGGCGAATTTCCGCCTGTAGCTCGCGCTCGTTGTCCCGCAGCGACGCCGCCCGCTCGAAGTTCTGATCGCGAACCGCGGCTTCCTTCTCGTTGTTGATCCCCTCGAGCTGTTCCTTGAGCGCTGCGACTTCCGATGGCGGCGCCTGCGCTGCCAGGCGCGCTCGCGCTCCGGCCTCATCGATCACGTCGATCGCCTTGTCCGGCAGGAAGCGATCCGTGATGTACCGCTCCGACAACTTCGCCGCAGCCACCAGCGTCGCATCGGGAATGTTCACCCGGTGGTGATCTTCATACTTCTTGCGCAGGCCCTGAAGGATCTGCACGGTCTCGTCGATGGAGGGCGGCTCAACCACAACGGTCTGGAACCGTCGCTCGAGCGCACCATCCTTCTCGATGTACTTGCGGTACTCGTTCAACGTTGACGCGCCAACGCACTGCAGCTCACCGCGCGCGAGCGCAGGCTTGAGCATGTTGCTCGCGTCAATCGCCCCTTCGGCCGCGCCCGCTCCGACGAGCGTGTGCAACTCGTCGATGAACAGAATGACCTGCTTATTCTGCGCGATCTCGTTCATCACCGCCTTCAACCGCTCTTCGAATTGCCCGCGATACTTGGTGCCGGCGATGACCGCAGCCATGTCGAGCGACAGGACGCGGTTGTCACGCAGATTCTCCGGGCAATCACCGTTCGCGATCAGCTGCGCCAGCCCTTCGACGATGGCGGTCTTGCCGACGCCCGGTTCGCCGATCAGCACCGGATTGTTCTTCTTGCGGCGCGACAGCACCTCCATCACCCGCTCGATTTCCTTCGCGCGGCCGATGGTGGGATCAAGCTGCCCCTCAGCGGCCAACTGCGTGAGGTCGCGGCAGAAGTGATCCAACGCCGGCGTCTTCGACTTCTTCTCGCCCTTCGCGGGCGCGGCCGATGGCGGGACGGCGCTGCTCGCCTTCTCTGCGGGAGCCGATGAGCCCGCGGACGGCATTTCGGTGCCGAGCAGACGCAGCGTCTCGGCACGCGCGGCTTCGAGATTCACGCCGGCATCCGTCAGCACCTGCGCCGCGATCCCCTTCTCTTCGCGCAGCAAGCCGAGCAGCAGATGCTCTGTGCCCACGTAGCTGTGGCTCAAGTCGCGGGCTTCTGCCATGGCGAGCTCAAGCACTTTCTTGGCGCGGGAGGTATATGGAAGATCAGGGCCAGTGGCTTGCGCCGCTTTCCCCTTCTTCACGGTCTCCTCGATTTTCTGGGTCACGTCGTCGAGATCGACGTTGAGGTTCTGCAGCACAGCGGCCGCAACCCCCTCCCCTTCGCGGATCAGTCCGAGCAGGATGTGCTCAGTCCCCACGTACTCGTGGTGGAGACGAGCTGCTTCCTCGCGCGCCATCGCCAGGACCTTCCGCACCCGCTCGGTGAAGTTGTAGCCGTTCATCGTACCCTCGGGGTCGGGTCGGGGCGGGTCATTCGACACCGCCCGCTTCGCTCACGAGCGCCTGACGCACGTACCGCGCGCGTGCCAGGTTCGCTTCAGAATCAGTCAACGCCTTACCCTCTAAATGGGCAAGATGCGCCGACTGGGCGAAAATCAGGAGCTTGTTGAGAGTGTATACACTGAGACCGGCAATCAGTTTCAAGCCGACCGCCAGCCGTACGCCACTCAGGTAATTCATCGCCTCGTCAAAGCTGAGGCTTCGCGCGTACCGCAACGTGCCATAGGCACGCCACAACTTGTCCTCAATAATATACCCAGCGTCGCGAACCAGTACACGGCGTGCTTCCTCTTCGCGCTCAATGACGTGACGCACGACGCGAACCAGCAGATCCTGCAGCTCCTCCTCCGACCGACCGAGGGTCGTCTGGTTGGAGAGCTGGAAGAAGTTGCCGACCACGTCACTCCCCTCCCCGTACAATCCGCGGTAGGTGAGGCCCATCTGCTGCAAACCGGCCAGCACCTTCCCGATCTCCTTGGTCAGGACCAGACCGGGCAGATGGATCAGCACCGACGCCCGGAGCCCGGTCCCCACGTTGGTTGGGCAGGCCGTCAGAAAACCGAATTCCCGGTGATAGGCGTACGGCACCTGCGCGCCCAATTCGCGATCCAGACGCTGGACCGCCTCAAACGCCTGCGGCACCGAAAAGCCCGAGCGGAGCGACTGCAACCGGAGATGATCCTCCTCGTTGACCAGCAGTCCAACCGCCTCCCCCAAAAACACCGCCGCCCCGCTTCGCAACGGATGCTGCTGGTCTAGCCCGGCCAACTCCTTGCTGATCAAGTGGCGCTCGTGCAGGAGCTGACGGTCGACCGGCGCCAAGTCTTCGAGGCGAACCAGCAAGCTGCCATGCAGCGAGGGCACCTCCCCGAGCGCATCTCGGACTTGCGCCAGCATACGCAGGCGCTCGCCTTCACGGGCTCGCCCCGTAAAGGCGTACCCCGTGACGTTTCGCGCCAGTCGCATCCGAGTGGAGATCACCACGTCGGCGTTCGGGCCGGACGCGTCAAGCCAACGGACGCCGCCGTCCGGCAGGAGAGAGAGGTCCATCGGCGTTCGTGATAGGCTCATGGGGAAATCCTCACTCGAGCACCCGAAGGCGATCGCGCAGCTCAGCCGCGAGTTCGAACTGCTCCGTTTCGACGGCCCGCCGTAGTCGGTCACGGAGATCATGCACGGAATCCGTCTTCCCCACCACATGCGCCGCCGGAGAGTCATACGGCACGCCGACGTGTTTTGAGCTCCCGTGGAGTCGACGCAATAGTTCACGCAGGCTGCGCTCCATCGCGTCGTAACAGTGCGGGCAACCCAGCCGGCCGGTCGCGCGGAAGTCGCGGGCCGTCGCCCCACAAAAGGTGCACGAGGCTGCGTCCTCAGCCGACGTGGAGGCCTGCGCCTGCACCGCCTGCAGGATGTCCCCCAGCGGGTGCTGTGGCGCCGCCAACGTCGTCTCGACGCCCTTGGCGGCCGCACACTTCTCGCAGAGATGCAGCTGCGTGACGGCGTTGTTCACGATCCGCGTCAGATGAACGACCGCGTCGCGCTCCTTGCAATTATCGCAGAGCATCAGCCCTCCATCCGGCGTCCATCGGTAACCACCAAGCTTCCCCCTTCCAACGAGAGCGTCCGATCGGCGCGAGCGGCCAAGAGCGGATTATGGGTGACAACAATGAGCCCCAGCGAAAGATCGCGCGCTAGTTCCGCGAACAGATCATGCAATCGCTCGGCGTTGTGCACGTCGAGGTTTCCACTGGGCTCGTCCGCCAAGAGGAGCGAGGGACGTGCCGCCAACGCCCGAGCCACCGCGGTACGCTGCTGCTCGCCTCCGGACATCTCGGAGGGCCGATGCAAGCGCCGCGCCGACAGCCCGACCCGCTCCAGCAGTTCCTCGGCCCTGATGCGCGCCGACCGATCGTCACGTCCGGCAATCCGGAGCGGCATCATCACGTTCTCCAAGGCAGAGAACTCACGCAACAGGTGATGAAATTGAAACACAAAGCCCACCGAGCGGTTCCGTAAAGCCGCCATTTCATCGTCGTTCATCGCGGCGATCGAGTGCCCATCCAGCGCAATCGTCCCCGCGGACGGACGCTCCAGCGCCCCAAGCACATGTAGGAGCGTGCTCTTGCCTGCGCCGCTGTACCCCATGATCGCAACCATCTCGCCGCGCCGAACGGTGAGGGAGACATCGTCGAGCACCCGGATGATCCCGCCATCGCCACCGCGAAACTCCTTGACCAGCCCCTCGGCGTGCACCACCACCGGCTGAAGCGACACCGCGTCACTCATGCCGGATCGCCTCGACGGGATACAGCTTCGCGGCCTGCGAGGCCGGATAGAGCGTCGCCAGTGCGGAGATCGCGAGACTCGCCCCGATAATCAGCAGCACGTCGCTCAGCTCGGTATAGACAGGCAGATGGTCGATGAAATACACCGACGGGTCGAGCGCGATCAGGTGATAACGCTCAAGCAACGCCGCCACGGCGAGGCCAAGCAGGAGACCGCCGCCGGTCCCGACCGCCCCGACCACGACCCCCTGCAAGAGGAAGATCCGGCGGATAGAACGCGCCGGCATCCCCATAGCCCTCAGGATACCGATTTCACGGGTCTTGTCCGCGACGACCATGGTGAGCGTACTGACAATGTTGAATGCCGCGACAATGACGATCAGCAACAGAATCACACTCATCCCGAGCTTCTCGAGCTTGAGCGCTTGAAACAGCTGGTGATTCTGCTCTTCCCAATCCATCGCACGCACCGGCGCTTTCAGGGTCGTACGGATCGTGTCCGCGATCCGCGAGGCCTCCCACCGATCAGTGGTACGGACCTCGATACCCGTGACATCGTTGCCCAACCCAGCGAATCGCTGTGCCGTGCGGAGATCCAGGTAAACGTACGCGTCATCGTACTCGTACATGCCCGTCTCGAAGACGCCGGAGACGACCACCGTGTCGAACTTCGGGATGATCGCACCAGTCGACGCGTTCATCTCAAGTCCGCCCTCGCCCACCATCATGATCGTGTCGCCGGGAAACGCGCCCAGGCGCGTCGCGAGCAACTTGCCGAGCACGGCTCCGGGAAGCGACACGCTGTCGCGCCGAAACCGGAAATCTCCAAGAATCGCGTGCGTGCGGATCGACGTCACATCGCTGCCGGGGGTTCCCGCGGGCTCGATGCCGACCACCTGCGCTCCCTGTCGATACGTCGACCCGAGCTTGCGCACCATCCCCTGCGTCGTGACGAACGGCGCCGCGGCAACCACGCCCTGGACCTTGCGCACATCGTCTCGCACCGATGCCCAGTCGGAGAGTCGCATGTCCGATCCGTACGGGAGTACCCGGAGGTCCGGACTCCCGATCAGAATCTTGTCGCGCAAATCACGCTGCAGGCCGTTCATCACGCCCATGATCACGATGAGCGCGCTCACGCCGACGAGCACGCCCCCGATCGCAATGACACTGATCAACGAGAGCAGGCGCGATCCACGACGACTGCGCAAGTAGCGCCAGGCGATGGATAACTCGAGACCGCGCATGCCGATCGTTACTCCGGCCGCATCGTCGGGAACAGAATCACGTCGCGGATGTTGGCCGTATCAGTCAAATACATGAACAGGCGGTCGATGCCGATGCCCACGCCACCCGTCGGCGGCATGCCGTATTCCATGGCGCGCAAGTAGTCGTCGTCGACGCCCGTCGCCTCGTCGTCCCCAGCATCGCGTAGACGGGCCTGCGCTTCGAAGCGCTCGCGCTGGTCAATCGGATCGTTGAGCTCGGAGAAGGCATTCGCCATCTCCTTGCCGCGCGCGAACAGCTCGAATCGCTCGGTGAGACCGGGCGCCCCGCGCTTGGGCTTCGCCAACGGCGAGAGTTCAATCGGATAGTCAACCACGAAGGTCGGCGTCTCAATCTTCGACTCCACGAGTGCCTGAAACAACTCATCAAGCAGTTTGGGCCGACTCATGGTTGCGACCTTCGCCACGCCGATCCGCGCCGCGATCTGCCGCAGCGCCTCGTCGTCGGAGGCCATGATGTCCGCGCCGGCAGCCTGCGATAGCGAACCCGCCCACGAAATACGAGGGAACGGCGGCGTCAGTACAGGCACCTTCTCACCGATGATCGGCAGCTCGCGTAGCGCCGCCGCGGATGCCACGAGCAACGTCTCGACACGCTCCATCATCGTCGTGTAATCGGCGAATGACTCGTAGAACTCGAGCATCGTGAATTCCGGATTGTGTGTCCGGTCGATCCCCTCGTTACGGAAGTCATGGCCGATCTCGTATACCCGCTCGAATCCGCCGACAATCAGCCGCTTGAGATACAGCTCATCGGCGATCCGCAGATACAACGGCATGTCCAACGTGTTGTGATGCGTAATAAAGGGGCGGGCGGCCGCTCCGCCGTAGAGCGGCTGCAGCACCGGCGTCTCGACCTCGAGATACCCCAGACCATCGAGATGCGTACGAATGGTGCGCGTCAGGACGGAGCGCGCGCGGAACAGTGCACGCACTTCGGGATGCACCGCCAAGTCCGCATAGCGCTGACGCGCGCGCTGCTCCGTATCGGAGAAAGCGGAATACCGTACCACCTGCCCATCAACTACCTGTTCCTTGCCCAGCGGCAGCGGACGCAGCGCCTTCGAGAGGAGCTCGACGGTCTGCACACGTACCGTGGCCTCACCAGTCTTCGTGCGCATCATCGTCCCCTGCACACCGACCCAATCGCCAAGGTCGTAGTCGCCCAACTGCGCGAATACGGCCTCACCGAGATCGTCCTTTCGGAAGTACATCTGCAGGCGGCCGTCCATATCGGCGATGTGCGCGAAGGCCGTCTTACCCTGCGCACGCCATGATACCAGCCGCCCGGCAACACGCACCGACGGCCCTTCCTCCGCGTCGCCGAGGAGCGCGATGGCCTCACGCGCGGAATGCGTACGATCAAAGGAATACGCGAACGGTTCGACCCCTGCAGCGCGCAGACGGTCCAGCTTCTCACGACGCGCCTTCATCAGGAAATTGAGATCCTCGCTCATATCGGCGATCCCTCCGCCGCCGCCGTACCTTCCTGCTTCAGGTAGGCGTGGATGAACGGGTCGATGTCGCCGTCCATGACCTTCTGGACGTCGGGGATCTTCAACTCGGTGCGGTGATCGTTAACCATCGTGTAGGGCTGGAAGACGTAGCTGCGAATCTGGCTGCCGAACGATACGTCCTGCTTGTTGGCATCGAAGGCCGCCTTAACGGCCAACTGCTTCTCGACCTCGACCTGATACAGCCGGTTCTTCAGCTGTTTCATCGCCGTTTCCTTGTTCTTGAACTGCGAGCGTTGCGCCTGTGACGCGGTCACGATCCCAGAAGGCATGTGTGTAATACGCACGGCCGACGACGTCTTGTTGACGTGCTGTCCGCCGGCGCCCGACGCGCGATACACATCGATCTTCAGATCCTCGTCACGAATCTCGATGTTGATCTCTTCGTTCACGACGGGATACACGAACACTGAGGCGAAGCTCGTATGGCGACGCGCCTGCGAGTCATACGGAGAGATCCGGACCAGACGGTGCACCCCTGACTCGGGACGAAGGAATCCGTACGCGAATTGCCCCTTGATCTCCATCACCGAGCCCTTGATCCCCGCCTCTTCACCTTCGCTCCGGTCCACCATCTCGATCTCGAAACCCTTACGCTCCGCCCAGCGGATATAGAGGCGCTCGAGCATCTCGGCCCAGTCCTGCGCTTCGGTACCACCAGCGCCGGCCGCGATTTCTAGCTGCGCATCGCGATAATCGTCCTTGCCGCGGAGCAGCGTCTTCAGCTCGAAGGCATCCAGATCGACGGCGATTCGTTCCACCTCGGCATCAAGATCCTTCTCGAGCGCCGCATCGGGCTCCATCGCAAGCAGTTCGTGGAGCTCCACGGCAGCGGTCGTCTTGAGGAGGAGGCTATCGAACGGCTCGACCCATCCCTTGAGGACCTTGACCTGCTGCACGATCTCGCGAGCGTACTCCTGATCATTCCAGAAGGCCGCCTCGGACATCTCCTGCTCGTACGCATTCAGCGTCGAGCGCTTGGATTCGACGTCAAAGATACCTCCGCATGTCCGCGAGCCGTTCTTCCGCTGCGGTCAGCACCTTCACGCGTTCGCCATCCTGCATAGCCTTCCTCCACGTACGACACGAGCCGCTCCCCGCAGAGGAGAGCGGCCCGAGAGATGATCATCGCTCGATATCCGCGGAAGTTAGCCGCCTGACGCACCAGCTTCCAGCGGGTCAGAACAGCTTCCGGCCACCGCCGAGGATCTCGTTCAACGCCACCTGGAAGTGCGGCGACCCCTCGGCCACCTCTCGCCCGACCTGCTCGACGTACTCCTCGTAGCTCTTCTTGATGTCATCGCGAAATAACTGCCGCAACGTCCCGTCTCGCAGCCCTTCCTCTCGCTTCTGCGGATGATACGCCACAAGATCGGAGACCAATGCACGCGCGAGACGACGGGCGCGTTGGCTCGGGTCCGCATTCAGGAACGGGTTGATCGGGCGGCGTGGTGTCGCCGACGAGGGCTCCGACGTGGCGGACCGCGCACTGAGTGGCGCCGTCGAGGTCGATCCACTGGCGGGGGACGACAGCGGCGTGGGGCGACGAAACGGTAGCGGCGGCACCCGCGACGGCACTGGCGGCGTCATGATCGGCGGTACCGACTCCGTCGCGGCGGGAACCGACGTGGCCGGGGTGTAGGGACGCGCCGTCGCCGACACCGCGGAACGCGCCAGCGGTGTGGCGGGAAGCGCACCAAGCGACGCGGGCGTAACGGACACTGGCAGGGTTCCGCCGGCAATCGCAATAACCCCGCCACATACCGAGCATCGAGCGCGCACGCCCGTGGCCGGCACTTTCGCAGGATCTACCCGAAATACAGACCGGCAGTCGGGACACGTCACCGTCATTGCCCGTATCCCCCGTTGCGAACGCCATTGCGGTCCCGGTGCTGGTCGAAGCCGGCCGAGCTCGACGACGACGTCGACTCCTCGCGGCGACGATCAACCGCCCAGACCGAGCCGGGCAACGATTTCGCGTATGTTTTCATTTCGGTGGCCAACTCGCTGACCTCGGCCGCACGAGTAAATCGTCGGCGCTGATTGGTGACGACGCCGACAGAGAGAGTCATCAGCGGCACGCGGTGCAGCTGTCCTCGGCGATCCTTGCCGAAGAAATATCCCACTCGGCGATCCTGCTCGGAATACTGCAACGAAATCAGTTCGTCAAACACCCTGATGACCTCGTCGCAAACGCGCGGCATGGCCGCAACCGGAACAGTATACAGAAAGTCATCGCCACCAATATGCCCGACAAAGCCCTCCTCGCCACAGAGCCCTTTCACCACATCGTGCAGGATACGAGCCAGCAAGCGGATGACCTGATCCCCACTGTGATACCCGTACCGGTCGTTGAACTCTTTGAAGAAGTCCAGATCGGCATAACAGGCGGCGAATCGTTCCCCGGACGCCACCCGCCGCGCAAGATCGGCCTCGATCTCGCGCGTCCCGGGTAACCTCGTTGACGGATGGACATCGGTATCGCGATCACTCCTGCGCAGCATCGCCGCCAACCGTGCGCCCGCCTCAATCGGATCAACGTCGGACCGAAGCACTTCATCCGCCCCGGCTTCGAACGCGTCGCGGAAACGTTCGGTCGGGACGACCATCACCACGGGGACGATCGCGGTGTACGAATCACGCTTCAATCGACGACAGATCGATAGCGCGCGATCCTGATCCGCGGGGAGACCCCGCGCATCGAGAACGATCGTGCGAGGACGCATCCGCAGGGCGTGCGCGAGCACATCCTCCTGATCCTCGATGAGCGCCACGATGAACCCCGCATCGGACATCCATGCATCGAGCCACGTCAGCGGCGACTGACCGCTGGTCAGCCGCAACGCCGTCTGTTCATTAAGCGTGGCGATAGTCATGTCGACGGTACGAATGCTGATGGACGCTCAGTCCTGCCCACCGGGCGAGCCGCGCGCGAATTCCCCGAGGGTAGACGATCAGGAGGGGCCAGACGGCACGTCGTTCAGCGGATCATCACGATACCCGGCCGAGGTCGTGAGAGAGCGGCCTACCGTGCGGACGGGACGAAACGAAGCCCAGCACTCATCTGACGAGCCCCGACCGCCGGATCGCCGAGCGAGCGCACATCCGTTTCCAGCCCATCCAATGACAGCCCCGCCACTCGGACACCGCCGTACCTGCGGACACGAACCGTTACGTAAGCATCAATCATGCTCGCCAGATGGTTCGCCCCCACCACACCGAACATGTTGCTGAAACGCTTATAGCTGCGATTCGCGCTCATGATGGTTTGACGATAGACGTCCTGCTGCAGCTGCGCATCACGCCAGCTCCAGCGGTACTCGTCGCGGACCGCCCTCCGCGCATAGAAGTCCAGCGCGCGCTGATATTCAGGACTTCCGAGGGCTGGGGGCACCGAGGGGTTGCGCCAGAACGTCTCCCTCGCGAGCCGCCAACTGGCCCCATTGTAGGTCGACTCGTCGATTTCAGGATCTACCCCACCGCCGGCGATCCGATCAAAGGACCCGCTTTCGAGGTAACGCTCCATGGTCTCGTAGTAAGACCAGGGACCGACCGGGCGCACCGTGCCGAACGCGCGCCTAGCCACGTCCGTCGCAAGTGCGCGGTAATCCGAACGATCTCGATCCCCATCACGGCGCGCTGAGAGCCCCTGAACGACCAGATACGCTTCGGCGACGACATACGCGACGCTGCGTTGCTGGCCCAGTGCAAACTGACCGGAACCAGGCACGACCAGCGAAACGACGGGAGCCCACCACGGAGACGCAAGTGTACGCGGGGGGACATCGACTTGAGACGCCGTAACGCGCGCAACGCGAAGCCGGAGATCGTCTTCCGCCGCTACCTCGGAAACCTCCGCACGCTTCGCTGCAGGTACTGAATATCGAGGCAGTGCGACGGGACTGAGTGCCTGCGCCGCACCCACGCTCGCGATGGTGACGGACAGGAGCGCCGCGAAGGCGAGACGGCAAATACCGTACATCAGAACCGCGCTCGCATCGTGAAATAGGTCGGCGCCTGACCCGACAGAGATGAAAGACGATCGAAGCGTCGAGAAAAGTCAAAGGCAAACGCGCCACGCTGCAAGCCGAACCCAAGGGAGGGCCCACCCGCGTCCCCCTGCTGCACCTTGTAGCCGGCACGCAAGAAGTATTGCTCTCGATAACTCAGCGCCGCGCCGATTCCGACATTGGTTCCGCCGAGAGCGGCGGATGACAGCACGTCACCACTGACGTCAAGCGCGGCACCGGCCGCAGCCAATGATGCCATCGGCACCCGCGAGGAAAGTCCGAATTGGATGACGCGCGGAAGCGCATCCGCCTGTGGTTGATCCTTGACCTGCAGTTTCGGACCGAGATTACGCACAGAAAAACCAACACTCAATGGGAGCGCCGTCGGTAACGCATACTGCGCGCCAACATCAACCGCACTGGTAGCCCCCGATACCACCTTGACGTTTCCGCACGAACCGCTGCAGGCAAAACGAAGTGCCGCCCATTTATAGGTAACCCCGACACCGAGGCGCTTACCGACCGGAGTCGCATACGAAATCGCCAGTAAGTAATTGCGATTCGTGATGGTCCCGATACCAGCACCCGTCAGGCTATCGGTGGCCTGTTGATCACCGTAATCGACGATGTAGGCGCTCGCCGCGATCGTCCCAATAATGCGCGACGGAACAACCACCGTCAGCATTTCACTGTTCGCAATCACCGTCTGCGAGTGATGGAAGGCGACTTCCCTCTGCGGGATTCGCGCAAGCGATGCGGCATTCCACCACACCCCCTCAACGCCGAGCGCTGTGTCCGCACTGACCGCCTCGCCAAGGGACACGGCACGCGCGCCGAACGGCACTAACAGGAACAGTGCGCCGCTCTGAGCCAATACCGGCCGAGCGGCTCCCACGCTACATGAGAAGACGAGTGCGACCCAGAGGCCGACAGTCCGCACCAACCGATTCATGATCAGCCGCGGCCGTTGGGGTCGCCGTACCCCAACCGACGGACCGCCTGAGGATTCTTCCGCCAGTTGGCCAAAACTTTCACCCACAAATCGAGATACACGGGCTGCCCAACTAACCGCTCGATTTTTTCCCGAGCGGCCTTTCCCAGTTTCTTGATCTGTTGCCCGTTTGCCCCGATCACGATCCGTTTCTGACTGTCGCGTTCAACATGCAAGACCGCACGAATGTACAGCGGCGACGCCTTCTCGCGATACTCCTCGATCACGCAAGCCAGTGCGTGGGGCAACTCATCGCCCAGTTGCTCAAGCGCCGTCTCGCGAACAAGCTCGGCACAGAAGAATCGGACGGGCTGCGTCGAGAGCTCATCATCGGGATACAGGTATGGGCTCATTGGCAGCCGATTCGTGATCGCCGCCACGAGCGCGTCGACGCCCTCGCCACTGACCGCTGACACCAAGACACCATTCGGGTGCGCCTGGAGCAGTCGCTCGCGAGCGTCCGCCTCGATGAGATCCGCCTTATTGAGTGCGAGAACAACGGGCGCACGCGGCGGGGAGTCGAGGGTCGCGGCGACCTGGAAGGACTCCGGCACCGACTTCGTGGCGTCGACCACGTGCACCAAGACATCCGCATCACGGACCGCACCGAGGGCAGCATGCCGCATCGCCTCGTGTAGCGTGTCACGCGGTTCCAGCAGTCCTGGCGTATCAAGGATCACCATTTGCGCATTCTCAGCGGTCCGAATGCCGACGATGCGATGTCGGGTGGACTGGGCTTTGGGCGAGGTGATGGCCAGCTTCTCACCGACGAGGCGATTGAGGAGCGTGGATTTACCGGCGTTGGGGAATCCAGCGACGG
>CALQGY020000059.1 GCA_943330235.2 Candidatus Kuenenia stuttgartensis
GGCAATGTGCGCGAGCTGCGCAATCTCGTGGAGAGCATGGTGGTCCTCGCCCCCGGTCGGGAGATCGTGGCGGAGGACATTCCGCGGGCCATTCGCGACGGGGGCGGCCGACGGCTGCTGCCCGTGCATGTCGGCCCGATGCTGCGGGCCGGCGATCGGGCGCAGGGGCGCGAGCTGGAGTTCATCGTGCGTTCGCTGGTGGAGCTCAAGCTGCAGGTGGAAGAGTTGCGTCGGCGCATGGACACCGAAGGGCGTGCCACCGGCCCCGCGTGGGTGGGCGAGGTGCGGCCTCAGTCGCCCGCGTCGTCCATGGGGGCCTCCGTGGGGACGTCCGTGGGGGTTCCGCTGTACGGGGAAGTGACCGGCTCGGGCGGCTTGGTGCGCGGCATCGAGCCACGCGATGTCGAGCCGCCGCCCACCGTGATCACCTTGGGTCCGGGGATGACCATGGCCGAAATCGAGCGGGTGGCCATCCTGGCGGCGCTTCGGGATTCGGCTGGGAATCGGCGGAAGGCGGCTGATGTACTCGGGATTGGCGAGCGGACGTTGTACCGGAAGCTCAGGGAGTACGAGGGGGAAGGCGCGGACGACGGCGCGGACCACGTGGCGGAGCAAGGCTTGGCATCTGAGTCGGGTCTCGATGAAGGTTGAGGTGGGACGAGGTACGTGCATATCCGACAACAGTTTGTGACAGGTTTTCCTTGCTCAGTTCGGGAATTGTCCACATATTGTCCACCGAACACGACTGACGACCCCACCTTTGGTTTGTTCCCCGCGCGGAGCTATTCCTGTCGATCCCAGTCAACTTTGGAGCCAGTACGCCGCCATCCACGACGCCCCCTAGCGGTGTCGTGGGCAGTGTGCTCCCCCTTCGCCGCGCTGAAGAGCTGATTTCAACGTTGCCTGGGGTGCTCTCGGTCCGGGTCGTGCCCGGATTTTCCGGTGATGTCGAAGAGATTCATGTGTTGGCGACCAGCGAGGTCGTCCCGAAGAACATGGTGCGGAACATCGAAAGCGCGCTCATCGCGCAGCTCGGGCTCCGCGTGAATCATCGCAAGATCAGTATTGCGCAGTCGCTCGATCCCGCGCGCGCGGCCGATCCGTCCCAGTCCATGCCCCCGCAGGCCCCCGCGACTCCCGCGAGCGTCCCGACTCCGGCGGCGCCGCCGGCCGCTCAATCATTTTCGGCTCATCCCAGTGCCACCCCCGGGGTCGCCTCGGCGGCCTACGTCCCCTATCGGGCACCGGTCGCGGCATCTTTTATGGCCGGGTCCGCTTCGGAAACCGCGCCGGCTGCCGATACTCGCATTGAGGGACGCCGCACCCTGATTTTCGAGGATGTGGAAGTCCGTCGCTCGCGGACCCGTGGCGTGCTGTGCAAGGTGACGCTCAGCCGAGACGGAAGCGAGTATGTCGGAGAGGCCGAGGGTCAGGAGAGCGAGCGTTCTCGTATCGAACTGGCCGCGCGGGCTGCCCTGTTGGCGATCGCGGAGGCCCTGAAGGCGACGCCCGGTGCAGACCGGGTTCTGGCGCTGGAAGGGGCTAAGCGAATCGACGCGTTCGACCGCGACTTCGTGTTCGCGAGTGTCATCGCCCGCATCAATCGCGACACGGCGGTGCTCACCGGCAGTTGCGAAGTGCGGGAAAGTCCGGAAACCAGTGCGGTCCTGGCGGTGCTCGATGCCACCAACCGTTGGATGCAACTTGATCGATAGTTGGTGCATGACCGCGGTATTCTGCCCGGTCGGCAGTTCACTTTTATCGTCGATTTAGACGAAGACCAAAAACGTCCCCCCTCATCCCGGTAGAGCGGAGCTGAGCGGGCAGGCCAATTAGCACGAGCGGAGCCAACCTGGATAGCACACCAGTCCCGAGCGGGGCGGTGTGACTGACCCGATGGGAGGTGACGCAACATGGGATTTCTGGCCCAGCTCGTAAGTTTGATTTGGTCGTTTATCGCGGCTGATCTGCATTCCTGGGGCTAAGCCGTGATGAGCGGGGGGCAATAATCGCATGCCTATCAGAGTCCGAATATTCGTCTCAATGGTCATCACCGCTGCGGTCGCCGCAGTGGTGCTCTTGGCATTGCGCGAACCTCGGATCAATCCGCTCCTCATTGGCGGCGCTGCAAGTTTTGCGCTACTCGGTGCCTTCGCGAGTTATTTCGGGTATCGACTTCAAGGCACGGCTAACGCTGCGGCCACCTTAGCACCGTTTCTGGTTGCCGTTTTTCTATACCCCGCGTGGCCGACGGTCGCGCTCGTTGCGCTTGCCGTTGGATTCGCTGAGTTTAGCAAGAAAAAGCAACCGTGGATCAAACGACTCTTCAACGTTGCTCAGCAGTCGCTGGCCGTATTCGCAGCGCTGATGACGTTCCGGTACCTCGGTGGCACTAGTCTGCAGATTAAGGGGGAAATGCAGCCTATCCCTGAGGCGTCGGCGACGCTCGTGCTGCTCATCGTGAATAGCCTCCTCGTGGCGGCCGTCATCGCGATAAGCGAGAAGAAGGGATTGCTGGCCGTCTGGCGTGGTAATGTGATGAGCTCGCTCCTCAATTACGCTGTGTCAATACCTTGGGTGCACGCGTTTGCACTGGTCTACCGCGAATTTAGCTACATCGGAGTGTTGTTCATTGGCTACCTGCTGTTTGGCCTAAGACAGTTAAACCACGCGACGATTCAGCTGCGGAAGTACAACAGCGAGCTACTTGAACTGTTGGTCCAAACTGTTGAAATGAGAGATCCTTACACGTCAGGGCACTCTCAGCGAGTATCCAAATACGCGAGGATCATCGCTCGTGCGGTCGGCTTGCCTTCGCGGCAGATTGATCGGATTGCGATCGCCGCGCTTTTGCACGATGTTGGCAAGATCCATGAAATATTTGAACCTATTCTGAAGAAGCCAGGAAAGCTGAGCCCTGAGGAGCGGGCAATTATGGAGTTGCATCCGCTGAAGAGCGTAGAACTGGCGGCAAAGGTAAGCGAGCTCGAAGATGTGATCCCGGCCATTCGACATCACCATGAGAACTGGGACGGCACCGGATACCCAGATCGTCTTTCGGGAGATGCAATCCCGCTTGGGGCGCGCATCATCATGTTCGCGGATACGATAGACGCGATGACGACTGACCGACCGTACCGAAAGGCGCTCTCGGAAGTGGAGGTTCGCGCTGAGTTGCTGCGAATGCGCGGTCGACAATTCGACCCGAATGTTTGCGATACGCTGATTGCGAGTCCGCTATACCCGCTGCTCTTCGCTGGCGACGATACGAAGGGCACCAAGTCGATCACGCAGATATTCGATTTTGGTCGACGAAGGAAGACCCCCGTCGAGCTTCTTGCGAAGCCTGAAACCTCAAGCCTGGCGTCGTAGCGCGGGTAATCTCGGCGGTGGCCACGAAGAAGCTGTTTGATGTCAGTGCTAAGCCATAGCCGCCATGTTTGCGAGAACTGATGCGATCCGAGCACTTGGCGCTCCAACCTCACGGCGCTGGAATCGAACGAACTCAGTCAGGAGTTTCTTGCCCTGTTCGATTTCGCCGGTTCTGCTCAGGGCCTCTGCCGTAGTGCACGCCAAGAAATCCGAGGTCCCGTATTTCCCGACCAGCGCCAGCCGCTCGAGTAGAATTTTCACATCGTGATCACTCGGCGTCCAGAAATCATCTAGCATGGCGACGGCTATCTCCAAGCTATGGAGATGTGAGGATGATTTAAGTGTCTGCCTGCGGGGAAGGTGCGAGCGAAACGCATCAAGATAGGAACGGGCTTCCCGAACATCACGTCGTTCGATTGCTTCGCGGCAGAAGAGCGCCTGCACGTAGTTGCAGACGATCGGATCTTCCACTCTCGAGAGCAGCGTACGCAACTGCTCCAATGATCGCGCCAGATTGACTGCGTCGCCCCGCTCGAGATACGATTGGCCGAGATGCCATGCGGCATTGATGCCGAGCGACGGTACTGAGGCGCTCTCGGAAATACGAACGGCGAGTTCCAAGGCGGCCAAGTGACGTGAGCCTGGATCCACGATGCGTAGCGAGAACCCTGCTCGCATGGCCTCTTGGTACGCGCTGGCTGACGGCTGTGCGCGCTGCGCACGAGCGAAGAGGACCTCGGCGATCGCTGCCGCGGTCGCTCGATCGCCGAATTGCGTGTGATAGACAATCGCGAATCGCCTACACGTATCGTCTTCCTCGATTTCCGTCGCCGACGGAGCGACCGCCTCGAAAATTCGTTGCGCCAATGCCTCGTCGCACTCATTCGAGATCATGATGAGGCCGACGTCCGCCGCGCGAAGACGCGTGGCGCGCGAGAGGTGTGAGGCTTCCGCGACGGCCACCGTGAATCTGATAATCTCGGCCCGATCTGCTTCCTGATCGGCGCGGTACAGGGAATCTGCAAGCGAGAGCGCGGCGCCCGCGTCGGTGTCACTGAGAAATTCTGTCACGTGAGGGAGGGCTCGACGCTCCGGCTGCTGCTTCAGCGCACCCGAGTAGTCCCCCGCCAGAGCGAGCAGCCTTGCCGTCGCCGCCGACACATTCGCCCGATCCGCCGCAGACAGCGCATCCGTCTTCAGCCGCCGCAAGGCGACAAGCGCGCGCTCCGGCACGCCAACGTCGGCAATCTGCTCCAGAACGCCAACCGTTTCCGTCGCCAGCCAGTCACTGTCGCCGCTCCCCGCGATATGGTCCAGTGCTTCAAGCACCAACTCCGCGTTGGGCAGGGACCGCGATTCGGCGAGCAGCACCTCCGCCGTGCGTCGGTGTAGCGCGTGCAGCAGCAACGGCGACAACCGCGCCCGCGCGGCACGGCCGATCAGTTCGTGCGTCGTCAGACCGTGACCGGCGTTGGAGGAGAACGCGCCCATCGACTCAATCTGCTCGAGTGAATGCAGCATCTCCGTCGCGCGAAGCTCGAGGACGCGGGTGACGCGATCGATGGTGGCCCACCGGCCTAGGAACGCTGCCGCCTGCAGGACGCGCAGGGCATCGCCGCTCAGCTGCGTCAGGCGCTGATCGATGACACCTAACAACGTCGGCGGCACGCCGCCCGCGTTGCCGGTCTCAATCCAATAGTTGACCAGCGAACGCAGGAATAGCGGGATCCCCTCGCTCGCACGCAGGAACCACTCGTTGATCTCCTCGGTGACCGTCGCCGACAGATCCACGCTGATCGCACGGGCGAGCTGCGCGCTCTGATCCCGCGTCAACGGAGGGAGACGCCGAACGGTCAGCCCCGCCGGAATGCGATGCGGACGCTCGGGGCGCGCCTGTGGCTCCCGCGACGTCATCAGCACAAAGCAGCACATCGACGACAACCGGTCCGTCAGATCGCAGAGCAGGTCCCACGACGGCTCGTCGATCCAATGCACGTCTTCAACCATCAGCGTGATCGGACGCGACTCGGAGAGCGCCGCGATCAGGTCCACGATGGCACGCCGAATGGCGACCGTCGAGCGGGACTCGCGCATCTCGTAGGCGGGCGGCGCCAGTTCACGCACGACGGACGGTGATGCGGCCACGCCGAGCTGGCGCAGCGTGATCATGCTGTCTGGCGACACGCGCTCCGCGCCGGACCGGTGAAGCAGGTCGGGGAGGACGTCGATAAACATCGACAGCGTGCGCGCGCTATCGCCCTCGCGGCAGGCCAAACGGATCACCTGCACGTCCTCAGCTGGCGCGAGCTTCTCTAGCTCCGTGGTCAGTCGCGTCTTCCCAATCCCGGCGGTCCCGTGCAACAGCACCGCGCTCCCGTCGTGCCAGCGCGCGCGCCGCATGGCGTGCGTTAGATCGGCCAACTCGGTGTCTCGTCCCACGAAATGCCGCTCGGTGGGCGCGAAGGACATGCGGCCGCGACCGGCCGGCTCGGCGATGCGCCGCCGCAGCAGCGTCGCCGGCAAGCGGATGTCGCCCGCCAGCGGGCCGAGCTCGGCGAGATAACGATCGAGAATGCCCAGCGCCTCGGCCTTGGAGCCGGTGAGCGCCGTACATTCGGCGATAGCCAACGTCGCCTGCTCGTTCAGGGCATCGAATTGCAGCAGGTCGCGGGACAGCGACTCTACCCACGTCCAATCGGACTTCTCGCGATGACGGCGTAGCTGTTCACTCAGCACGCGACGGATATCGGCGTGGACGGCCTGCCGTTCGTCGTCAATCCACGATTGCAGCGTGGCCCACGGCGCCGACAGTCCCGGCAAGTAAGTGCCGAAGGGTTCGCGCCCGAGCATGACGTCGCGCTCGTACGCTTCCATCGTTCGCGTGATGGAGAAGGTGCGCACCACCTGACTGGCATCCAGCTCAACGGTCGTCTCGCGCATGCTAATATCCACGCCCACGCCCCGCAGCTTGTATAGCGTCTGACGGAGGTTGGCGCGGCGTCGAGCATCTGGTTGGCCGGGCCAGAGGGTGGCCAACAGTTCGTCACGGTTCACGCGCATGTCGGGCGCGCTGGCCAGCCGCAGGAGCAGCGAAAAGAGCGTCTCCGATGTCAGCGTCAACGGCGTCCCGCCAATCAGGATCGTGGCCGCGCCGAGCGTCTGCAGGCAGATCAGTGGTCGGCCGATCGCGTCGTGCGTGGGCGTGGCCGCCGACACGCGCGGAGCGCGATCCGCGGGATGGCTGGCAAGGTGCAGCTGTGGTCTGGGCACGGGCGTCTCGTTCAGGGCGGAAACGGCAAGTTGAACGGCGGCGTCAGCGAGGCGTCATTTTTCAACCCGCTCTCTCTCTGCGCCGAGCTGGCGGTAGGGTATCAGGCACCCGTGAAATCGGTCGCGCCGGCCGCTGTACGCCGCGCGTGCTCGCGTAGCGCGTACGACAACTCCTCCGGGTCCTCAATGAGCGTATTCACTGTTCGCTGCAGATGGACGCCGAGTTTGTCTGCTTCGCGACGGTGTCGTGCGATGTAATCCAGAACCAGCGTCCGCGCGTCCTGACGATTGCCCAGCCGCATAATGCAGTCACCGCTCGTAGCCACAAGGAAATCGCAGCTTCCAAATGGCATCAGCTTCGAAAGATTTCTCAGCAATGCTTCAACCGCAGATACAGTCGGAATAAATGCTGGGTCCATCAGGTTCACCGCCATCGCAAGACTCTGCGAGTGAGCAAAGGAACGGATAGACTCATAACGCGGCAAGTGCTGCCTCCAAATTCCGAGTTGTCGTCCGGCTTCATCGGCGTCACCGCTTTCGATCGCCTCTCGACACAACAGACCGTGCACATAGTTGCACGACACGGGCTCACCAGATCGGAGGTAGAGGCGCTTGACCTGTTCAATGCCCGCCCGAAGCAGTTGAGGTTCATCAAGTTCGAGATACGAGAGCGCGAGGTGCCAAGCAGCGTTCACGCTCAGTCCATCGAGATTACTACGAATCGAAATATCGAGCGCGAGCGCCAGCGCATCGAGGTGCCCTGTGCCACGTCCGCAGAGCTTCAGCGCCACTCCCGCGCGAAGTGCATCGGAGTAGGTATCAATCGACGTAGCTTCACTCTTCGCCCGGGCATACAGCGACTTCGCAATCGCGATCGCCCGGGCGCGATCACCGAACTGCGCGTGATACAAGATCGCTACGCGTCGGCACGTGTCGTTCTCGTGGATCTCCGCGTCCGTGATACGCACCGCGTGGAAGATGCGCCGCGCCAGTGGGGCGTCGCACTCGTTGGCGATCATGATCAGCCCCATGTCCACGGCGCGCAGACGGGTCGTTCGCGCCAGATGCGCACACTCAGCGACGGCGACCATAAACGCGACCAATCGCGCGCGATCCACCTCGCGGTCGGCCCGGTACAGCGAGTCCGCGAGCGAGAGTCCGGCGTCGGCCTCAGCGTCGGTGAGCGCCTCTGTGACCGGCGGCAGCGTGTCGCCGTCGGCGTGCGTATCGAGCGCCCGCGAATACTCGCCCGCACGCACCAGGAGTTTCGCGATGGCATGCTTCATCGCGCTGCGGTCGGTGGGCGAGAGCACGGCAACATCCACGCGCCGGAGGGCGGCCAGGCCGCGCTCCGGCACGCCCAGTTCGGTGAGTTGCGTGACCACTCCCATGGTCTCGCGCGCCAGCCATGGCATGTCGCCGCACGCGGCGATGTGTTCGAGCGCTGACAACAGCAATTCCGGCGTCCGCGCTTCATGCGCCTCCGCAAGCAGCACCTCGCCGGCCCGACGGTGCAGCGTCTCCAGCGCGAAGCGTGAGAGACGCGCGTGCGCGGCGCGCGCGACCAGTTCGTGCGCGGCCAGCAAGTTGCCACCATCGGCGGCGAAGGCGCCCAACGACTCGATTTGCTCGATGTACTGCAGCATCTCGTTCGCGCGGAGCTCCAACACGCGTACCACGCGCGGTACCGTGGCCCAGCGACCAAGCAGGGTGCCGGTCTGAATCACGCGCAAGGCATCGCTGCCAAGCTGCGACAGTCGCTGATCGATCACGCCATGCAGCGTCGGCGGCACACCGCCCGCGTCGCCGGTGGCAATCCAATGATTGACCAACGATCGCAGGAAGAGCGGGATCCCCTCGCTAGCCCGCACGAGCCAATCACTGATCTCGTCCGTGATCGTGGCCGAGAGGTCCTGACCGATGGCGCGCGACAGGAGCGCGCTCTGCTCGCGCGTGAGCGGTGGCAGCCGACGAAGGGCCAGCGCCGGCGGCATCCGCTGCGGTCGGACCGGGCGCGCATGCGGTTCGCGCGACGTGAGCAACAACACCATGCGCATGCCGCTGATCCGATCCATGAGATCGCACAGCAACTCCCAGGTGCGATCGTCCACCCAGTGCACGTCCTCGACCACCCAGATGATGGGCTTCTCCTCGGAGATTGCCGAGAAGAGATCGATGACCGCGCGCCGGATACCGGCCATGGAGACGGGATCGCGGGTGACGCCCGCAGCGTCTCCGGCCGTCGTCGTGTCCGTGGTGGCGATCTGCCGTAGCACCGCGAGGCTTTCGGGGGCACACCCCAGCGCCCCCGGTTGCGCGAGCAGGTCGGGGAGAATTTCGAGTACCGTGGCCAGCACCCGTGCGCCGTCGGTCTCGCGGCAGCCCGCCCGCAACACCCGCACGCCCTCGATGGTTGCCACCTTCTCCACTTCATGCGTGAGCCGGCTCTTGCCGATACCGGCCGTGCCATGCACGAGCATCGCGGTCCCGTCATTCCACCGGGCGCGCCGGATGGCGAGCGTCAGCTCAGCCAGCTCGGCATCGCGACCCACGAAGTGTCGCTCCGCCGGCGCGAACGACACTCGCGCGCGCCCGGGCGGATCAGCAATGCGTCGCCGCAGCAACGTCGCCGGCAACCGGATATCGCCCGCCAAGGGGCCGAGCTCGGCGAGATAGCGATCGAGAATGCCGATGGCCTCCGCTTTCGATCCGGCCAGCGCCGCGGATTCCGCGAGCGTCAGCGTCGCCTCTTCGTTGAGCGCGTCGAACTGCAGGAGATCACGCGCGAGGGCGGCCGCACCGCCCCAGTCGGCCCGCTCACGACGTCGGCGAAGCTGGTCGGCGAGGACGCTCCGGATCTCCGCATGGACCGTCTCGCGCTCGTGGTCGATCCAATCCTGAAACTCCGGCCACGGCACCTGCAGCCCCGGGAGGAACGGACCAAATGGCTCCTGGCCGAGTGTGACGTCGCGTTCAAACGTGTCCGACGAACGGGCGACCGAGAATGTCGGCACCACGTGACCCGGATCGAGTTCCACCACGCTGCCGTTGAGCTGCAGCCTCACACCCATCCCGCGCAACTTGTACAGCGTCTGCCGCAGATTGGCGCGACGACGGTCGTCCGGTTGGCGCGGCCACAGCAGCATCAGTAACTCGTCGCGACCCACCCGCAGGTCCGGCGCACAGGCGACCCGGAGCAAGAGCGAGAAGAGCGTTTCGGACGCCATGGTCAGCGGTTCGCCGCCGACGAGGATCGTCGAGGCCCCAAGCGTCTGGAGGCGCACCAGCGGCCGACCGGCCTCGTCATGCGTGGCCAGCGGGTGGCGTCCGGCGGGGCGCGTGGGAGATTCGTGGAGGAGGTGACGCGGTCGTGCCAAAAGATCCTCGGATGGGGCGGGATCGACAACATGCGCTGAAGCGTCAGCGCCTTGTCATTTCACGAGAAATGCCAGATTCAAAAAATGGGAATTTGATGCGTCGAATGAAAAACACCACCGCGACGTCACCCGAAGCTGGGCGCGTGTCGCGATGGCGTCATTTCAGGACGAGCCGAGTCCGTGCCGACGGACGGACTAGCGGGGCAGCTCGATGAGGGATTCGATGGGAATCCCGTCGGCTTCCGCCTGGAAATTCACCACCATGCGATGGCGCAGGACGGCGTGCGCGACCGAGCGCACGTCATCGAGATCGGGCATCGCCCGTCCGTCCATCGCCGCGCGGGCCTTCGCGCCCAGCACGAGATACTGCGACGCGCGCGGGCCGGCCCCCCAACTGACGTACTTCTTCACCCGCGCCGTCGCCTCCGCGGAGTCCGGACGCGTGCTGCGCGCCAGGCGCACCGCGTACTCCACCAGACTGGGCGGCGCCGGGAGGCGACGCACCAGCCGCTGCAACGCCAACAGCTCCTCGGCCCCAAGCACGGGCACGATCTCGCCTTCCTTGTCGCCGGTGGTGGACATCACGATCTGCTCTTCTTCCTCGCGCGTGGGATAGCCCACGCGCAACTCGAACATGAAGCGATCCAACTGCGCTTCCGGCAGCGGATACGTCCCTTCTTGCTCGATGGGGTTTTGCGTGGCGAGGACGAAGAACGGGCGCGGCAGATCGTAGGTGCGACCCGCGACCGTCACCGTGCGCTCCTGCATGGCCTGCAGCAACGCGGCCTGCGTCTTCGGTGGGGCTCGGTTGATTTCGTCGGCAAGGACCATGTTGCCGAACACGGGACCGGGCGCGAAGCGGAAGGCCCGCTTGCCGGTGCCCGGCTCCTCTTCCATCAACTCGGTGCCCGTGATGTCACTGGGCATCAGATCAGGCGTGAACTGCACGCGCGCGAAGGTCAGATCCAGCGCACGCGACACCGTGTGCACGAGCAGCGTCTTGGCCAGCCCGGGGACACCCACGAGCACCACGTGGCCGCCGGACAGCAACGCGGCCACCAGGTCGTCCACCACCTGTGTCTGCCCGATAATGCGTTTGCCGATTTGCTCGGCCAGCGCACGTCGCGCGATCGCCAGACGCTCCAGCAGGGCGAGGTCGTTCGTCTCGGAAGAAGCAGTCACAGAAGCGGAGGGCGGGAGAAAACAGGTCGGCGCAGCAGCGCGTCGCGAGAGACCATACGGATACGCCTGCAGAAACACATACGGACGTCCGAGGACGTCCGTTGTCGATATTGGGGAAACTGTGGCGTGATCAGTGAAAAAACTACTGTTGGCACCGCTAGGGGAGCGAGAACTCCACGCGCTGACGCACCGGATAATTCTCGCTGCGGAGTTGTGCGACGAGCGTGTACTGCCCCTTGGCGGTGGGCGTCCACTGCTCGGCATACACCACGGCATCATGCGCCTCTAAGAGCCGGTTCTGCATACCCTGCGTGAACATCCGTCCGGCGCTCCAGCGCCACACCTCGCGGCCGGCCGCATCCAACACCACGAAGTCGTGGGTCAGCCCGTCCGCGAAATTGAGCTCCACCCGCTTCCGCGAGTCGTTGGAGACTTCGATGGCGAATCGGACCTGGCCACGCGTGGTATCCACCATCACGTGGGAGACGACGCCGTGCTCAACGCTGGTTCGCGGGCGCGTGCTGGAGACCGGGCTCGTTGCGCGGGGACTGCACGCGAACACGAGCACAGCAGTAGCGAGCAGCGGAACGATGATGCGTGGGAGCATCAGGCGGTTGAGGGGTGGACGGTGGCGCGGGACGAACTACGCACAACACGTGCCTGTAATGACTTGGACGGCCGACCGTCACAATTCACTTCAACGCTACGTTATCAACGGCCTGCGCGGCTGTCAAGCATGAGTTAACGTCGTAAGTGACGGCGGGAAAACAGCTTCTGGGTCGCGGCGCGCTGTCGGTTTCTCTTCGGTTCGGCGTTCCTGGCTCGCTTGCGAAAAATTTCACAAGCGTCTAGCTTGCCCCCCGAATGGCTGATGAAACACCGGGCCTCAGCCCATCGCCGTCACCGTCTCGGGGTCAGTCTCCGTGGGCATTGGCGGGGATGGGCGCGCAGTTTTTCGTCGCTCTGTTTGCCTTCGTGTATGCCGGCAACTGGATGGATGCGCGCTTCGGCATGTCACCCGTCTTCCTGTTGATCGGCCTCTTCGTCGGCGGGGGCGGATCTTTCTATACGAGCTATCGACAAGTGATGCGACGCACCAACGCGACAACGCAGGATGGCGCGGCGCGATCTCATCGGTCACCGCGCGTATGACCTTGCAGATGTCGCCGAAGAAGCCGCGGAGCATCATGCGGTCGCTGCTCCTCTTTGCCGGGGCGCAGTCGGTGCTGGTGATCATCGTGGCGTTGATACTGTCGCAGTTCATCTGGACCGATGCGGAGTCGGCGCGGGCAATCCACGCCAGTGCGTGGTTGGCGGTTGGCGTGCAGCTCCTGACGTTTGCCGTGGCGCGGTTGGTCGCGCAGCAGCAGGTGATGGCGGGATGGGGACTGGGCGTGCTCCTGCGCTTTGTGGTGGTGATGGCGTGGGCCTTTTTAGGTATCAAAGCGCTAGGACTGGCGCTGGTGCCGGCCCTGTTGTCGTTGGTGATGTTCTTCTTCGTCTCGACGTTGGTCGAGCCGGTCTTTCTGAACAGCTGATCCGGATGCAGGTGATGCGTCATTCTCTGCGTGCTGCTTTGAACTCTGTTGTCGCCGTGGCGGCCTTTGCGTCGCTCGCGCTGGCCCCGATTCGTCTGATCGCGCAGGAGGGCGCCGCGCAGCCGGCGGCCGCGCCGGTGGAATCGTCCACGGTCATGGCGACACCCATGACGGCCGAATCGATGGCCGAGATGCAGCATGAGGCCAAGCCGGCGGCGGAGGACTTCATCACGCCGCACATCACCGATAGCCGGTTCCTGGAGATCCCGTGGCCCAACAGCCACTTCGCCAAGGAGCTTGAGCTGCCGCAGTTCGCGCCGGTGAGCATCGGCGGCATGGAAGTCGATCTGTCGCCCACCAAGCATGTCGTGTTCATGCTGCTCGCGGCGACGCTCGCCGCAGTGCTCCTCATCACGGCCGCGGGAGCCAGCCGCACGCAGCACGCCGCTGGTGGGAGCCCGCGTGGTTTCGCCGCCGGCATCGAAGCGCTGGCGCTGTATCTGCGCAATGAAGTGGTGCTGCCCAACGTCGGTGAGCATGGCGAGAAGTTCGTGCCATTCGCCCTCACGCTGTTCTTCTTCATCCTGTGCTGCAATCTGCTGGGGCTCATTCCCTACGGATCGACCGCGACCGGCAATGTCTCCGTCACCGCGACGCTCGCGATCATCACCGCCATCGTGGTGGAGTTGGCCGGCATCCGCGCCAACGGCGTGGGCTACCTCAGCACGCTGTTCTACTGGAACAAGGACCTCCCCATCGTCATGCGCGTCGTCATGTTCTTCGTGATGTCGCCGGTGGAAATGGTGGGCAAACTGTCCAAGCCGTTCGCTCTGACCATTCGTCTGTTCGCCAACATGACGGCCGGGCACATCGTGCTGCTCGCCATCATTGGTCTGATCTTCACGTTCCAGAGCGTGCTGATCGCCGGCGTCCCGGTCCTCATGGCCACGGCCATCAGCATGCTCGAACTGTTCGTGTCGTTCTTGCAGGCGTTCATCTTCACGCTGCTGGCATGTGTCTTCATCGGGCAGATGCGCGCTTCGCACCACTAGTCGTTCGTTGTCGTTCGGTAGTGCCCATCCAACGCGCTCCCGTTGGTCGGGTCCAGTAGCCGGTCGAGCGACCGGTGATGCTCGTTGAGCTTCGGCTCGGGGACGGGTAGCGCGGCGATTCGTTGCCGCCGTCAGGAGCGTGGGTTCTTACCGCATACGTTCGGAGTTTCTCATGATCGAAGTGATGGGGCTGCTTCAGGCCGCGACCGAGTCGAACCCCAAGGGGCTCGCGATGATCGGCGCTGGTATTGCCGCTGCAGGCGGCGTGATCGGTGCCGGTATCGGCATCGGCCAGATCGGTGGTTCGGCGGTGGAAGGCATGGCGCGTCAGCCCGAAGCGGCTGGCACGATTCAGACGGCCGCGCTCATCTTGGCCGCGCTCGTTGAAGGCGCCGCGCTGTTCGGCGTCGTTATCGGCTTCTTGATCCAGAACAAGGTCACGTTCTAAAGCATCCGTGTGTGGGGCGTCCGGATGGGCGCCCCGCCACTTCTTTTCTTCCCGTGGATTCTTCCATGTCCGTACTCTCTCTGCGCCTCCGTTCCGCTCTCGCCCGTGTGGCGGCTGTCACCGCCGCGATCACGCTCTCGGCCGCGCCTGCGCTGGCCAACGAGCCGGAATCCGGCCCCGTGAATCTGTTGGCGCCGAATCCGGGACTCATGTTCTGGACGCTGATCATCTTCGTGCTGTTGATGATCGTGCTCTCGAAGTTCGCCTTTAAGCCGATCTTCGCCGCGGTCGAAGCGCGTGAGAAGTCGCTCGAAGACGCCATCGAAGGCGCCAAGCGTGATCGCGCCGAAGCCGAGCAGTTGCTCGCGCAGCAGCGCGCGCAGCTTGAGGCGGCCCGCACCGAAGCGCAGAGCATCATTTCCGAGAGCCGCGCGACGGCCGAGCGGATGCGCGGCGAGCTGCTGGCAACCACGAAGCAGCAGCAGGAAGAGATGATCGAGCAGGCGCGTCGCGCCATCGAAAGCGAGAAGGTGGATGCCATCGCCGCGCTCCGTCGTGAAGCGATCGATCTGGCCATCGCTGGTGCTTCCCGCGTGATCGAGAAGAATCTCGACTCCGAGAGCAACCGGCAGATCGTCGATAGCTTCCTCGCGTCGCTCGACGGCGCCAAGGGCGCCCGCTGATGTCCGCCACCGTCGCCGGTTCGACGGTCGCGCGCAACTACGCCGACGCCTTGCTCGCCCTGGCGCGCAAGGCGGATGACGCGTCGGGGTGGGGCACGATGCTGCGTCACGTCGCCAACGCGATCAGCGAAGACGTCACGCTGCAGCAGTTCCTCGATTCGCCGCGCATCCCGGCCGAGCACAAGCTGGGCATGCTCACGCGCGCGCTCGGTGATAAGGTCCCGCGTATTTTCATGAAGTTCCTGCAGGCGCTCGTGCACAACCGTCGGCAGACGCTCATTCCGGCCATCGCGGACGAGTATGACACGTTGCTCGACGCCTCCAACGGTGTCGTGCATGCGCGCGTGACCGTGGCCCGTGAGACGTCCGATGCGGATCGTGACGCCATCGCGGCGCGCCTCAGCACCGCGACCGGCAAGACCGTCGTCCCGCACCTGCAGGTGGATCCGTCCATCCTCGGCGGCGTGGTCGTGCGCATCGGCGATACCGTCATGGATGGGTCGCTGCGCCGCAAGCTGGGCCTGCTCCGCCGCAAGATCGGTAGCCGCAACTAACCACTCGACCGCCGACGTGCGGGGAGATTCGAATTCGCTATGCTCCTTCTCCTCGCACTGCTGCAGGTCGCTCAGCCGCCCATCCCGCTGGGGCCCTCCACGACGCCCGCGGGCAATGACACCAGCGGCTACTGGCATCAGCGTGCCGACTACACCATCGTCGCCACGCTCGACGAGTCGCAGCAGGGCATTCGAGCCGCTGGGACGCTGCACTACGTCAATCACAGCCCCGACACACTGCGTGAGCTGTGGGTGCACCAGCACCTCAACGCGTTCCGCCCCGCGTCGCGATGGTCCGCGACGGATGCGCGCGAAGGACGCACCCGCTTTCAGCTACTCGAAGAGCCGGACTACGCGTACGAGCGGTTTACCGCCGCGCCTCGCATCAACGGCATGGCCGTCACGCCCGAGTATCCGCTCGCGCCCGACAGCACCGTGGTGCGCCTCGCGCTACGGCAGCCACTTCGCCCCGGCGACTCCTTAGACGTCCAGTTCGCGTGGACGGCGCGCACGTCCACCGTGCCGCGCCGACAGGGGCGCCGAGGACGATCGTTCGACTTCTCGCAGTGGTTTCCAAAGGTTGCGGTGTACGATCGCACCGGATGGCGCCCCAACGCGTTGGTGCCGGCGGGCGAGTTCTATGGGGAGTTTGGTACCTTCGACGTGACGTTGGTGTTGCCCGCCGATCAAGTGGTGGGTGCTACCGGCGTCCCCGTCAGCGGTGATCCCGGCTGGGCCCGTGTGGCGGCCGACCGATCGGCGCCCGTGCGCACGAATGCCGCCGTGTATGCGAACGTGCCCGCGGCGCCCGCTGTCACCATTCCCAGCGGATATCGCGCCGTGCGGTTCCTCGCGCGCGATGTGCATCACTTCGCGTGGAGCGCGTCACCAGGCTTCCGCTACGAAGGGGCCACGTTTGCGCGCCGCCCGTCGTCGACGCTGCGCGTGCGCGGCTTTGACAGTGTGGCGGTGCACATCTTGTATCGCGGTGATGCGGACGAGGACTGCGCCGCGGCCAACGTGGCCTTGGCCGATGCGTCGCGGCGTGCGGATGCGGTGCGTACCTGCGTGACCACGTCCCGCACGCAGTGGGAGAAGGGCGGGGCGCTGGGGTACGCGCAGACTGCGCTACAGTGGCTCGAGTCGGTGTACGGCGACTACCCCTATCCGCAGTTGACCGTGGTCAAGCGCGTTGATGGCGGCGGTACGGAGTTCCCCATGATGGTGGAGAACGGCTCCGCGTCGCTGCGTCTGACGCTGCACGAAGTCGGACACATTTTCACCTTCGGCATTCTGGCCAACAACGAATGGCAGTCCGGGTGGATGGACGAGGGGTTCACCTCGTATCAAACCGCCTGGCAGGCCGGGACCGTGCGCGCTGTGGTCTCGGCGCGCCTAGCCGCGGCCAATGACGCGAATCCGCGGATGCCGGCCGACACGACGCTGCGTCAGCTCCGGACGCAGCTCGACAAGACCAGTGCACAGCAGGCGGCCGATGTCCGCGCCGGGATTGCCCAGCCCATCGGGCTGCGCGGCGATCTGTTCGCACAGTTCAGTGTTTACAACGACATGGTGTACCAGCGCGCGCAGTCCATGTATCAGGCGCTGCACGACGTGCTGGGCGATGCCCCCTTTCGCGCGATGCTGCGCGATTACTACGCCCGCTGGCAGTTCCGCCATGTCGATCGCTGGGCGCTGCAGGGGAGCGCGGAGCGGGTCGGCGGGCGAAAGCTCGGGTGGTTCTTCGATCAATGGGTCGGGCAGACCGGGGTGATTGATTACGCCCTTCGGGGTCCGCTCGTCCAGCAGGCAGACGGAAAATGGATTGTGACGGTGCGACTCAGTCGGGAGGGGGCGTATCGGCACCCGATGCCGGTGGGGGTGCGGACGTCCCGCGGCTGGACGGTGGTGCGCGGCGATGCGGCGCTCGACCTCCAGACGATCCGGATCACCGTGTCCGAGCGACCGCTCGAGGCATGGCTGGATCCGTTCGGCGCGACGGACAGTCCCACGGCGCAGGCCTATCACCTCAATTTGACGACGAGACAATGAGCGGACCGGTTGCAGTACGGCATGTCGAGAAGCCGTGGGGACACGAAACCATCTGGGCGCACACCGAGCAGTACGTCGGGAAAATTCTGCACGTCAAAGCCGGCGAAAAGCTTTCGGTGCAGTACCACGAGCGGAAGGACGAAACGGTCTACCTGCTGCGCGGCGAGATGAAGTACTGGGTGCAGATGCCCGGTGATACGGAGCTCCGCGACCAGCATCTCGTGGCCGGGCAGTCGTTCCGGATCACGCCGCACACCATCCATGCCATTGAAGCCATCACCGATATCGACGTGCTTGAGGCCAGCACGCCGGAGCTGGACGATGTCGTCCGCCTGACCGACCGCTATGGGCGCGAGGGGACCAGCGCGCCCTGACGCGGTTTGGTACGCACCACATTCGATTTGCACGGCAGTCGCCACTCCCCTCGGCGGCTGCCGTTCTGCATTTTGGTCAGTGAATCTTGGCGGTCTGTCTCAATGCCGCGCCGATGGGCACGGAAAATCCACCAATCACCACCGACGGCTCTCATGAAGGTCATCATCCCCCTCGCCGGCAAAGGCACGCGGCTGCGTCCGCATACGCATGTCGTGCCCAAGCCGATGCTGAAGGTCGCCGGACGCCCGGTGATGAGCTATGTGATGGACGACGTCCAGAAGCTCGGCGGGATCGAGCAGGTCGTGTACATCACTGGGCACCTGAAGGACAAGGTGGAGTCGTACGCGCGCGCAACGTATGACATTCCCAGTGTGTTCATCGAACAGCAGGTGCAGGATGGGACGGCTGGCGCGGTCGCACTCGCGAAGCCGTACGTCGACCAGCCGGTGATGATCATCTTCGTCGATACGATCTTCGATGCGGACCTGAGCGTCATCAACACAACCGACGCGGACGGCATCATCTGGACGAAGGAAGTCGAAGACTACCAGCGCTTCGGCGTGGTCGTGACCGACGCCGATGACCACATGACGAAGATCGTCGAGAAGCCGACGGAGCCCATCTCCAAACGCGCGAACATCGGGCTGTACTACATCCGCAATTGGAAGCTGCTGTTCGAGGGGATTGAACATGTGCTGACCACCGCCCCACACAAGGGCGAGTGGTACCTCACGGATGCGTTCCAGTACATGATCGACCACGGCGCGAAGATCAAAGTCGTGGACGTTGAGGGGTGGTACGACGCCGGGCAGTTGGAGACGCTGCTCGATACCAATCGCACCATGTTGGAGAAGGGGCGCGCGCGTCATCCCGAGTCGCTCGGCGTGGGCGCCACGCTGGTGGAACCGGTCTACATCGAAGAGGGCGTGACCATCGAGCACTCCACCGTCGGTCCGAATGTGTCCATCGGTACCGGCTCGGTGGTGCGACATGCGACGATCCGCGATGCGGTCATCGGCAACCACACCAACATCGAGCATGCGCACCTACATTCGTCGTTCCTCGGCGATCATGTCGTGGTGCATGGGGTGCGCGGCGCTCTGAACGTCGGCGACCATTCTGACATCCGCACTACACCCGGAGCCTGAGCCATGTCCGATCGCATTTCCCGTCGTGATCTACTGACCGGCACCGCCGCGGCCCTCGCGGCGACCGCGGTGACCGGCGCACCGGCGCGACTGTTGGCGGCTACGGACGACTGGCGTGTGGACCTCGCGCATCCCGGCCGTCCAACGGCGGACGGCATGCTTGGCGTCCCGTTCGAGAAGCACGAGGTCGTACGGATCGCGATTGTCGGCACGGGACTTCGCGGTCGCTCCATGCTGAGTGAACTGCTGGCCATTGAGGGCGTGCAGATCACCGCCCTCTGCGATGTCGTGGAAGAGAAAGTGCGCAAGGCGGCCGCCATGGTCACGAAGGCGGGCCGGCCGGAGCCGGCGCTGTTTTACAACGGCGATCGGGACTTCGAGCGGCTGGTGCAGCGCAACGACATTGATTTCGTCTACACCGCGACGCCGTGGCCTTGGCACACGCCGGTGGCCCTCGCGGCCATGCGTGCGGGTAAGCATGCCGCCAGCGAAGTGCCCATCGCCTCCAGCGTGGAGGATTGCTGGGAGCTGGTGGAGACGTCGGAGAAGACGCGTCGCCATTGCCTGATGATGGAGAACTGCTGCTACGGCAACAGCGAGCTGAGTGTGCTGCGCATGGTGCGCGAAGGGGTGTTCGGCACCCTGTTGCACGGCGAGGCGGCGTACCTGCATGACCTGCGCGAAATCCTCTTCGAAGATCGCGATGAAGGGCAGTGGCGTCGTCTGCCGCACACGCAGCGCAACGCGAATTTCTATCCCACGCATGGGCTGGGGCCCGTCGCGCAGTACATGGGCATCCATCGCGGCGACCGCTTCGAGTACATGGTGTCCATGTCGTCGGGCGAAGCGGGGCTTACGGAGTGGCGTGATACGCACGTGCCCAAGGACAGCGCGAAGTGGCAGGAACGCTACATCGCCGGTGATATGAATTCGTCGTTGATCAAGACGGCGAAGGGACGCACCATTTTGCTGCAGCATGATGTGGTCAGTCCGCGCCCGTACTCGCGCCTGAATAACCTGCAGGGCTCGAAGGCCATCTTCAACGACTATCCGCCGCGCGTGTATCTGGACGGACAGGCGGGTGGTGAGAAGTGGGCGACACTGGAGTCGTTGAACAAGAAATACGAACACCCGCTCTGGACGGCCGTTGGTGATCTGGCCCGGAAGAACGGTGGACACGGCGGCATGGACTTCGTCATGGCGTACCGGTTGGTGCAGTGTCTGCGCGAGGGACTGGTGCCCGACTTCGACGTGTATGACGCCGTGTCGTGGAGCGTGCCCTTCCCGCTCAGCGAGGAATCGCTGCGGAAGGGCAGCGCGCCCATCAAGTTCCCCGACTTCACCCGCGGCGCCTGGCGGACGTCCACCGCTCCGCAGGGACCGGCCACGAAGTGATTGATACCGCGGCAATCCTGGCCCGTGGGCTGGGAACGCGGATGCGACGACTGGACGCGACGGCCGACCTGCAACCCACGCAGGCGGCCGTTGCCGACAGTGGCGTCAAAGGCATGATCCCCATCGGTGCGAGTGACGGTACGGGCATTGCGCGTCCGTTTCTTGATTACATCATCTCGTCGCTCGCGGATGCGGGCATCGAGCAGGTGGTGCTGGTGCTGGGTCCGGAGCATGACGCGGTGCGTGACTACTACACGCGTATCGCCCCCCCGACGCGAGTGCGCCTCCGTTTCGCGGAGCAGGCGGCTCCGTTGGGCACGGCCAACGCCGTTGTGGCGGCGGGCGACGCAATCGGCGATCACCCGTTTCTGGTGCTCAACGCGGACAACTTTTATCCGGCCGAGGCGTTGCGATATCTCGTACACGCGCGCTCGGCAGCGACGATTGCGTTTGATCGCGACGCGCTCGTGCGTGACGGGAATATCGATCGGGACCGCGTGCGCGCGTTCGCGGTGTTGGATGTCGCGCCGGACGGGCGGTTGGTGCGCATCATCGAAAAGCCGGGCGACGCGATTGATCTCGATGCTGAGGCGGCGCGGTGGCTGGGGATGAACTGCTGGGCGATGACGCCGGCGCTGGTGGATGCGTGCCGTCGCGTGCCCGTGTCGGCGCGCGGGGAATTTGAGTTGCCGGAAGCGGTGGCGTTGGCGTTGCGCGAAGGGGTGATGGTACACGCCGAACGCATGGCACTCCCCGTGCTGGATTTGTCGCAGCGCGCGGACATTCCGGCAGTCGCCGCGCGTCTCATGGCCACGGAGGTGCGGCCGTGAGTTACGCGGAGTTCCCGTCGTTGGAGACGTCGTTGGTGGGGATGCCGCTTGATGCGGTGGGCTATCCACCGGCGGTGTTGGAGCGTTACCGCAAGCTGGAGCGTGATGCCAGTCGCTCGCTCGACGAAGCGGGGGCCCCGCGCGAGGGGCGACGCACATGGGTGGTGCCGGGGCGCATTGAGGTGTTGGGGAAACACGTGGACTACGCCGGCGGACGCTCGTTGCTCTGCACGGTGGAGCGTGGCATTGTCGTGATGGCCGCTCCGCGCACGGATCGCAACGTCGTGCTGCGGGATGCACGTCGGCGTGAGTCGACCGTAGTGCCGCTCGACGTGTCGCCGTTCCCCGCGTCACAATCGCCCATGCCGTGGACGATTTATCCGCGCACCGCCATTCGTCGCCTCCAGCGCAATTTCGGCGATCGCGTCATTGGCGCGGATATCGCGCTGGCCAGCAACCTGCCTCCCGCGTCCGGTGTGTCGAGTTCGAGCGCGCTGATGGTGGGGATGACGCTCGCGCTTGCGGGGCTCAGTGGTATCACCACCGACGAACGGTGGCAGCGGTGCCTCGCACCACGCACGTCGTTGGCGGGTTACGTCGGTGCGCTGGAGAACGGGGCGAGCTTCGGTGAACTGGAGGGTGAACGCGGCGTCGGCACGTTGGGCGGCGCGCAGGATCAAACCGCCATTCTGTGTTGTGCGCCGGGGAAGCTCGACGTCTTTGGCTGGACGCCCGTACGCCACGAGCGCGCTGTGCCGTGGCCGACGGATCATGTCTTCGTCATTGCGGTGAGCGGTGTGGTGGCTGCGAAGGCGGGGGGCGCGCGTGATCGCTACAATCGCGTGGCGCGTACGGCGCACCGACTGGTGGCGGCGTGGAATGCGCAGGGCGGGTCGGCGCGCACGTTGTACGATGCGTTTACGGAGGCCGCCGAAGGCTCCGTCATTACGGATGTCCCACTGGCGCTGCGGGAGGCCGCGCGCGCCGGGGCCGACGCGGAGTTCAACGCGGCGCACTTGGACGCGCGTTTGCAACAGTTCTTCGCCGAGACCTGGCAACACGTGCCCGATGCGGCGTCTGCGCTCGAGCGGCGCGACCTCACGACGTTTGGAACGATTGTGGCTGCGTCGCAGCGTGGCGCGGAAGTCGCGCTGGAGAACCAGATTGCCGAGACGATGCGGCTGGTGTCGTTGGCCCGCGATGCGGGCGCGGTGGCGGCCAGCGCGTTTGGCGCCGGCTTTGGCGGGAGCGTGTGGGCGATGGTGCCCGAGTCCGAAGCCGAGCGCTTTTCGTCGCGGTGGCGCGATCGCTACGTGAACCTGTTTCCGCAGGTTGCGCGCCGTGTGCAGATGTTTAGCACGCAGCCCAGTGCCCCAACGTTCGAGCTGCTGTAACGCGATGCAGACCCGCGCCCATGCGTTGCCGATTCGCACGCTCATCGCCGCAAGCATCGGCAATGCCATCGAGTGGTACGACTGGACCGTCTACGCGACGTTCGCCGTCTACTTCTCCACCCAGTTCTTCCCCGGTGGCGATCCCAGTCTGGCGTTGATTCAAACGACGGCTACCTACGCCGTCGCGTTCTTCTTTCGCCCGGTGGGTGGCTGGTTGCTGGGGCGCTATGCCGACGTGCGTGGTCGCAAGGCGGCGATGATCCTGACCATCCTGCTCATGGCGGGGGGCTCGATGGTCATCGCCATCTTGCCCACATTCCAGCAGGTGGGATGGGCGGCGCCGATTCTGCTGCTGCTCGCACGTATCGCACAGGGGATATCGCTGGGCGGCGAAGTCTCCAACGCCTCGGCGTATCTGGCAGAGATTGCCCCCGAGGGCCGCCGCGGTCGCTATGCCGCGTTCTTTTACATCTCCACCGGCTCCGCGCTACTCGTGGCGTCGCTGATGGGCGTGCTGCTATCCACCACCATGACGGTGACCCAGCTGCGCACCTTCGGCTGGCGGATTCCGTTTGTGATTGGTGGGCTGTTGGCGGTGGTGGGCGTGTACCTGCGCGGGAGCCTCGCCGAGTCCCAGCATTTCGAATCGCGGAAAGACACGGCCCGCACCGTCCGCCGCCCGTTGTTGACCACGCTCACGCATCATCCGAAGGCCGTGCTGCAGTTGGTCGGCATCACGGTGTTGAATACGCTCACGTATTACACGTTCTTCAGCGCGCTGACCCCGTATGCGGTGGGGACGCAGGGGA
>CALQGY020000060.1 GCA_943330235.2 Candidatus Kuenenia stuttgartensis
ACCGATGCGACTGACGACATCGCGGTCGGCGATATGCCATCTCCCTTCACGCCATCTCGCGTCATATTGCCTGTGGCCCGTGCGCTCATGCGGCCAAAGATACGCCCGCGCCGCGTGTTCATACACGAGGCGGCATCATCTGGCCGTGCATCGTACCGCGCTGTCTCCGTGTAGCCCCCGCCCTCCCGCCGCGCCCCGCTCTCATGACCGAACGGCTCTACTACACCGACGCCCACTGTATCGCCTTCTCGGCCACGGTCATTGCCGTGGAGGCCGAGGGGCGACACCTCGTGCTCGATCGCACCGCCTTCTATCCCACGTCGGGCGGGCAGCCGTTCGATACCGGCCGCCTGGGCGATGCCGCCATTGTCGATGTCATCGACGAGGAGCATCGCATTGTGCACGTCTGCGCCGAGCCGTCGTCGTTGACGGTGGGCGCGTCGGTGGAGGGGTGGGTGGATTGGGAGCGGCGCTTTGATCATATGCAGCAGCATTCGGGGCAGCACCTGCTGTCGGCGCTGCTGGCCGACGCCTACGGGTGGCCCACGGTGAGCGTGCACTTTGGCGCCGAGACCAACACGGTGGACGTGGCCGCCGCCAGCATCGCGCCCCACACGGTGGTGGAAATTGAAGAGCGCGTGAACCGACTGGCCGCGGAGAACCGCCCCATCACGGTGTCGTTTGAGGAGGCCGCGCTGGCCACGGGGCTACGCAAGGCCAGTGATCGCGATGGCGTGTTGCGCATTGTGAGCATTGAGGGGCTGGACCGGAGCGCCTGCGGCGGCACGCACGTGGCGCACACAGGGGCCATTGGCTCGATGCTGCTGCGGCGCGTGGAGAAGACCAAGGGGAACACGCGTCTGGAGTTTGTCTGCGGGCTGCGCGCGGTGGCGGTGGCCCGCGCCGATGCCGCGGTGCTCACGGCGGCCGCGCGGCTGTTTACCGCCGCGCCGCACGACGTGCCGTCGTTGGTGGAGGCGCAGCAGCAGCGGGTGGCGGAGCTGGAGCGTGATCGCAAGCGTATGGCCGGCGAGCTGGCGCGCTACGAAGCGGCCGCGCGCTTTGCGGCGACAGTGCCCGACGCGGTGGGGGTGCGGCGCATTCGGCTGGACGACCTGCAGGGGCCGGTGCGCGACGCCGAGGTGCTGGTGCAGGCGCTGGTGGCCATGGGGCCGTGTGTGGTCTTGGCGGTGAGCCCGTCGACCAAGGGGCTCATGCTGGGCGCCGCGGAGTCGAGTGGCGCTGATGCGGGGCAACTGCTCAAGGCCGCGTTGCAGTCGGTGGGCGGTCGCGGGGGTGGGTCGCCGCGACTCGCGCAGGGGAGTGTGCCGGATGCTGGGCAGCTTGAGGGGATGGCGACGGCGCTTGGGTTTTCGGAGTAATTCAGCGTTTCGCGAACGCATCTGGCTTCGATTAGTGTTCAGGCAACGGGAGGGAGCGCCATGACCAAGGTAGAGCAAATTGAGCAGGAAGTTCTCCGGCTTTCAGAGCGCGAGCTGGCGAGCTTTCGCGCATGGTTTAGCGAGTTCGACGCCGCGGGGTGGGACCAGCAGTTCGAGGCGGACGCCACCGCAGGACGGCTCGACGCGCTCGCGGATGCCGCACTCGCGGATCACGCATAACGATGCCTGCTCCAGTCGGGCGATTCTGCAGCTCGCCCCTCTCCCCTAGTCGTTGATCGCCCGCGACACGGCCGAGCGCTGCGTAACCCGCGCCGCGTCCAAGCCACTGAATCCCTCTCCCCCGCCCCCTCCCATGAGCGCGCTCAACACCCGCCCCATCGCCGGCGAATTCCCCCCGTACGCCGTGCTGTACGTCGACGCCGCCGCCACCGCGATGGCCGCCGCCCACACAGCCAGCGTCCTCACGTTGCTCGAGGGGCAGGCGCAGGCCATGCACGCCCTGTTGGCCGACACCGACCCGTCGTTGGCGTCGCATGCCTACGCCCCCGGCAAGTGGACGCTGGCCGAGTCGCTGCTGCACGTGGCCGACTGCGAGCGCGTGTTCGGATACCGCGTGCTGCGCATCGCGCGCGGCGACCAGACGCCGTTGCAGGGGTTCGATCAGGACGCCTGGGTCCCGGAAAGCGGCGCCGCCAACCGTACCATTGCAGACATTCTGACCGAAATTGAGGCGGTGCGCGGCAGCACGCTCGCGCTGGTCCGTTCCCTCACTGACGCCAGCGTACAGAAAACGGGGATATCCCGTGACATGCCGGTTTCGGCGCGCGGCATCGTCTGGATGATCGCCGGCCACTTCGCGCATCATCTCGATATCACGCGCACGCGGTACCTCGGCCGCGCGTAACTGCTGTATTTTTGAAGTCTGCGAGCGCCCACTTCCCGCCTGGCGCTCGCATTGACCGTTCCGTCCGGAGCCTCCGTGTCCGTTGCACCGATAGCCGTGCCCCCCGCCGATCACGACGTCACCCGTCTCGCGATCGATACCGTCCGCACGCTGGCCATGGATGCCGTCCAGGCGGCTGAGTCCGGTCACCCGGGCACGCCCATGGCGCTGGCGCCGTTGGCGTACGCGTTGTTCACGCGGCATCTGCGCCATGACCCGGCCGCGCCGCACTGGGTGGATCGCGACCGGTTCGTGTTGTCCGCTGGTCACGCGTCCATGCTGCTGTACGGCACGCTGCACATGGCCGGCTACGATCTGCCGCTCAGCGAAATCCGCAACTTCCGGCAGTGGGGGAGCAAGACGCCCGGCCACCCCGAAGTGCATCACACGGTGGGCGTGGAAACCACCACGGGGCCGTTGGGTCAAGGCATCGCCAACGCGGTAGGCTTTGCGGTGGCCGAAGCGCATCTCGCGGCCGAGTTCAATCGCGACGGCTTCAGGATTGTTGATCACTACACGTACTTCGTAGCCGGTGACGGCTGCCTGATGGAAGGCATCTCGCACGAAGCGGCGTCGTATGCCGGACACTTCGGGCTGGGCAAGCTCATTGGCTTCTTCGATGACAACGGCATCACCATCGACGGCAGCACCGATCTGACGTGCAGCGACGATGCCGCCAAGCGCTTTGACGCGTACGGCTGGCAGGTGTTGCATGTGGCCGACGTGAACGATCTGGCCGCGATTGATGCCGCCGTAGCTGAGGCCAAGGCGGACACGAAGCGTCCTACGCTTATCATCACGCGCACGCACATCGGTTTCGGTTCACCCAACCGTCAGGACACCGCCAAGGCACACGGTGAACCGTTGGGCAAAGACGAACTCGCGCTCACGAAGGCCGCGTACGGCTGGCTCTACCCCGAGCCGTTCACAGTGCCCGACGAAGCGCGCGCGCATTGGCAGGCGGAAGTCGCGCATCGCGCGGCTGCGCACAGCGCGTGGAATGTGTTGTGGGCGCAGTACGCGGCGTTGCATCCCGCACCGGCCGCAGAGTTTGAGCGGCGCATGCGCGGCGAGCGGCTGCCCACGCTGGCGACATCGCTGCCGGAGTTTGATGCGAAGAGCGGCAACGTAGCCACGCGCGCGTCCAGCGCGGTGGTGCTCAATGCCATCGCGCCGCACGTGCCCGAGCTCATTGGTGGATCGGCCGATCTGACGGGCTCCAATCTCACGCTGGTGAAGGGCGCGCCCATCTTCAACGCGGCAACGCCGGGCGGACGCAACTTCCACTTCGGGATTCGCGAGCACGGCATGGGCGGCATCATGAACGGCATGGCGCTGCATGGCGGCATCGTGCCGTACGGCGGCACGTTCCTCGTCTTCGCCGATTATATGCGCCCGTCCATCCGCCTCGCCGCGCTGATGGGATTGCAGGTGGTGTACGTGTTCTCGCACGATTCTATCGGCCTGGGCGAAGACGGCCCCACGCACCAGCCGGTGGAGCATCTGGCGGCGCTGCGCTGCATTCCGAATCTCGTGGTGCTGCGCCCCGCCGACGCCGACGAAACGGCTGAAGCGTGGCATGTGGCGCTGCAGCACAAGACGGGACCGACGGCGTTGGTGCTCACGCGGCAGAAGCTGGCGTACCTCCAGCAGCCCGAACTCATTCGTGCGGGCGTAGCGCGCGGCGCGTATGTGTTGGCCGATGTGGCCACGCCGCAGGTGGTGCTGATGTCGTCAGGCTCCGAAGTGGAGATCGCGCTGGCCGCGCGTGAACTGCTGGCGGCGCATGGCATCGCGGCGCGTGTGGTCAGCGCGCCCAGCCTCGAGCTATTTGCGAAGCAGGACGCCAGCTACCGCGACAGCGTGTTGCCGCGTGGCGTGCCGCGTGTCGCGGTGGAAGCGGCGCACCCAGCCAGCTGGTATCGCTGGGTGGGCGACACGGGGGCGATTGTCGGCATCGAGACGTTCGGTGCCAGCGCGCCGGCGCCGGTGTTGTACAAGCAGTATGGCATCACCGCTGAGCGTGTGGCCGATGCCGCACGCGGCGTTATCGCCGATACGACTTCTTGAATCCGGTGCGTCCGTTGGACACGGTGAACGATCCATCCGTGTCCGCGGACACCTTGATATAGGCGCTGGTGCTTTCATCGAGATTGGCGATGCGTTCATCGGCCATATTCTCGGCGCCCGGATTGAGCGTGCGATGCAACTGCCATGCGTCAATGGACGGCATCGCCTTGAGCGTCGCGAACGTCTTGGCCTGAGCGCCTTTGCGCGGGCCGTTGTTCATGATGGCGACACGCGGTTGCACGGCCGCGAACAACGACGGGTCTGATCCATCCGCACCACCGTGGTGCGCGATGAGATACACATCCGCCTGTCCGATGAGATTCGCGGGACAGGTGAGCGCGAAGAGCGGCGGACCGCTTAAGTCGCCCACGTCCAGAAACGCGAACTTGCCGTACTGCAAACGGATGGCCGTAGAACGCGGGTTCTCGGTTTTTTCCTGCGCCGGCACACCGTCGCCGGTACACGCCGCGTTGGGCTGACCGGCACCCGACAGCGGCTTGGTGATCACGTCGCCGCCGCTAGCCAACACCACCACATCCACGCCCTTAATAGGCAGACGATCGCCCGGCTTGGCGTCGATGTGCGTGCCCTTCGCGCGCAATGCCACGTACGCGTCGTACAGCGCGAGCGTACCCGGCACGACCACTTCGGCTTCGGCACTGGGCGCCGAATGATCGATGAAGCCGCGAATGGGAATGAGCTGCGCGAGTTCCATCACGCCGCCCATGTGGTCGCCGTGATAGTGCGTGAGCATGAGGTGATCGATCTGCGTGAGCCCTGCATCACGCGCCGCGGCGAACACGCGTTGTGCATCGCGCGCCTGTTCCGGTGCGCCGGGCTTGGAATTGAACGTGCCGTCGCCCGGGAATCCCGCATCAATGAGAAACGATTCACCAGCGGGCGTGACAATCAATGTGGCCTGCCCCCCTTCGACATCGATGAAATACAGGTCGAGGGTCTTCGCTGCAGCAGCAACAGCGGGAGAGACAACCGCAGAGACAACCGTCGGGGCTCCCGCCAGTGATCTGGCGGTGAGCCCCGTGGTTGTGATGACCGTCGCGGCCACCAGGCCGATCGCGATTTTGCGCTTCACGTGATCTGTCCGGTGACCGTGTATGTCGTGACGTGTGAAATCGTGTGCTTACTTGCCGACGCGCAACACGCACGCGCTCGGGTACTGCTGGCAGTAGCCCACGCGGCTGTTGCCGACCTGCTTGGACGAGATGACCGCGTGCACCACGGCGCGTCCGAGAACGTCCGCCGCGGCGTTGAAGATCGCGCCCAGTTCCGCGTTGGTGAGATTGTGCGAAGGCGACGTGGTGGCCATACCGAACACCGTGTCACCGTCACCGATGCCGTGAATGGGGCGAATCGCGCGCGCCAATCCATCGTTGGCAATGACGGCCATGCGTTCCGCTTCGAGATCTTCCAGCGGCGCGTCGGTGGCGACCACGGCGATGGTGGTGTTGGTCACGGCGTTATCCGACCCGTCGTTGGGGCCACCGCGACCGGTGGCGGCCGCCGCGCATTCCTGCGCACTGGGCTGCACCAGATGGAACTCGTTGCCCAGTTCCAGCAGCATGCCGTACGGGAGGCACGTCTTCGGATCCACCGGCGAGCCGGCCGGATTGAGTCCGACAATCGCGCCCACCGTGTAGCCGTTGGACAGCTTCACGCTGGCCGATCCCAGTCCCCAGCCGGCACCCATGCCGGCGCCTTCGCGACCGATCTTCACCGGCTCGGAGGTGGCGGCTTCGGTGGCCTTGTAGCCGAAGTCGGCGTCGGGGCGCTTCTTGAAATCCCCACCGCGTCCGAGGTCCATCAGAATGGCCGCGGGTACGATAGGCACCACGCCGCCGGCGACGGGCACGCCGAAGTTATGCTCTTCCATCCAGCGCATCACGCCGGTGGCGGCATCCAACCCAAACGCGCTGCCGCCGCTGAGCATGATGGCCTGCACCTCGCGGACCTGGCCGCCCGGCTTGAGCAAATCGGTTTCCTTGGTACCGGGCGCGCCGCCCATCTGGCTGTAGCCGGCGGTTGCGCCCTTCTCGGTGCGAATGACCGTGGTACCGCTGCGATAGCCTTCACCGAACCGCGAGTACTGCCCGACCTTGAGGCCCGGCACGTCGCTGATGGTGTTCGAGGGCCCCGGGCCCACGACGGTAATACGAGGTGGCTGAGCCGGCCGAGCGGCAGGGGTCTGTGCGAGCACCCCGTGCGACGGCAGAAGGAACGTGGCGGCGCCCACCACGGCGCCGCACACGGTGAGATGCCATCGGCGTGCTGCCGAATGATTGCGCTGATGCATGGGAGGTCTCGTGCGACTAGTGGAAAGGCAGGACAGCGGTCGATGCCTTGTTCTGCACCAGAATCGCGTTCATGTCGAACTTGATGACCACGGTCTTCGCGGTCTGATCGTACGTGAAGGCATCCATGTCGAAGCCCTTCGGAATGAAGGACGGGACCAGCGAGAGCGTGTACGCTTCGCCGGCCTTCGTGTTCGGATTCGCGATGATCTCGGTCTGCGCGACCGGGAGACGAATGCCCAGATCGGCCATACGACGGCCTTCGCCGATGAAGATTTCCTGACGCATGAGGTACAGCACGTACAGCGCGTCATCCGCCGTGGTGATGGCGTCGATACGGGCATTGGTCACCGAGGTGCCGGAGACCGTGGCCACGCGAACCGTCGGAAGGGAGCGCGTGAGCACGAAGCCATCCTGCAACGGCTGGCCGGGCGCAAACGCGACCTTCGTCTCGGCGACGTTCGGATAGAGCACCTTACCGGCCGCGCGACCGCGCAGCTGCAGGCGGCTATCCGTCAGCTCCGTGGTGCGCGTCAGCACGAGCGCCAGCAGCTGCTTCAACCGGTCCTTCGCCGCCGTCAGGTTGTTATCCGAGATGTTGGCTTCGGCGATGATCAGGTGCGCCTCTTCGGCCTTCTGGAAGGCGATCGGGCTTTGCGTCGTGGTACCCCGGTTCAGGAACTTGGGATCCAGGAAGTCCAGACGCGGCAGCGGCTGGAAGTTGTTGACGGAGCTCGTGAGCACGCCGGTCATGGCGTTGGCCGGTCCGTTCACTGGATCGAACGACGCATTGCGAATGAAGGTCGGGTTGGCCGTGAGCAGCGCCTGCGCCTCTTCAACCGCCTTGGTCTTGTTGCCCAACCGGTGGTACGCCCGCGCGAGCGCCAGCGTGTAGCTGTTCTTGCTGGGCACGTCGGTGGAGAGCGTACGCGCCTGCGTGAAGTCGGCGATGGCCGAATTCAGATGCGTCTGCCAATCCACCACGGGGCCGTTGGCCACCGCCGGCAGTCCGACAAAGGTCTCGCCGGCCAACATGCTGGCGACACCGCGCAGGTAAAACGTCTCGGCCTTGTCGTTGGCCGTCACCAGCGGATCACGCACATACACACTGTCCAACCCGAAGGTGGCCATGTAGCGCAGGCGGGCGATGGAGTTCTGGATGGCCGTCACGTCGGGATCGACGTACAGAATATTCGGCCCATCGAACTGCTGGTTGTTGGTCGTGTAGTTGTTGAAGTAGTTGTCCGACCCCAGCTCCGCGTTCAGCACCAAGCTGTTGAGCGTGAGCAAGAACTGGCGGCTGGTGCCGCGCAGCCATGCGGCGCCGGAGGCAGGAGTGCCCAGGAACTGCTGGTCCGTCACGTTCGGGTTGCGGACTTCCGTGGGCGAAAAGGCGTTACAGCCCCCGAGGACGGTAGCCGCGAGCATCGGCGCGAACAGGCGGACCGACGCAGGAATCAATGTCTGTCGGCGCATGATCAGAACCCGAAGCGAAGAGTGAGGAGGAAAGTGCGCGGGCTGCTTTCAGTGGCGTAATTGAATCCACCAACCGCGGCACCACCCTGCGTGGGCGTCGACGAAAAGTCGGTCTCAGGATCGAAGGTGGACGACGTCCAGCGCCACGGATTGGCGATGGAGAACGCCACGCTGAGATCCTTCGCGCCACGAGGCAGCAGCGACGCGGGCACGCGGTAGTCGGCGGTCAGCGTGCGAATGGACACGTAGTCCGTGTTCTGGATCCACAGGTTCTGCACCTGCGACCAGATCAACGCGCGGTTGCCGTTGTACGGCGACTGCGCGAGCGCGGCGGCGGGAACGTAGTTCTCCGTGCCGGCCAAGCCGTACTGGTAGCGGAAGCCACGATCGAACGAGTGCGTCTGCGCCCCGAACTGGTAGTCAGCGGCCATGAGGAAGCTGAAGTGGGACCCGATGCCCAACTGCGTGCCGAAGCTACCGAACTTGTTGGCCGTCGGGTTGCCGAGGAACGCGAGCTGCTTGATCTCGGAGATCTTGCCGTCCGCGTCGAAGATGGCCTTGAGACCGCGCAGGTAGCCCACCTGGAATCCTTCCTGCACCACGCCCTGCACCGTGCTGGCGCTATAGCCGCTGATGGCGAACGGCGGCGTGCCACCCATCTTGACGACCTTGTTGTCCAGCGTGTTGAACGCGCCGTTGATGGTCAGGCGCCACTTCGCGTTGTTCACCGGCGTCACGGAGCCGCGCAGTTCCAGTCCCTTGTTGGCAATCTCACCCAGGTTGGTGATCTGATTGGATTCGCCCGTGGACGGGGCCGGCGGCGCAGACATGAGGGCGTCGACCGTGCGGGCCGAGTACCAACCGAGTCCGAGCGACACCTTGTTCTGCAGGAAGCTCAGGTCCGTACCCATCTCGAACGTGCCGGTGCGTTCCGGCTTGAGATCGCGGTTGCCCGGCTGGCCGAACGTCGCGGCCTGCTGCCCGTTGAACGAGTTGATGGCGATGGTGCGGTCGTTCGCAAACGGCTGCGGGAACTGACCGGCCACGCCGTACGCCGCGCGCAGGCGGATATCCGACAGCACGTCTTCCGACACGAGCTTGCGCAGCCACGGCTCGGCACCGAGCGCGTACACCAGCCCGACCTTCGGATAGTACTGCGCCCCGGTGTTGGAACCGAACGCCGTGTTCTTGTCGGCGCGCAGGCCCAGCTCGAGCGTGTACTTCTCGAGATAGCTCATGTTCGTCTGCGCAAACACGCCGTAGTTCGCGACGCGATACGCGAGGTCCTGGCTTGCCGTGACACCGGCGCCCGTGACCGTCTGCGCGCCGTCACGCACGTTCGTGGCCGTGTACGACACCTGCACGTCATCGTTGCGGAACAGCTGCGCACCGACAGAGCTGATGACTGACAGCTTGCTGCCGAAGTTCTTCGTATGCTGCGCGCCCAGGTCGAACGTGAAGCCGGTGTAATTGCGCTCGAAGTTCTGGATGCTGCCGCGGTCGGTGGTGCCGGCCGGGAACGCCTTGGTGGCGATCTGATATTCGTTCGTGACGATCGCCCGCTCCTTGCTGAAGCGGTTGTTCAAGCCGAACGTCATGTGCGACTTGACCGCGGGCATCGGCTCGAAGTCGAGGCGCTGCGAGCTCTGGAACGAGCGCGTGAACACGCGGTTGTCCTGCAGCCGCTCGGCGTCATTCACAAACGTCTTGAGCTTGGCGTAGTCGTCCGTGCTCATGCTGTCGATGTTGTTATTGAAGCCGAACGCGCTAGAGCGACCGTCTTCCAGCACCCACAACGACGTATAGCCGCCGCCATTACCGTTGCGGAAGCGGGGCGAGTCGGTCTCGTTGTACGAGAACGATCCCTGATAGCGACCCTTGGAGCCGACATTGGCACCGATGGCGTTCCGCACGCCGAACGCGTGGTTGTCGCCGTACACGCGCGAGCTTTCGCTGGCGCGCACATTGCCGGACAGGCTGTACGTGATGGCGCTGTTGCCGCCTTCGACGCCTGCGGTGTAGGTCTGCGTGAGGCCGTTGCGGTACAGCAGGTCCTTGGTGCGATCGAAGTAGAGGAACTGCGTCTGCGGCGTATCGTAGCCCAGGCGGGATTCGAAGTACGCCTTGGTCGCGCCGGCGACGCCGCGCTTGGTGAAGATCTGAATGACGCCGTTGGCGGCATCTGATCCGTACAGCGTGGTGGCCGCGCCGCCGGGGATGAACTCCACGTGATCGATATTGTCGAGCGGCAGATCCGCGATGGCGCTGGTGGCGGCACCCTGCGAACGCACACCGGAGACGTTCATGCCGAGCGTCGCGATGGTGTTGAGGTTGTCCATGCGCACGCCGTCTACATAGATGACGGGCGTGGAGTTATTGCTGACCGAGGTGATACCGCGCGTCCGGATGATGGACGAGGTACCCGGCTGACCCGTCGTCATGCGGATCTGGGCGCTGGGCAGATTGGTCTGCAGCAGTTCGTCCAGGCGCTTGGCCGGCGACGCGTCGATCTTGTCGCGGGAGACCACGTCCACTGTGGTGGCGATGCGGCGCTTGGAGATTTCGCCGCCCTGACCCGTCACAACCACGGCGTCGAGATCGAGCGGACGCACCGCCATGGCGAAGTTGGCGGTAACCGTCTGTCCGGCCATCACCGTCACCGGCACCTGCTTGGTGGCGTAGCCGATGATGCGCACGTTCACGATGCGACTGCCCACCGGCACATCGATGAGACGGTACTTGCCGTCACGATCGGCGCGCGCGACGCGATTGGCATCGACGAAGACCTGCGCGTCCGGCAGCGGTTGGTTGCTGCGTTCATCAGTCACTCGGCCGCTGATAATGCCCGTGACCTGTGCCTGAAGTGGGACCGCGTGCAGGACTGTCGCGACGGCGGCAATCAGCAGAGCGGGCCAGCGAAAACCTCTGTTCATATCGAGTACTCCTCGGGAGGACGACAAACCGCGTGTGCAGAGTAGAGTGGCGCGTAGGAGATAGCCAATGTGTCGTGACCAGGTATGCATCACGTAACCATTCATTGTGTGGCGCGTGCCGGTGCGCAATCGCGCACCGCAAGGGCATTGGGAAGGACAACGCCCGGCGACCGCAGGATGCGACCGCAGGATGCGATCGCAGGATGCGATCGCAGGATGCGATCGCCGGGCGTCTTATAGACTGCCAGTCAGCTCGAGAATGGAGAGGGCGAGGACTTTTGTCGATTGCACGAGATCGTTGATCTCGCAGTACTCGTCGGGTTGATGCGCGAGATCGAGAATGCCCGGGCCATACGCCACGCAGTTGGGCACGCCGGCAATGCGATCGACGTGCTTGTGATCGTACGTACCGGGGCTGGCCGCCAGCAGCAGCGGCCGTCCCAACACCTGCTGCGCCGCGCGATCAAGCGCGGACACCACCGACGCACCGTCCGGCGTGCGCACGGGATGCACGACCATCAGGTCGCGTAATTCGTAGACAAGTTCCGGCGTTTCGCGTGCGGCACGCTCCAGCAACGCCACAATTTCGGCGCGCGTGGCGTCAAAGCCTTCTTCCACCAAAAAGCGGCGATCGAAGATGGCGCGGCAGATGTCGGCCACGCACGGCGTTTGAATGCCGTCGATGGGTTGTCCACCGGCGATCGCATTGATGTTGAGCGTGGCGTGGCGCGCGCCCTCGGGCTTCACCGGCATGGCCGTGGTGCGGGCATTCAACGCCGGCATCAGCTCGCGCCGCAGCTGATCGAGAATGATGCCCATGTGCTCGATGGCACTGACGCCTAAAAACGGCATGCATCCGTGCGCAATGCGACCGCGCGTCGTAACCTCAAACCAGTACACGCCCCGATGACCGATATACACCCGATCGGTGTTGGTCGGTTCGGTAATGATGACGGCATCCGTCTTTTCAGGGCTGAGCCGCCCCTGCTTCGCCAAGTAGGCCATGCCCGCGAAGCCGCCGCTTTCTTCATCGACCGTGCCGCTGATCTCGACCGAGCCGACCAGCGGAATGCCGGCACGACGAATGGCTTCGGCCGCGTAGATGGCCGCGGTGATGCCGGCCTTCATGTCACACGTGCCACGGCCATAAATGCGACCGTCCTTCACGATGCCGCCGAACGGATCCATCGTCCATCCGGCGCCCGCCGGCACCACATCAAAGTGTCCGTTGAGATGCACGAGTGGACGGCTTGTCGCTCCACGCCGCAACCCGATCACGTTGACGCGCGGATGCGTGGCGGTGTGATCGGGACTTCCCTCAGCAGCGAGATACTCTACCGCAAAGTCGCACTGCTCAAGCCGACGTCCGATAAAGTGCGCGCACTCCTCGTACGCATCACCCGGCGGATTCACCGTCGGGATACGAATCATCTCGGACGTGAAGTCGACCATCTCTTCCGTCGCCGCATCAATCGCGGCGAATACTCGATCAATCTGCTGGGCCTTAGTCGACATGGCGGCTAACGTGGGGCGTTGTAATTGGCTTGTCAAGCATGAGTACCGCCCGTACTCTACGCGCAGACGTACTCATTTTTCCCGCGACCCGTTGGTGCCACCGTATGCGCGACCTACGACGCTCGTGAATATTCATCTCGTTCTGCTCATCGCGTACTCCGCCGCGCAGCTCGCGCTTGGCGCGTGGATCTCGCGGCGCGTGAAAACCTCCAGCGATTTCTTCGTGGCGGGACGCGCACTCGGGCCCGGCCTGCTCTTCAGCACCACGCTGGCTGCGAACATCGGCGCCGGCTCCACAGTAGGCGCTACCAGCCTCGGCTACCGCGACGGCCTGTCCGCCATCTGGTGGGTGCTCTCCGCCGGTATCGGCTCGCTCATTCTTGCCTTCTGGATCGGCCCGGCCATCCGCCGCGTAGCCGCGGCGAACGACCTGCGTACCGTCGGCGATTATCTCGAATTCCGCTATGGCGTGGCGGTCCGGACCCTCATCGCCGCGCTCCTCTGGATCGGCGCCGTTTTCATCCTGGCCGGGCAGCTCATTGCCGTCTCTTGGATCCTCAACGTCGTCGCCGGCGTGCCCAAGGAGATCGGCTGCATCGTTGGCGGCCTGCTCATCACCGTCTACTTCGCCGCCGGTGGATTGCTGACATCCGCATATGTGAATGTCGTGCAGTTAACGGTCAAGTTGGTCGGCTTTGCCATCGCGATTCCGTTCGCGCTGGCTGCGTCGGGCGGCTGGCAGGCGGTGCGCGCCTTGCAGCCCACCGCCGACTACTGGAACCCGTGGAACGGCGGCAGCTCGGGGCTGGTGTACCTCGCCATGCTCGGGCCCGCGTTCATCGTCTCGCCTGGCCTGCTGCAAAAAATCTACGGTGCCCGCGATGATCGCTCGGTACGTATCGGCGTGGGTCTGAACGCGTTGGCCCTCATGCTGTATGCGTTCATCCCCGTGCTGCTGGGCATGATGGCGCGCGTGCAGTTCCCCAATCTGGCACAGCCTGAGTTGGCGTTGCCCACGCTGCTCATGTCCGGTGTACCGCTGGCCATTGGCACGATTGGTCTCGCCGCCGTGTTCTCCGCGGAGTTGAGCGCCGCCGATGCGGTGTTGTTCATGCTCACCACATCGCTGTCGCAGGATTTTTACAAACGCTTCATCAAGCCCGACGCCACCGATACGCAAATGTTGCGCATCACGCGCCTCACGGCGGTGTTTGCCGGTGCGCTGGGCGTGGCGGTCGCACTCACCGCGGCCGGTGTGGTGAGTGCGCTCAGTATCTTCTACACCATCATGGGCGTGAGTTTGTTCGTGCCCATCGTGGCGGGGTTGTTCAGCGGTCGCGCGGCGACGTTCGATGCGCTGGCGGCTATTTCCGCCGGTATCGCCATTGTCGGCGGTCTCAAGATCTGGCCCACGGCGTTGTCCATTCCCGGCGTCACGCCGGCGATGGCCGGTCTCGCCGGCTCTATCATCGCCTTCTTCGCGGTCCAACTCATTCGACGCGCCAATGGCGGGTCGGATGGGCCGACCACCAACTCCCGCGCCCGTACAAGCGCGAGCACGAGCGCGAGCACACGCGCATCTGCCTCATCCGCTGCTTAGCCTCATGTCTACCAACCGCATGTTCGATCTCACCGGAAAGGTCGCCGCCATTATTGGCGGTGGCTCCGGTATTGGTAAAGCCGTCACCCTTGGCGCCGTCGAAATGGGCGCGACGGTAGTGTGCCTGGACGTGGCGCGCGATGCCGCGGCCGCGGTGGCCGCTGAAGCCGGCGGCGCCACCGAGTCCGGCACCATCGACATCACCGATACCGCCTCCATCGAGCGCGCGTTCAGCGATATCACCAGCAAGCACGGTCGTCTCGATATTCTGATTTGCACGCCCGCCATCAACGTGCGCAAAAAAATTCTCGATTACTCCGACGAGGAATTGGCGCGCGTGGTGGACGTGAACATCAAGGGCAACTTCAGCGTACTGCGCGCGGCCGGTCGCATCATGGTCGCGCAGCGGGGGGGCAGCATTGTGCTCTTCTCGTCGATTCGCGCACAAAGTGTGGAGCCGGGCCAGTCGGTGTATGCGGCCACCAAGGCGGGCATCCTGCAACTGGCGCGTGGCGCCGCGTGCGAGTTCGGCCCGTATGGCGTGCGCGTGAATTGCATCGGACCGGGGGTGGTGGAAACACCACTCACCGCACCGATTCGCGCCAACGCCGACTGGTATAACGCGTACGCGACCAAGTCCGCGTTGGGACGCTGGGCGCAGCCGGAAGAGATGGTCGGTCCGACGCTCTTCCTCGCCTCTGATGCCGCGAGCTTTGTCACCGGCACCATTCTCTATGCCGACGGCGGCTGGCTGGCTCAAGACGGTCGGTTCACACCGCCGGGCATGTGAAGGACTCCGCCAATCTTATGACCACACCCCAGAAGACGTTCAACATCGCCGTCATTGCCGGCGACGGCATCGGTCAGGAAGTCATTCCGGCCGGCATTGATGTGCTGCGTCACGCCGTGCGCCACGAGTCGAGCACGTTCACGTTCACCGAGTTCCCGTGGGGGTGCGATTTCTATCGCCGTACGGGCACCATGATGAGCGCCGACGCGCTCGATCAGTTGCAGCACTTCGACGCGATCTACCTCGGCGCGGTCGGCGATCCCGCCGTGCCCGATCATGTGTCGGTGTGGGAACTCATTCTGCCCATTCGCCAGCGCTTCGATCAGTACGTCAATCTGCGCCCCATGCGCCTGCTCCCCGGTGTGCCCGGACCGCTGGCGGGACGTGGGCCGGCAGACATTGACATGATCTGCGTGCGTGAAAATTCCGAAGGCGAGTACTCCGGTGTGGGTGGTCGCATGCACGCCGGCACGCCGCATGAAATCGCGGAGCAGACGGGCATCTTCACGCGTCGCGGCGTCGATCGCATTGCGCGCTACGCCTTTGAGCTGGCCGCACGGCGTCCCACGCGACGATTGGCGAGCGCGACCAAGTCCAATGCTATGCAGCACACCATGGTGTTGTGGGATGAAGCCGTCGACGCCATGGCGAAGCAGTATCCCGACGTCGCCATGCGCAAGTATCACGTGGATGCGCTGGTGGCGCGTATGGTCACGCACCCCGGCACGCTCGATGTCATCGTCGCGTCGAATTTGTTCGGCGACATTCTCACGGATCTCGGTGCCGCCATCTCGGGTAGCCTTGGTGTAGCCCCCGGTGCGAACATCAATCCGGAACGGGTGCATCCGTCCATGTTCGAACCCATTCACGGCTCGGCGCCAGACATCGCAGGACGTGGTATCGCCAATCCGGTCGGCGCGATTTGGGCCGGTGCGATGATGCTCGAGCATTTGGGATTCATCGACGCGCACGATCGCATGGTGCGCGCGATTGAGCGGGTGGTAGGTGGTGACGGTCCGCGCACGCCCGATCTGGGCGGCACGGCCACCACCAAGGATGTCGCCGCTTCAATCGCCGACGCACTCGACTAATACGGACTCGCGCCATATTCGGCGCTGACTTCTCTCACGTTCTCTCTCTGGGTCGCATGACACTCCCGCGCATTCCCCACGTGGTCGCCGGCGCCCGCCGCGACGGACAGTCTGATCGGCTGTCACCGGTGTTTGATCCGTCCACCGGTGCCATCGCGTCGCAGGTGCCGCTCGCTAACGCGGCCGATATCGAGATGGTCATCGCCGATGCGGCGGCCGCGGCACCGGCGTGGGGTCAACGCTCCGCGCAGGACCGTTCGCGCGTGATGTTCCGCTGGCGCGAACTGTGCATGGCGCATGCCGATGAACTCGCGCGCCTCATCAGCAGCGAGCATGGCAAGGTGGTGTCTGACGCGCGCGGTGAATTGCAGCGCGGGCTGGAAGTGGTGGAATTCGCCACCGGCATTCCGCACCTCATGAAGGGCGAATTCAGCGATGGCGTGTCGCGCGGCATCGACATGTACTCGATGCGGCAGCCGCTCGGTGTTACGGCGGCCATCACGCCGTTCAACTTCCCGGCCATGGTGCCGCTGTGGATGCTTGGCCCCGCGCTCGCGTGCGGCAACGCGGTGGTACTCAAGCCGTCGGAGCGTGATCCGTCTACCGCCGTGCGACTGGCCGAGCTGTTTGTCGAGGCCGGCGGACCACCGGGCGTGTTTAATGTGCTGCAGGGTGATGCTGACGCGGTGAATGCGCTGTGCACGGACCCGCGCGTGCAGGCCGTGAGCTTTGTCGGCTCCACCCCGATTGCGCGGCATGTGTACGAAACGTCCGCGCGTCACGGTAAGCGCGTGCAGGCGATGGGCGGCGCGAAGAATCATCTCGTCGTGCTCCCCGATGCCGATCTCGATATGACCGTGGAATCGCTGATGGGCGCGGCATACGGTTCGGCCGGCGAGCGGTGCATGGCGATTTCCGTCGCGGTGGTGGTGGGTGATGCCACCGCCGATGCGCTGGTGGCGCGACTGGCTGATCGGGTGCGTGCGCTGCGCGTGGGCGATCCGCGCGTGGATGGCAACGACATGGGCCCGCTGGTCACCGCCGTGCATCGCGATCGCATCGCGGGCTACATCGGGGCCGGTGTCAGCGAAGGCGCATCGTTGGTGGTGGATGGACGCACGCATCCGGCCACGGCGGAGTCAGGCTTCTTCCTGGGCGGCACCCTGTTCGATCACGTCACGGCGAACATGTCCATCTACCGCGAAGAGATCTTCGGCCCGGTGCTGTGTGTGGTGCGCGTACAGAGCGCGGAAGAAGCGCTCACGCTCTGCAACGAACATCAGTACGGCAACGGCGTGGCCATCTTCACGCGCAACGGTGGCGCGGCGCGCGAGTTTGCGCATCGCGTGCAGTGCGGCATGGTGGGCATCAACGTGCCCATTCCGGTGCCGTTGGCGTTCTACTCGTTCGGTGGCTGGAAGGAATCGGCGTTCGGCGATCACAACCAGCACGGTATGGACGGTGTGCGCTTCTACACGCGCACGAAGACGGTCACGACGCGGTGGCCGTCCGGCGGCGCCGATGCCGCGTCGTTCTCAATGCCCGTTTTGCGCTGATACTCGACGGAGCGCCTTGCCGGCCATCATCCCCGTCAAGGCGCCCTCCTTCACCGCCGTCTTGCCGTTCACGAACACCCAGCGCACGCCGGTCGCGAGCTTCTTCGGCTCCACATACGTGGCCTGATCGCGAATGGTCGCCGGATCAAACACGATCACGTCGGCAAACGCGCCGGCGCGCAGGACGCCGCGATCCACCAGTCCGTAGGTTGCGGCCACCTGCCCCGCCGATGCCTGAATCATGCGCTGCATCGTGATGACTTTCTTGTCCAGCACATAGCGACGGATCTTGCGCGGATACGTGCCGTACAAGCGCGGATGGCCATCCGATCCGTCGGAGCTGGTCATGACATTCGGATCGCGCATGAACTTCTCGATGTCGGCCTCGGTCATGTTGAATGAGGCAACACTCATATCGAGGCCGTCGCGAATCATTTCCAGCGCCGTCTGCACCGACGTCTTGCCGCGTTCGGCCGCGACATCCCGCAGCGTCTTGCCGATATACGGCTTGGCCGCCGCCGAGCCACCGGTCAGCAACAGCGTGCTGTCCCCACCGCGTCGACGCAGGTTGTCGCGCATCTCCACGAGCATCGTTTCGCGCTGATTCACATCGGCGATGCGCAGCAGCATGGAGTCGCGACCGCCGGCCTGCACCCAGCGCGGCAGCAGCGCAGCGCTGAGTCCCGTGCCGCTAGCCGTCCACGGATATTGATCGGCCGTTACCTTGCAGCCGCGACGACGCCCTTCGGCCATGATGCGCAGCACGCTGTCGGCCTTGCCCCACACATCCACGCCCAGCGCCTTGATGTGCCCCACGTTGGCGGTGAGCCCCGATTCGCATCCAATGCGAATGGTCTCACGCACCGACTCCAGCAGACCGATGGTGTACGAGCTTTCGTCGCGCTGATGCGTATCGTACACGCCGCCAAACGGCTTCGCCGCTGACACCACCGCAATCACTTCCTCGGTGTTGGCGTAGCTCTGCGGCGCGTAGAACAACCCCGAGCCCACGCCGTACGCGCCCTCACGCATCGCCTGCGCGATCAGCGCACGCATGGCATCCACCTGCGCCTTGCTGGCCGGCGCGGAACTCGCCCCCATCACTCGGCTCCGCACCGTCCCAAATCCCGTCAGCGCGTACGTATTGGTGCCTAATCCCGCGCGCTCCGATTCGTCCAAGACGGTCTTCACGTCCAGCGGACCGCGGCCGTCGGCGCCCAGCACCACGGTGGTGATGCCCTGCATCAGCGACGACGCGTTCTGCCGGCGTTCGGCGTTGAGCTTGGGCAGCCCTTCGTAGGCATGCGTGTGCGGGTCAATGAACCCCGGCGACACGATGAGCCCCTTGGCATCAATGCGCGTGGTGGCCGTGGTACCGGCGGGCGTCGTGCCCACGAAGACAATGCGATCGCCCCGAATCCCCACGTCGGTGACGCGCCCGCTCGTGCCCGTGCCATCGTAGACGGTGGCGCCGACAATCAGGACGTCGACGGCTCTGGATGCGGCGGGCTGTGAGGCGGCGGGGACCGCCAGCGCGGCGAGCAGGGCGACTCCGGTCGCGGCAACGGATACGAGGCGCACGGGTGACTCGGGCAGAGGGAGGGAACGGCTATGCGCCGAAGTTAGCCCGCGGCAGGGTCGCCCGCCGCCCCCCCAAGCCGAGCCATCGCCCCTTCCAGAAACGCGACGCGCCAGCTCTCAAGCTGCGTCGATGCCACGCCGGCTGACGCGGCCACCACCTCCACCGCCTCCCCGCGCAGTACCCGCAACACCAATGCACTCTTGGCATCGGGGGTGAGCGTGGCCGTGGCAGACGACGCAACCGACGACGCAACCGACGATGCTGACGACTTCGCGGTCGCCCCCGCACGGCGCGCCTCGAGTGCCTTCTCCACCAGCACGCTTAACGACTGCGTGTACTCGCGCGTGACCCGATCAGGGACCGGTTCGCGGGGGGCACGGTCCACATACAGGCACCCCACCAGCCGGTCGGCGACCATCAGCGGGAAGATGCCGTACTGTCCGATGCCCAGCTGCTGCGCCCAGCGCGCGTCCTGCGGGGAGGGCACCCGATCGACGGGGACGTAGGTGGGTTGCCGCTGCTGCACCAACGCCACCACCGGCCCACCGCGGTTGGTCATGGGGAAATCGAACTTCGTCATGAGCGCTTCCACCCCCGCGCCTAGCCCCGACCGCGCGGTGAGTCGCGTGCGGTCAGGGGTGAGCATGCAGAAGATGGCGCGATGGAACGGCCCGCCGCGGAGCGCACCCTCGAGCGCCAGCAACACCACCTCGCCCAGATCCGCGCCGCCCTGCGACAACACCTTGCTTTCGAGCTCCTGCCGCAACCGTCGACGCAGCGCCGGCGAACCGAGTTGGTCGTGGTCGGCCATCGCCTCAATCTCCCACTCGCCGGTGGGGGTGGCCGACAGGCCCAGCGCGAGGCGCGAGGCATCGGCCAGGGCCTTCAGCCGTTTCGAATCGATGGGGACGCGCGCGGTGGAGAAGAGTTCGCGCGTTTCATCCAACGCCGCTTCGACGGCCTCGCGCGCCTGATCGTGCGTGATGGCCACGTGCAGCGCGTGGCGCTCCAGCACGTCGTGCACAGCACGCTCACCGGTGGCCGCCGCGTCGTCGCCCTCCGACTGCGGCGCGCGCCGGTAGATGGCCATGGTGAGATCGTGACTGAAGGCCGTGATGGCGCCGGTGTCGGACATGCTCGCGCCGACTCGCGCACGAATGCCCTGCACCACCACATCCGGCATCCCCCAATGGCGCGCCACCTCCACCGCCAGATCCTCGTAGCGGAATCCCAGCACCGCGTGGCACGCGCCGGGGAGACTCTGCCCGCCGTTGTGTATGCGCTCCTGAATGCGCGCGTAGTCGTCGGGGAAGTGGCAGGCGATGAGTACTTCGCCGAGGTTGCGCACCATGCCGCACAGGTGCGCCTCTTCGGGGTTGCCGCGGCTCAGGCGCGCCGACACCTCGCGCGCGTGATTGGCGGTGATGAGCGACAGCACCATGAGCTCGCGCAAGACGGGCGAGCGCTTGCTGTAGTTCTCGAAGAGCAGGAGGCTGCTGGCCAGATGCCGGACCGTGCTGGCGCCCAGCATCATCATGGCGTGCGTGGCACTCTGGATGGGACGGCCGGTGCGGCGGTAGTGCACCGTGTTGGCCGTCCGCACCACGCTCAGCGTCAGGCTGTACTCGCGCAGCACTACATTGGCGAGCCGCTGCAGCGAGCTGCCGTCGTCGTCAATGAGCGAGATGGTGTCGATGATTTGGCGCGATAACGCCGGGAAGTCGCTGCCTTCCTGGATGTGCGCCAGCCGCGCATCCAGGAGGGAGCGTTCGCCGCCGTCGCCGGCCGTGGTCAATCCCGCATCCAGTGGCAGGTGTACCCACCCGGGTTCTTCTGCAGATAATCCTGGTGGTACTCCTCGCCCCGATACCACGTGGCTTCGGGCACGATCTCGGTGGTGATGGGCTTGCCCCACTTCCCCGATGCCTGCACGCGCGCCTTCACCCGCTCGGCGGTCTCCTGCTGCTCCGGCGTCGTATAGAAGATGGACGACCGGTACTGGGTGCCGATGTCGTTGCCCTGACGGTTGAGCGTGGTGGGATCATGGAGCTTGAAGAACCAATCCTCCAACAACGTCTCGTAGCTCAGCACCGCCGGATCAAAGACGATGCGCACCGCCTCGGCGTGCCCGGACTTGCTGTCGTGGGTGTCGTGGTAGGTAGGGTTCTCCAGCCAGCCACCGGTGTATCCCACGTCCGTCTGCAGGATACCCGGTACGGCGCGCAGGATTTCCTCGACACCCCAGAAGCATCCACCTGCCAGAATCGCGACACTTTCCATCGTTTTCGTGGTCTCCACGGTTTCAGATAGTGGCGCCGCTAACGCCGCGACACCAAAGAGGGGGAGGAACTCGCCGTAGCCGGCCTCCGCCAGCGCCGCCACCGGAATGAAGCGCAACGACGCCGAATTGATGCAGTAGCGCAGCCCACCGTCTTCGCGCGGGCCGTCGGGGAAGACGTGCCCCAGATGCGAGTCCCCGTGCCGCGACCGCACTTCCACGCGGCGCATGCCGTGCGAGACGTCCACCTTCTCCGTCACGTTGGGCGCCACCGGCCGAGTGAAGCTGGGCCACCCGCTCCCCGACTCGAACTTGTCGGTAGACGCAAACAGCGGCTCGCCGCTCACGATATCCACGTACAACCCGGCGTCGTGGTTGTCCCAGTAGGCGTTCCGGAATGGTGGTTCGGTGCCGCACTGCTGGGTGACAGCGTACTGCTCGGGCGTCAACGCGCGCGCGAGCTCTTCCTTGGTCGGCTTCTTGTAGTCGGACATGGCAGTCGGTGGCAGCGGATGGGTCGGGTGGGACTGGTGCAGAGGTCAACTCCTCATACACCCGGGGGTTCCCGTCGCGGACGTCGGCGAGCGCGCCCGCCTGATCACGGATCACCGGTAACGGAAGGGTTCGCGCGCGGGTGTCTGCCGTCAACTGCCATTGTCAGGATTTTCGCGCATCTTTGGGGATGACTGAATCCATCGCCTTTCTCGGCACCGGCCTCCTGGGCTCGGGCCTCGTTGAAGCCGCCGCCGGACGCGGAGACCGCGTCACCGTCTGGAACCGCTCGCCGGCCAAAGCCGAGGCGCTGGCCGCCTTCGGCGTGACCGTGGCCGCCACCCCCGCCGATGCGGTGCGTGGCGCGGCGCGGGTGCATCTCGTGCTCAAGGACGACGCCGCGGTGGAAGCCGTGATCGCGGCGCTCCGCCCCGGTCTGTCGGCAGAGGCCATCATCGTGGACCACACGACCACGCAGCCGGCGCTCACCGCCGAACGCGCCACGCGCCTGAACGCGGAGGGGGTGCGGTACCTGCATTGCCCGGTGTTCATCGGACCGGCCGGGGCGCGGAAGGGCGAAGGGGCGATTCTGGCCTCTGGACCGACGGCGCTGTTTGAGGCGGTGCGTCCGGCGCTGGAGCGGATCGCACCCAAGGTGAAGTATTTCGGCGAGCGCGCAGATCTGGCGGCGGCGTACAAGCTGTTCGGGAACGCGCTGATCATTGGACTGAGCGCGCTCGTGGCCGATGTGTTTTCCGTGGCCGCGGGGTCGGGCGTGGCGCCCGTGGATGCGCTGGAGGTGCTGGAGGTGTTGAACCCGGCCACGACGTTGGCGGTGCGCGGCCGGAACATGGCGGCGGGCAAATTCGCGGCGAG
>CALQGY020000061.1 GCA_943330235.2 Candidatus Kuenenia stuttgartensis
CGCATGGCGTTGACAATCATGTCAATCGCATCGGGCAGCTGCGCCTCAAACCGCGTCATGCGGCGGCGCTGCAACACGAGTAGCAACGCGGTAGGAAGGGCGAGCCCCACCAGCGCGAATGGAATTGCCGCCATGACGCCGAATCGCTGTCCACCCAGCAGCCCGATGGAGCCCATGAGGGCGCTGGCAATGGTGAATTCGCCAACGCTCCAGCGCACGCCGGCCCGTTGAATGGTGCGCTCCAGCAGCGGGGTGATGGTGCGTCGCGAGAGCAGTCGGTCGACGAAGGGGACGGCACTTTTCCGGACGTCGCGCAGAATGTCCCCCTGCACGCGCCGGGGATCGGTGCTCAGGCGCTCCCGCAGCACCGCCACGGCCTCTAGCCGACGGCGGTCCACGTAAACGTATAGGCCGGTCAGGAGGAGGACCGTCCCGAAGAAGACGATGGTCAGAATGAGCGTCTGCATGGTCAGCCCGCCGAGAACATGCTGAGAGGGAGATCGATGCCGGCGACATGGAGTTTTTCCGTAAACGTCGGACGAACACCGATGGCCTCGAAGTTGCCCACCACGCTGCCGTCATCGGCAATACCGCGGCGATGGTAGCGGAAAATCTCCTGCATGGAGATGACGTCACCTTCCATGGACGTGATTTCCGTGATGGAGGTGATGCGGCGATTGCCGTCGGCCATGCGAGACATCTGCACCACGAGTTCCAACGCCGACGCGATCTGCTCCCGAATGGCGCGAATGGGCAGCGACGTGCCGGCGAACTGGATCATCGTCTCAATACGCGCCAACGCATCGCGCGGCGAATTCGCGTGAATGGTGGTGAGCGACCCTTCGTGCCCCGTGTTCATGGCCTGCAACATGTCCAAGGCTTCAGGGCCACGGACTTCGCCCACGATGATGCGGTCCGGACGCATGCGCAGCGCATTGCGCACCAGATCACGAGCGACGACTTCGCCGCGCCCTTCCGCACTGGGCGGGCGCGTCTCAAGACGCACCACGTGTTCCTGCTGCAGGCGCAACTCGGCGGCGTCTTCAATGGTCACCACGCGTTCCGTCGCGGGGATGAAAGCGCTCAGCGCATTAAGCAGCGTCGTCTTGCCTGACCCGGTGCCGCCCGAGATGATGACGTTCAGTCGGGCCTGCACGCACGCGGACAAGAGCTCCACCATCTCCTGGGTGAGGGCGCCCTTTTCCACCAACTGATCCATCGACATCTCCGTGCCGAACCGACGGATGGACAGCACCGGACCATCGAGCGCAAGCGGCGGGATAATCGCATTTACGCGGGAGCCATCGGGGAGACGCGCATCCACCATGGGTGACGACTCATCCACGCGACGCCCCACGCGGCTCACAATGCGATCAATAATCGCCATGAGGTGCGCATCGTTGCGGAACGATACCGGCACGCGCGACAGCTTACCTCGGCGTTCGATGTAAATGTCTTTCGGACCGTTCACCAAAATGTCTGAGATGGTCGGATCACGGAAAAACGGTTCAATGGGACCGAGGCCGGTCACCTCGTAGACGATTTGCTCAATGACATCTTCGCGCTCCGTCTGCGTGAGCGGCGTCGTCTCGCTGCGTAGAAAGTCGCCGACGGCCCCGCGGATCTGCGTGGCCAGCAGCGCGCTATCCTCGATGCGCTCCAGCACCTCGAGATCCAGTCGCTCCACCAGACGTCGGTGCAGGTCGACTTTTAGCTGCTCGACAGGGGTGAGTGTCTCAACTTCGATGCGCCGCGGTCGAAACGTGCGCGCGACCTTGTCCGGGGTGGATGCCGGCGCCGACCGCGCGCGCAACGCCCCCCCAACACCGCCTGCTGCACTGGGCGCGTCGGGCGCGGACACCGCGTCGCTGTCGATGGGGGTCACGGTTGCCGTGCCACCTGACGGCGTGGCCTCTCGGCCGAGTAATCGTTCGCGAAGACTGGCCATCGTTATCTCCTCCCGAGGCGAAACATTCGCCCAATACGTGAATTTGCATCCGCACTGTTGCCGTTACTGCTGCTATTGTCGTGGCCATTTCCATTCGGGCTGGCTGGTGCCGGACCGGTTGCCGTCACCGCCGCCATCATGTCCGGCGTTCCCGTTTCCGTTCCGGTGCCGACGAGCTTGGCCGCGAGGTTGAGAAAGCTTCGTGACAAGGGCGAGTCGGGCGCGAACTCGAGGACGGGAACGCCCTTGGTCGTGGCCTCGGAGCAGTCGGAGAAGTCATTGGGCAGGCGCCAGAGGATGGGCCGGCCGAGCACCGATTCCGCATCCCGCACCGAGAGCGCCGAATCTGCGTCGGTGCGGTTGACGATCACGGATACCTTCTCTCGCGCATACCCCAGGCGCTCGAACAGCTGCAGGCTGCGCTGCGTACTGCGCAGCGCCGTCACCGAAAGTTGGGTGACCAGCACAATGCGATCAGCGGCATCGAGCGCGGCAAGCGTGCGCTCGCTCAGATAGTGCTCAGTATCCACCACCACGTAGCCGAAGTAGCCACGCAACTGCGAGATGATGGTGGCCGCCGCATTGGCATCAATCAGATCAAGGACTTCCGGTTTGTCCGATGACGGCAGCGTCCAGACGCCGCTCGGCCCCTGAGAGAGCAGCGAGTAAAGGAGATCACCATCGATGCGATCGACCTTCATGACCAGATCGCCAATGTCGTACGCCGGCTTGAGGTCGAGCATGACGCGCACGTCACCACCGACTACGACATAGTCGGCCAATGCAACGCGCTTGGCCGGCTGCGACTTCGCGATAGCGGCCGCAAGGTTCACGGCGATGGTGGTGGTGCCAAGACCGCCCTTCGCGCTATAAATGGCGATGGTGGTCCCGGCCAGCGCCGTCGGGGAGGACATCCGCCGTACCAGCCGATCCACGGCGACTCCGAACGACTTGGCCTCGATGGGGGCGGCTACAAACTCGTGAATGCCTGCTCTGAGCGCGCTCAACAACAGATCCGGATGCGAGGCCGACGCCGTGCCGATGATCAACGACGATGATTGCCGGATCTCACGCTCGACCAGCGTCAGCTCAACCGGGCCGAGCCCCTCAAGGGAGAGCACAACCAGGTCGAAATGCTTTTCGCGCAGGCGCGTGACCGCCGTGGCGAGCGATTGCACCAGCTCGGCCGGCTGGAAACCGAAGCGCGATAAGACGCTATTGGCGACATCGTTCGGTTCAGCGGCATGGCCGATGAACAGGACGCTCCGACCGACGGGCCTGCGCTCCTCTGACATCAGGGCTTCTTGACCGTATCGGCCGGTAGGCGCTTCCGCAGTGCATCGAGGGCGGGCGTCTTCGTCTCCGGACGAAGCGGGAACAGGAACTGCCCCTCGGTGCTGCCGGGCTCGATGATGGTCGGTGTCACGATGACCAGCAGTTCGCTCTCCGCGGTTTGCCAGCGAGTGCTGGAGAAGAGCGCACCAAGCACCGGGATGTTCATCAAGTACGGCACGCCGGTCCGCACCATCTCACGCTCTTCGTTAAAAAGCCCGGACAAGATGATGGACTGATCACGGCGGATGTCCACCGTGCTCTCCACGCGCCGTGTGCGCAACGCGGGAATGCGGAAGCCGCTCAGGAGCACCGCGTTGCCGTAATCCAGACTCGACACTTCGGGGCGGACGTACAGCTTGATGACGCTGTCGCTCACGATGTCGGGCGAGAACCGTAAGCGGACACCGAACTCACGGTACTGAATGGAGACCGCACTCTGGCTCACACCGCCCATCGTCGTTCCACCCTGCACGACGGGAATGGGAATCTCGCCACCCGCCAGGAACGACGCGGAATCGCGATCCGCCGCGAGCAGATTCGGCTCGGCCAACAGACGCGCGCGTCCGTTCTGCTGCTCTACGTCGAGGTAGGCAAGGAACTGCTTGGTGCCGAAGTCGGAGAGGATGCTGAGAAAGCGCGAACTGGTGGGTGTCAGAGCCTTGCCGTCTTCGCCGACGCCGAGGTCGTTGACCACGGCGCCCGTGCCCACGCGGGTATTTCCGTCCTTGCTATGATTCAGTCCGGAGATGCCAAGTTGCGTCAGCATATCGCGACGCACCTCAGCGACACGCACCGAGAGCAGTACCATGCGACGATCTGAGGGGGCGCGCACCGTCACGCGATAGTGAAGGCGCGGTCGCGTGCCCGCCCAGAGCACGATGTCGGTCTCGCCACTCGCCTTGCCGTTGATGACGAGATCGCGTTCGGTGATGATCACCACGTCGGCGATGTCCGGATTGGCGACCGCGACCTTCGTAATCGGGTCGGGCGTCGTCAGTGGGAGCGAGCGTCCCGCGGCGAGCGAGATGCGAAGCACGGGGTCGGCGGGTAACCCCGACTGCGCAGACAGGATGGCGGGCGCACTGAGGAACGCGCCCAGCGAAATGGCGAGCGAGGTGGCAATCGCCACACTTCGCCACGTGGTAGCGGGGACGCCGCTACGCAGACATGAAGTATTTGAGATATTCGGCACGCGAAGATTCCTGACAAGAAAGAGAAGAGAGGGTGACCGCGAGCCAATCGCTCACGGACTATTGGGCTTCTTCTTGGTGGAGTCGGGCTTCTTGGAGGAGTCCGGCTTTTCGAATTTGTGTTGTGAAATCTTGTCGCCGCGGAACACCTGGACCGAGAGCGAGTCAGGCTTGGGTGGGATCACGACGGGTGCCGGCATGGAATCCGGTTTCGGCGCTACGACTGTCGGTGCCGGTGTGGGCACGGAGACGCGCTCACGAATGGTGCGTCGAACAATCACCGTCTCCGGCTTGACGCCGCGCATGGTGGCCGTCGTCTGCAGGCGCGTGATGACATCGTTGGAGCGCGCGCCGCGCGTGATGACGGAGTCAGGATCGCCGTAGCCGCGCAACACCAGCTGGATGGAACCGGAACGCATCGCGACGGACAGCCGCTCGGCCTCTTCCGGCGTGACCTCGAGCGTGGCGGTTGTTGCCTGGATGGGGCGATTGTCGGGTCCCGAGCGATCCGTGGTGCCCACCGCGAGCACCCGCATGTTCGACATGAACAGCTTCGAGACCTGTTCCGTGTTGCTCCCTTCTTCGCGCAATGTCACGAGCACGTCCACACGCGAGTCGGGCTGGATGAGCCCACTGACGCCTGCCACATCGTCAATGCGCACCGCCATCGCGCGCTTGCCGGCCGTAATCTTCACTTGCACACCAGGGCCCGTGCCCGGCGGTGCCAAGCGGCCGGGCACAATCGCTTCGCCCTTGTAGATGGGCACGCGCGTCACGCGACCGACCACCGAATCGATGGACGCGAATGCGCCCTGCGGAATGGTGGCGAGTGGCCATTGCAGCGTGGCCACGGCACTGCGAGTAAGGGCCGCTCCTTCGGGAACGTCCTGATCCGCCACGACGAGCGCACGCAGCACCACCTGGTTCTGTGAGCGCGTGTTCTGGATGAGCCGGTAGACGCCAAACGTAGCGGCGCCCGCGGTGCCCAACGCGGTGGCAAGAATGAGTGTGTATCGATTGTAGGCCATCGACGTCAGCTCGGCGAAGCGAGAGAAGAAATGAGCGGAGCACTCCGGATCGTCATGCGCCCTCCCAACGGAAGGTGGCGCGCGCCCGCAACGTCGGGGTCAACGTGCGACCCATCAGTGCCGGGAGTGGAGTGAGCCACGAAAAGGGGTAATTGATCTGCACTTGAATCGACTGCAGTTGCCCGGTCGAGCAGCTGGGCAGGCAGCTCACGACGACCTGCGTCGTAGCGTTGATGGCCGCGTTGCCGAACGGGGACATTTTCGATGCGGCCGTATCGCGGATGGCGACGAGGGCAGCCCCGGGATCAGGAAGACGTGCGCCATATCGTGCTCCCTCACGCGCCGCAGCTGTGAGATTGTTGGCGGTAAAGAGCGCACGACCGAAGTCGATCGTGCCGAACACCAGCATCAACAGCAGCGTGGCTAAGAGCGCGAACTCGATCAGCGCTACACCCGATTCATCTCGGTACAATCGTTGGAACCACATCGTCATTCTCCGTCAGAAGAAAAGCCCCGGGTACACCACTGACAGCAGCAACCCGGCGCTCATCGCCAGTCCGTACGGCATGCGGCGCTCCCATACGGGCGGTGCGACTTGCCGCAACGACGATGGTTGCGATAGCCCATTCGCCACGCGCAGCACGGCATAGCCGACACCGTGGGCGAACATCAGATACGCCAGCGACAGGACGCCGCCAGCGATGCCCGCGAACATCGCTGCATGCACGGCTTGCATGGGGGCGAGCCACGCGGCGCCGGCCGCAAATAGCTTGACGTCGCCGCCGCCCATCATGCGCAGTAACCAGAATGGGATCCAAATGGCGAATCCCGTCGCGGCACCGGCCAGGGATCGTGTGATCCCTGACCAAGCACCGTACGCCGTCATCGTGGCGGCAGCTCCCACCAGCACAATGACCAGCACCAACGCATTGGGAATGCGACGCGTTCGGAGATCCGCGAGGCAGGCGATCAGTAGCAAGGCGGTCAGCGCCACGATGCGCAGCTCGCTGCTCACGTCCTCCATCGCCAGACCTTCGAACGCGGTGCGCATTGTCGTCAGTTACGGAAGGGTCTGGCTGACGTTCTGGAATCCCGTGCTGACTTTCGTGCCGATCGTCTTAATGAACGTGATCGAAAGCACCGTGATGAGCAGCACCATCATGCCGTACTCGATCAGGGTTGCGCCTTCGTCGTCGCGGACAAACCGGCGGGTGATATTCAGGAACGCAGACATAGGAACCTCACATGGTTGACGGGGAGAATGAATTGTTGCGATGCGTCCCCGGCGCATGGCAACGCGGAAGAACGACGGTTTACGGAAGCTGCAGACTGACGTTTTGAAAGCCGCTGCTGACCTTCGTGCCGATCGTCGTGATAAATGCGACAGACAGCACGGTGATCAGCAATACCATCATGCCATACTCGATCAGCGTGGCTCCTTCGTCATCAGCCATAAACTGCCGCACCGATTGTTTGATTGTGTTCATGAGCTTGTCGCCTCCTGCAGACGGTGAAAACACAGCGTGTGTGATGCAAAGCAACAATTCATCGACCGTCGTGATCGCGATATCGGGCATTTGGATGGCAAGTGCGGGGGAGTTTGCTGACACGTGTGGGGGGCAATCCCTTCATACATTGCGCCAATGCCCACATGTCCTCGGTAATCACGGCCAACGCGGTGCGAACTCATGCATGATCGTGTGCGTGCGATCACGGCGGCGTGCTCGACATTGGGCGAACGCGTGCAGCGCGTTGCGCCGGCCCCGCATGCCCTCCTGCTCATCGCCGTCACAGGCTGCCTCGCCTTCGCCGCCGCCGAGCCGCTCACGCAAAGCGATGGCGATTTGTTGGCGCATATCGCAGTCGGTCGAATACTGCTGGCTGACCCGACGGGGGTTCACATCCCAAGTCTGGGGTTCGCGCCCACACCATCGCCGGCGGTCGCACCCGCATGGGGCGCAGCGGTGATCTTTGCATGGCTCGATGCACACGGCGGACTCGCCATGTGTGCGGTCTTCACCGCCGTGCTCGCCGGCATCACGCACGGTGTGCTCGCGCTGTGGTGGCGCGCGCGTGATATGTCTGAGCCGCTCCTCATGGCCGCGATATCCGTCAGCGTGGCGCTTGCATCATCACACTGGTTGGCGCGACCACACGCATTCTCGCTATTGGGCTCGGCGTTGTTGCTCGTGATGCTCACACGCTGGCGGTGGTGGTGCGCGTTCGCCGTCCCGCTCCTCTTCGTGGTGTGGGCGAATCTCCACGGGGGCTGGCTCTTCGGCTGGCTGGTACTCGCCGCGTACTCGTTCGGGATGTGCGTCACGTGGTGGCGGTCCGCCGAGCGTCGCGCTCGTACCATCTATCGACGGCGTGCGATCATACTCGCGGTCGTCACCGGGCTCTCGGCGCTGGTATCGCTGCTCACGCCCTTCGGTATCGCGCTGCACCTCGCCATCCTGCGGACGTTGCTCTCGGGCGGGGTCGCACAGGCCATCGATGAGTACGCACCGCCCGGCTTCTCGCATGGCGGGGATGTGCTGTTCTTTGTGACGTTGTTGGTGGGCGCCGTCATGGTGCTGCGGCGCTCGCGCCGCCTGCCGCTTTCATGGGCGATGGTGATGCTCCTGAGCGCGGTCTTCGCGTTGAAAGCGGGGCGCAATATCGCGCTCTTTGCGGTCACAGGATGGCCGCTGATGGTCGCGCAGGCCGCGCCGCGCGGGCGAGCACGCACCTGCCCGAGTCGCGCACACACCGCTGCTCCGCCGAGTGTAGCACCCGGAGTGTTCTGGGCCATGCTGCTCGGGGCGGTGCTCGTGAACATTGGGGTCAATGGCGGATATCTCTTCGGCGCTTCGTTGGTGCAAGGCGATATCAACCCGCGGCGGTTTCCTATTGAGGCGGTCGCGTGGCTCCAGGCCCACCGCGCGGGCGAACGACTGCTCACCACATGGACATGGAGCGGCTATGTGCCCTATGCCTGGCCCGGTCAACGCAGCTACTTCGATCCACTGTCGTTCACGGACTACACCATGCGATCCCTCGGGACCATGTTGCTCGCCAGCAACGGTTGGTCCCGGCAATTGGATGCAAATCGTATTGCATTGGTCCTCGTCCCTCGTGGCGAACCCTTGGCGGATTCGCTTCGGCCGCTTGTGGGGTGGGTAACGCTCCACGAAGACCGGACTGCGTTCGTTTTTGGACGTGTTGGGAAGTAAACGGCGTGATTGGCTGCTTTGCAAAGCATTGTACGGGCAACGTTTAGCGCTTGCCGAACCGAACACGTGTCGCGCGCTTGCCGTACAATGGGACTCAAGGTTTGGGGATGGGCGTCCGATACCTAACGACAGCGCACGTGGTTGAACCGACCAATGGCGCACTTTGTGACGGGTCGCCAGCACGGTTCGTCCCATGAGGGCGAGGCTGGCAACGGCCTCAGTCTGCGGAAGTTGGGAAGCAGATCAGGCACCGGGCCGGCCGTTCATACCTTTTTTGATGGAGCATCACACAATGTCCAAGGTTTCCACGCTGGTCCGTAGCTTTGTTCGCGAAGAGTCGGGCGCCACGATGACCGAGTACGGCATCATGGTTGCGCTGATCGCCGCCATTGCCGTGGCCGTCATCACGAACATCGGCAAGAAGGTCAACAACGGCTTTGCGAACGTGAACAACGGTTTCTAATCGTTGGGTTATCGCTCGTCGGTGTTGAAAGCCCGCTCGGACGCGCCATGCGTTCGAGCGGGCTTTCTTCTTGGGACGTGAGGCTTCTTTGTGATGCACCACGTTCCTGTCGACGCATCATCTGTATCAAAATGTGACAGGTTGGCCGCAATATCGTCGAATGTACGTATGAATCCAGATCGTAAGTGCCCGTGACGTCATTCGGCTCCCCAAGCATTCCGCACGTTGTCTATATCGCCTCGCTCGGTATCGGGATGGCGACGGACATCCGTGCGCGACGTGTGTCGAACGCGCTGGTGGGGTGGCTGCTACTCATCGGTATCGCCGCGGCGCTTACGCACCTCTCCGATGCCCGGTCCCTCGGCGATGCGCTGGCGGCGGGTGGGGTAGGGCTCGCGCTCTGGCTGCCGTTCTGGCTGCTGGGGCTGCTGGGCGCTGGTGATGTGAAGTACTTCGCCGCCGGCGCGATATGGCTGGGATTGCCGTTGGCGTGGCGCGCGGCGCTCCTGGCCGCCCTGCTCGGCGGCGTAATGAGTGTGCTGGTGCTCCTCTATCAGCGCGGCCTGCGGCAGACAGCGGGCACGGTCGCGCTCCAATGGCAGCAGGCGCGCGCAGTCATCGCGAGCGCCGACGTGGGCAGCAGCGATGCGGCCCGTCGAACATTTCCGTACGCCGTGCCCATGGGGAGCGCCCTTGCTCTTGCAGCGTTGCGTCCGGTCTGGTTACTGAATTTCTAACAGGCGACCGATACTCCGTACTATGCGCTCCGCCCTCCGTGACCTCCGCACCCGAATGATCACCAGCACGTTTGTCCGCGAAGAGCGGGCGGCCGCGATGGTGGAGTTCAGTGTTGCGGCGATGCTGATCGTGGTGGTGGTGTTCGGGACGGTGGACTGGGCGCGATTCTTTTTTCTGCGCGGGCAGCTGGCCGAAGCGGTGCGCGATAGCGCGCGTTACGCGGCCACGCTGACCGAAGCAGCCGCCGATACGGTCGCCGTCGGCGCCTATGCGCGCGACCTGATCGGCAACACGAGCGCCTCGCCCACGTCCGGCACGGTCACCGTGTCGTTCCTCGGCACCGCTGGTACCGATCGCCGCGTGCGCGTGGCGCTCACGAATTTTCCGTTCTCGCGTATTTCGCCGCTCGTGATGAAGAGCGCGAAGACTATTTCGGTGGCGGCCGAGTTTCGTCGGGAGCAGCCGTGATGGCCATGGCCCTGACGCGGTCCCGCGCGGGTGCCCGCGCACTCGCCAACGCATTCGCCCGCGATGAACGGGGCGCAACCATGGTGGAGTTCTCCATCGTGTCCATGGTGGTCTTTGTGCTGATGTTCGGCGCCATGGACTGGTCGCGGTACTTCTATAATCGCGCACGTCTCGCGAACGCGGTGCGGCGCGGTGCGCTGTACGCGGCGACGGTGCCGAGTGTCGATTTCGATTCAGCGACGATCGTCACGAAGACGCGCGCGTCGCTGCTGGGCAGTGCCACGGAGCAGGCGCAGGGGACCGTCGCGGTGACGATGACGGGCGCCGAGGGCACGGACGAACGGGTGCAGGTGATCTGGTCCGGGTTTCCGCTGACCGCGGCCACCAAGCTGGTCATGAAAGCCAATAAGGTCGATTCGGTAACGGCGGAATTTCGTCGAGAGCAACCGTGATTCACATTTTTCACTCGCTTGACGGAAGGTCGCATGGCTGATCGTCGCTTCTCTCTGGTTATCCTCGTCGCCATTATCGTGGCCGTCGGCTCTGGCTTTGGTGTCTTCAGCGTGCTGCGTACCGCAAAGGCGTCTGCCTCCGCGACGAGCACGGTGCTGGTTGCCGCCGCTGATCTGCCGGATGGACACGTCATCGTCAGCGCGGATGTGAAACCGGCGCTGCTGCCCTCGGCGGCGATTCCGGCAGGAGCCTATTCCACCACGGATTCCGTGATCGGACGTGTCACGCGCATGCCGGTGATTGCCGGCGAGCCGATGGTTTCTGGGCGATTCGTGCCGGTGGGCGTCGGGGCGGGACTTGAGGTCCGCATTGCGCGCGGCAAGCGCGCGATGGCGGTGCGCATTGATGATGTCGCGGGGTTGGCGGGACTGATTCAGCCGAATAGCCGTGTGGACGTCCTGCTGATTGTCCAGGGCGCGGGTGGGGCGGTCGATCAGGCGCGCGTGTTCATGAGCAACATGCGGGTGCTGTCCGTGGGCTCGCAGTTGGACCCCGCGACGGTGTCCAGAGGTGATGCCGTGGCGACGATGGCGACGCTCGAAGTGACGACCAGTCAAGCCGAGCGACTGGCCATGGCGGTGAGCTCTGGGCGCATTCAGCTCGTGCTGCGCGGCTACGGAGATCCCGATACGTCCACGTCCACTGGTGCCTCGACGCGTGATCTCCCCATTCGCCGCGAGGCCGAGAACGTTGCGCCGGCGCCGCCGGTCGTTCTGGCACGCGCGCGCGCGCCACGCCGGGTCGCTCCAGCCGTTGCCGACGTGCCGAACATTGCCGCCGCACCTATCGCGGTGTCACCGGCGGTGTCAGCAGTCGTGCCGGCCGCCGTGCCGGCCGTCGTGCGTCCGAGTCGGCCGGACTCCGTCACGGTCCAGGTGTATCGGGGGGCCGCGGTGACGATGAACGCGGTCAGCAAGAAGGACTCGATCCGCCCGTGACTCTCATGCAGAACGCGACTCCGATGATCCGGCGGCCTTCCGCTGCGCGCGTACTGCGCGCGGCGCGTATCACAACGCAACTGCTGCTCTGCGCCGCGGCGGCCATCTCGTTCACGCCGGCCGCGCTTCGCGCGCAGGGCGCTCTGCTCGCCGAGGACTCCATCTACCGGTTTGATCTGGTGGTTGGCCGCGCGTACCCCGTCGTGGGGGCCGGCGCCATCGCGAAAGTGACCATCGCCAGCCCAGAGATCGCCGATGTCGTGGTGATCAGCGAGTCGGAGGTGGTGATCAATGCCGTCAAGGTCGGCGAGACCGATATCATTTTGTGGGGTGCGGGAACGCCACGTCGTCATCTTCGCGTGACGGTGCGCAGTTCGTCGGAGCGTCGGCAGATTATGCTCAGCGTCAAGTTCGCGGAAGTGCGAAAAGATGCGCTGCGTACCATCAATGCCTCGCTGCTGTTGCGTCCGGAGTCTGGAAATACGCGCATTGGCAGCGGTACGTTCGGCAACAACCAGTCACTGGACGCGCAGGGGAAAGCGGTGCTGTCCAGCGCGTCGCAGTTCCTGACGGTGCTCAGCTCCTTCAATAGTCGCGCGCTGCTTGGGCTGTTGGAGGCGCAGGAGCAACTGGGCAACGCCCGTCTCCTGGCCGAGCCGAATCTCATGGCGTCGAACATGGAAACGGCGACGTTTCTCGCGGGCGGTGAAATCCCGGTGCCGGTGACGCAGGGCGCATCCGGCGGTGCGCAAGGCGCCGTGAGCATCACCTACCGCGAGTATGGTGTGCGGCTGACGTTCAAGCCGGAAGTGCTGAGCGATTCACTCGTCAAGCTCCATGTCGTGCCGGAGGTGTCGTCGCTCGACTATTCCAACTCGCTGCTGCTCTCGGGATTTCGCGTCCCCGCGCTCCGCACGCGTCGAGTGGAGTCCACGGTGGATGTGCTGCAGGATCGCAGCTTGATCATCTCCGGTCTGTTTAATGAAGAGCGTGAACAGGTGCGGACCGGCGTGCCGTTTCTGTCGAATATTCCTATCCTGAGAGATCTGTTCGCCAGCAAGCAGTGGCAGAACAATCAGAGTGAATTGATCGTCGTGGTGACGCCGTTCATCATGGATCCGAACAAGCCGCGCCCGATCGATCTGTTGCACTTCGAGCGTGATTCCGTTGTGCCGGCGAGGCAAGTACTCGACAAGCGGCCACCGGTCGTGCGCCCTCCACAATGATGCACCGCCCTCTCTTGCAATGGTGACGGTCTAATGGTCTCACCGATCCCGTCCGGGAAACGGACTGCGCTCTTGGTCGCGACGGCCGACGTCTCGACGAATCTCCTCAATGAGATTCTCGAGCCGCGTGGTTTCGCGCCTGTTGCGGTCGTCAGCACGCTCGCCGAGCTGGCCGTCCGCATGCGCGTCCTGCAACCCAGCATTGTCATCGCCCCAGTCGAATCGGCTGGGCAGGGTGGCGATTTTGACGCCATTACGATGGAGTTGCGACGCCTGCCGGGCTGCGTGGTCATTGGCACCTCGCGCACGAAGGACGCTGATATTGTGCTGGCCGCCATGCGTGCCGGCGTGCTGGAGTTCCTGGTCACCCCGGCCGAGCCGGCGGAGGTGCGCGCCACCATCGGTCGTGTGTTGCAGCTGACCGCGAGTCCGACGGCGCAGGGACAAGTCTTCACGGTCTACGCGGCGAAGGGCGGGCTCGGTACGTCGACCATCGCTGCCTCGCTGGCGTGGGAGCTGGCGCGTCGCAACGGCAAGCAAGGCGTCGCGCTCGCGGATTTCACAACGACCGGCGCCGGCATGCGGGTCATGCTCAACCTCAATCCGCTCTATGATTTGGGGAATATCGCCGCGCAAACCGACCGGATCGATCTCGACTTTGTCCGTTCGGTGATGGTGACCGATCCCGAGGGGGTCGCGGTACTCGCGGCCGCCGAAGAGGTCGATGCGGCCGATTCGCTCGATATCAACACTGGCGGCCGGCTGTTTGATGTCCTCCGGCAGGAGTATGCCTACACGGTCGTGGACACGGATCACCATTTTGCCGAGCCGACGCTCGCGGCGCTTGACGCGGCGGATCGGATCATTCTGGTGACCCAACTCGACGTGTCGGCGCTCCGCAGCACGCAGCGGACGCTGGGGGTGCTCGGGCGCCTCGGTTACCCAACGGACAAGTTGATTGTCGTCGCGAACCGTCGCAGCGATCGTGACCGAATCGCCGTGGCGGACGCCGAGCAGGTGCTCCGACGTCCCGTCACGTTGACGCTGCCCAACGACTACACCTCGTGTTCGGATGCCATCACGACTGGCGCGTTTGTGCAGCGGCATGCACCGACGTCGTCACTGGTGTCCGCGTTCTCCGGTTTGGCGGATCACCTGACCGGCGTGGGTACTGCGGCCGGGCTCGTGGCCGGCGCGCGCGATGATCGCTCGCGTCTGTTTAAGCTCTTCGGCCTGCGTTAGGGGACCCCGCGGATCATGTCAAACATTCTACGTCAACGTATTGCCGGTCGGGCGCACATCCCCGATCTGCGCCAGGTCGTGGTGGACGTGACGGACACGGACGTGCCGGAGCCGGTGACGCACCCCGTCTACGAGCCGACCGCCGGCGCCATGACGGACAGCGCCTCCGGCATGTTTTCCGCACGTCGGGCCGACGATGATACCTTGACGCCAGTTGAGGAACTCAAGCGGGCGGTCCACGCGAAGCTCATTGAGCGGTTAGATCTGGAAGCGCTGGAGCGCGTGAAGGATGAACGCCAGATCGCGGCGCAGATCCGGAAGGCGGTGGCCGAGTTGCTGCGCAACGAGCGCACGCCGCTGTCTCAGGCGGAGCGGGAAGGACTCGTGGACCAGGTCGTCTACGAGGTAATCGGTCTCGGGCCGATCGAACCGCTCTTCCGCGACAGCACGGTCGCCGACATTCTCGTCAACGGGCCGCGCGATATCTACGTCGAGCGCGCCGGCAAGCTGCAGCGGGTGATGACCTCGTTCCGCAACGATGCCCACCTGCTGTCGGTCATCGATCGCATCGTCAGTCGCGTGGGCCGCCGCATTGATGAGTCCTCACCGATGGTGGACGCGCGTCTGCCTGATGGCTCGCGCGTCAATGCGATCATTCCGCCGCTGGCCATCGATGGCCCCATTCTCTCCATCCGGCGGTTCGGTTCCGGCTTGACGCCGCAGCGCCTGGTGGAAGTGGGAGCGATGACCGAGGATATGTTGACGTTCCTGAGCGCGTGCGTGCGAGCCCGTTTGAATATCGTAGTCTCCGGTGGGACCGGTTCCGGCAAGACCACGCTGCTGAACGCACTGAGCTCCTTCATTCCCGGCACGGAGCGCATCGTCACGATCGAAGATGCCGCCGAATTGCGGCTGCAGCAGGCACACGTGCTGCGTCTGGAAACGCGACCGCCGAATGCGGAAGGGCGAGGTGAAGTGACCATGCGTGAACTGGTCAAGAACGCGCTGCGCATGCGTCCCGATCGCATTCTTGTGGGCGAAGTGCGTGGCGCCGAAGCGCTGGATATGCTGCAGGCCATGAACACCGGCCACGAGGGCTCGCTGACGACCGTGCATGCCAATACGGCGCGCGATGCGCTGACGCGCCTCGAGACCATGATTCTCTTCACGGGAATTGACCTGCCCGATCGCGCCATGCGCGAGCAGATCGCGTCGGCGATTGATATCATCGTACAAGTCAGCCGGTTGGCGGATGGGACGCGGCGCGTGATGAGTATTTCCGAAGTGACGACCGTTGATGGCGACAGCGTGCAGACGCGGGAGCTCTTCCGGTTTTCGCGGCAAGGGATCACGGCCGAAGGTCAGGTGGCGGGTGTGTTCGAAACAACGGGGAAGGTCCCCTTCTTCGTGGATCGGATTACGGTGGCTGGCATTACGCTGCGTCCCGGCTTGTTTGGCGAACCCACGTAAGGCGCGCGTCACGTGTTGATCATCTTCTTGTCGGTCCTCTTCGCCGCGTCGACGGCGCTGCTGGTGGTGCTGGCCGGCAGCTACATCATCAATCGCCAGCGCTTGTCGCGCGACTGGCTCGTCCGCACCCGCCTCATGGCACCGCTTCGCGAGACGGTGGACTCGTCGGCGCGGATCCTCCGCGGCGTGGAGGAGCGGCGCGGGCTGTTCGATCGCCTGCTGACGTTCCGTTCGATCGGCACGTTGGTGGAGGACGAGGCGCGCCGCGCCGCGGTGCGCTGGACCGCGAATCAGTTCGGCGCGTATGTCGCGATCGGGGTGACGGCGGGCCTCGTCACGGCGCCCTGGCTCCCGTGGTGGTTTACCGGGTTCCTCACGGTGATGGGTGGCTTCACGCCGTATGTCCTCCTGCGCGTGCGTCGCGGGCAACGCGAGCGGCAGGTGGAGGCGCAGATCCCTGAGGCGCTGGATATGCTGGTCAGTTCCATCAAGGCCGGGCTGTCCTTGCAAGCGGGTATGCAGTTCGTCGGCCAAGAATTGCCGGCGCCGGTGGGCCCGGAATTCGCCCGCTTCTTCGACGAGCAGCGCCTCGGTATCGATCTCAAGCAGGCCTTAGCGAGCTTCCAAGACCGACTGGGTACGGTGGATGCCCGCATGGTGGTCTTGGCCATCACGATTCAGCGCGAGACCGGCGGTAATCTGGCCGAAGTCCTCAGTAGCATCGCGTCGGTCATTCGCGAGCGTATCAAGTTCCGTGATCAGGTGATGGTGTTGACCGCGGAGTCGAAGGCGTCCGCCTGGATGCTGTCCGTGCTGCCAGTGATCATGTTTTTCGGGTTTGAAATCGTCAATCCCGACTACATGAGCGAACTGACGCAATCCCTGCAGGGCCGCACCCTCCTGTTGTATGCCGTTGTTTCGTTAGTGATCGGGATGCTGCTGCTCAATAAGTTCTCCCGCATCGAGGACTGAGGATGACCGGCTTCCTGCTGCTGCTCGTGCTCCTGGTGTTCATGTGCGTGACGGCGCTCGCCGTCATCGCGTGGACGATCCTGTTGAACCATCGTCGTCATGCGGTGCTCCGTCGCGCCCTCGGCGAAACCGACGCGCCCATCATCATCAGCGCGGCTGCGCCCGCGCGCTCCGTCGTGCTCGATATCGCTGACTGGATGGCCGCGCGCGTGCCGGCACAGCTGGGCACCGGCGAGGTCAGCGCCAGTCGTCTGGCCCATGCTGGATTCGCGCGCGATTCGGATCAGGCCGTCTATGCCCTCATGCGCGTGATCTGCATGGTGCTGTTTCTGGCGTTCAGTATCCTGTTGGCGCCGACGGACGATGCGATCATGGCGACGGTGCTGGTATCGCTGGGGATCGCCGGCGGGCTGGTGTTCCCGGGCATGGTGTTGGGGCAACTCGTACAGGCCCGCCAGTGGGCCGTGCGCAAGGCCATTCCGGATGCCCTCGATATCATGGTCGTGTGCGTCGAGGCGGGCGTGGCGCTGGATTCATCGCTGCAGCGCGTCGCGCGTGAACTGGTGTCCGTGCACCCGATTTTGTCTGGGGAGCTGCTGCACATGACGCGGCGCGTGGCCGCCGGCATGCCGCGCGACGAGGCGCTGCAGTCGCTGTATTTGCGCACGGGCGTGGAAGAGTTGCGCGGGCTCGCATCGCATCTGGTGCAGAGTGATCGGTGGGGCACGTCGGTGGCGAGTGTGCTGCGTATTTACTCGGATCAGGTGCGCCACAAGCGCCGCGTCGCCGCGGAAAAGCGGGCGGCAACGGCGTCAACGCGTATGCTGATTCCGCTCATGCTTTTCATTTTCCCCACGATGTTCGTCGTATTGCTGGCGCCGGCGCTGTTGCGTATCGGTTCGCAGTTCTAGAATCCGTGTTCGCTCATTGCTCGACGCGCGCGCGCGTCCATCGGCAGGCCGGTGCCACCCGCGCGCGCCGCGGCGCGACGCTGGTGATCGTCGCCGTGATGCTAACGGTGTTTCTCGGTTTCGCCGCCTTGGCGCTTGATGTCTCGCGCCTTTCGTCATTCAAGGCCGAGGTGAAGACGGTGGCCGATGCCGCCGCCATGTCGGCCGCGCTCGATCTGGTCAGCGGGAAGACGCAGGCGCAGGCGTATACCAATGTGCAGACGCTGCTGACCAAGAACACGGTGGAGGGGAGCGCCGCGGCGACGGTCGTGTCGGCCGATGTGAGCGGGGTGACGTGGAACTTCGCGACCAGCGCGAGTACGACGGCCGCCTCCTGGAGTGCCGCCAACGCGGTCCGGGTGATCGCGACGTACAGCGTGAATTGGAGTCTGGCGCGCATTTTCCGCCAAGGCAGCAGCAAGTCCATCGTGGATACCAGCATCGCGGCGTTTGGTGCGCGTCGCAATCATCCGTGCATGCAGCCGTTCGTGTTGCCGTACAGCGCGGTCCGCACGCAGTTGGGGCTCTCGCCGGTTACCGACACCGCCTCGTTAACGGCGGCGAATGTCATCGCGCTCCGTAACGCCGCCTCGGCGGTTGTCTTTACGCGGCTGGATACGGTCAATACCACGAATGCCGCGTCCTTCGGATACGTTGATGTGAATCAGGCGGGATCTGGGAACGCCGCGTCGATGGTCGCATCGCTCACGTCCGGCGCCTGCGTATCAGGTATACTTGGCGCCGACAGTACGCTCGATGCCAAGCCGGGCTTCGGCGACACCACCACGGTGAAGAATCAGCGCGGTATTCTCTGTGGCGGCAGCAGCAGCAGCACCACCTGTACGGTGGGAACGATACTCGTGCCCATCTACGATCGCGGCACCAATCAAAGTGGTTCGAGTACGACCACGCAGACGAATCAGTCCGCGGCCAGTCAGATGGATACGCTCGTCGTGAACTCTTCATGCTACAGCTATTCCAGCAGTTCCACGTATTCGAGCAGTAAATGCAGCACGTACGTCAACACCTTGAAAACGGCGTCCGTGGCATTGCCCGTCACCATTCACGGGGTGAGCTGCAATCGCGGGCCAACCTATAAAGGTCGCCTGCGGGTGCGCAAATCGTCCGGCTCCAAGTATGACTACTATCTGCTCTTTGAATACGCTGACTGCTACACCATCACCACGGTGACGGTGGGCGGTGCGCGTGGGGCGAAAGATTACCACGTGAAGTACGTCGGTGCGTTCGTCTGGACGGCGCAAAGCGCCACCACGATATCCGGCTATTTTACCACCATCAACTATCCACCGGGGGTAGCATCTACGTGGGACGACATGGTGGGACCTATCACGTCTGTGGTGCTGGTGAAGTAGCGTGAACGCCGATGCGCGTCACGCGCGGGGGCTCCGCGGGCTCGTGATCGCCGCGACGGCGGTCAGCGTCGCGGTCTTTGTCGCGCTGCATTGGGCACGACAGCAGGGCGGCCAGCCGATATTCCTGTTCCCCGATTATCTGGTCTTCTGGTCCAGTGGCCCGGCGCTGCGTTCTGGCGGACTCGCGACGCTGTTCCACGTCGAGTCGTTCACGGCGCTGCAGAACACCCTATTCGCCGACATCCTCACGCGTCGCATCCACGCGCGTCCGTGGCTCTATCCACCCACGTTCCTGCTGGTCTCCAGCACGTTCGCGCTGCTGCCGTACTTGGCGAGCGCCCTGTGCTTTCAGCTGGGAGGCCTGCTGGCCCTCGTCGCGGCCATGGGTCGGAAGGTCTGGCCGCTGACGCTACTGGTACTGAGCCCAGCCTTTGGTAGCAGCTTCGACGCGGGGCAGATCAGCGCATGGCTCACCGCGTGCGTGATCGGCGGGCTGCTACTACTGGATACGGCACCAGTGGCGGCCGGCCTCTTATTCGCGGTCATGTCGTTCAAGCCGCACCTGTTCGTGCTCGTTCCCGTCGCGCTGATGGCGGCACGCGCATGGCGCGCGCTCGCGGCCTGCCTGCTGGGAACGCTGGGGCTCGTGGTCGCATCGGTCGCGGTCTTTGGTGTGGCGTCGTGGCAGCTGTGGCTGAGCGCCACCACGGGCCCGAGTCAGCTGGTCTCGTCCGGCACGGACATGCTGAGCATCTACGGTGTGCAGATGGGCAGCGTGCTGTCGAGCGTGCGCATGCTCGGCGCGTCGAACGCCGTCGCGTGGAGTGCGCAGGCCCTGTCGGCGCTGGTGGCCACCGGCAGCGTGTGGTGGGTGTTCACGCGGTCGACCAACACCGCCCGTCGCGCGCTCACCTTGACGTGCGCCACGCTGCTCACAACGCCCTATTGGATGAACTACGACCTGCTCGCACCCAGTGCGGCGGTGGTGCTGGCGGTCAGCGGTGTGCTTTCACACGCACGTCGCACGGCGCTGCGTGACGGTGAAGCGCTCGCATGGCTGACGTTGTGGCTCTTGCCGTACGGCATGCTGATGGTCCACGCGCTGTGGCATGTACAGGTGGCACCCGTTGTGGTCTTTGCCGTTTTGCTGCTGGCGACGCTCCGCGGAGATCCCCCGCCGGCGGCCGATGCGGACCTTAGCGCGCCCGCATCCAGTGCCACGCCTCACGCAACGTCGGTCGCTTCCCGTACATGAGAATGCCCACCCGGTAGAGTCGTGAGGCCACGAAGGTTGCGCCAATGGCAGACAGCCCCAGCGTAACCAACGAGGCCACCACTTCACTATCGGCCAGCGGGGTGAGCGACAACCGCAGCGGCAGAATGATGGGGGCGGAGAACGGAATGATGGTCAGCACGCGCGCCATGCCGCCGTCAGGATTGGTGAGAATGCCCTGGACGGTGCTAATGGTGAGCACCAAGAGCAGCACCACCGGCATCTGCGCCTGCTGCGCATCCTGTTCTGTGCTCACCACGGCGCCCACCATGGCGAATAACGCCGCATAGAACAGAAAGCCCAGCAGGAACGTCAGCACGATGACAATGCCCATCGTGAGGTTCATCTCCGGGAGGCTAAAGCCGGCCGACTGAATGCCGAATCGCGCCAGCAGCGGTTCGCGGACGTACATCATGCCGGTGGCGATCACCACCCACGTGATCAGCTGCGTGACGCCCACGCCGCCAATGCCAACAACCTTGCCCAGCAATAACGTGTCGCTGCGCACACTGCTCAGCACCACTTCGGCCACGCGGCTTTGCTTTTCTTCCAGCACGCCGCGCATCACCGCCGAGCCGTGAATGAAAATGGTGAGGTACAGCGTCATGGCGATCGCGATGGCGAAGATCACACCAATGGTGCCGGAGCCACCGCGACCGCGGCTGGACAGACGCTCGGTCTCTACGCGCACTTGCATGGCGGCGACGCTTTCGCTGCGGTCTGCATCAAGGCCGTTGCGCTGTAGCGTCTTCTGCAACACGGCACGATTGACAGATCGTTCCAGTTGCTGCATGGCCAGCAGCGACGTGGTGTTGCGCCCCGCGTAGTGCAGTTTGCCCTGATCCATCGACGCGGGATCAATCTCGAGATAGCCGAGGAGCCTGCCGGATATCACGGCCTGCGTCGCCTGTGCCAGTGACGTCGTGACATCGCGTCCGGGCGGCACGTGCAGATAATCGGCTTTGCTGGCGTCGCCCATCAGTCCGCCGCGCAGCATCGACGCGATGACCGTGCCGACGGAATCGGGGGTGCTGTCGATGATGCGAATCACCCCGGACTCGAGATGACGCTCCCGCTGCGCCATGATGGCGGGGAGGATCATCAGGAGTCCCATCAATATCGGGCCCAACAGGGTCGCGATGAGAAACCACTTGGAACGGACGCGTTCCAAGTATTCCCGCGCGACGATCGTATCGAGTTTGCTCTGTGCCATGACGAGGTCCAAAGAGGGCGGTCAGCCGTGGCCGGAGAGTCCGACTTCCACACCGGCCGCGCCGACGCGCTCCAGAAAAATCCGATGCAGCGACGGGCGCACGAGTTCGAAGCGTTCAATGTTCGCACCGGCGCCCACGAGGGCGGCCAGCAGCGCGTGCGCGGTCACGTCGGGCGCGAGCTCCGCTTCGATGAGCCGGTTGCCGTCGTTGATGCGCACCACGAGCGACGGGTCGTGTAGCACCGTCAGCACCTGCGGCGACGGTGAGCCGTCAAATGCCACGACGGCAATGCGCGCCCCATGCTGCTTGCGCACCTCAGAGACGGTGCCGTCCAGCACCTTCTCGCCGTTGGAAATGATACAAATGGCATCGCACATGCGTTCGGCGTTCTCCATCACGTGCGTGGAGAAGATGACCGTGCGGCCGCGCTGGCGGAGTTCGGTGACGGTGTCCTTGAGCGCCTGGGAATTCACCGGGTCGAGCCCGCTGAAGGGCTCATCCAGCACCACGAGTTCGGGATCGTGCAGCAGTGCCCCGATGAACTGCACCTTCTGTTGCATGCCGCGCGACAGCTCGTCCACCCGCGCCGCCCCCCAGTCTTCACCGCCGGCGCCACGCAGTTGAAAGCGTTCCAGCCAGGAATCGATCTGGGCATCAAGCCCCTTCTTGGGCATGCTCTTCAAACGGCCGAGGAACCGCAGCACATCGCGTACACGCATCTTCCGATAGAGGCCGCGCTCCTCGGGGAGATAGCCGAGCCGGTCGGTGATGGCCGGATCGTCGAACGGGCGTCCCAACACCTCAATCTGCCCCTCGTCGGGCGCGATGATGTTGAGGGTCATCCGGATGGTGCTGGTCTTGCCGGCGCCGTTGGGGCCGAGCAGACCGAAGACTGTGCCGCGGGGCACCCGCAACGACAGGGCGCGTACCGCGACATGGTGGGCGTAGCGCTTGGTGACGTCTGTGAGCCGCAGCGCATCGTCGTGGCGATCAGTTCCAATGACAGGCATTGTGAAGTATCGCCCCCGTTACCCTCAGCGACAACGGGCACGAATGGCACTCCGGCAATTGCCCAGACGGGTTCGATGCCCCAGAATATCCCGATGAATGTCCTACGCCGCGCGGTTACGAACTCGAGCGATGATCTGACCGAGCCATCATCGCGCCCTTTAGTGTCATGGCCGCTGATCCTGGCGTTGGTCGTGTTCGTCGCCGGCACCATGTGGTCGTCCGTGCTGGCGGATCCCGACTCGTACTGGCACATCGCGGTCGGGCGATGGATGGTGGAGAACCGTCAGCTGCCGACGCACGACATGTTTTCGTACA
>CALQGY020000062.1 GCA_943330235.2 Candidatus Kuenenia stuttgartensis
CTCGGCGTGCCGTCTCTCGGCGTGCCGTCTCTCGGCGTGCCGTCTCTCGGCGTGCCGTCTCTCGGCGTGCCGTCTCTCGGCGTGCCGGCCGCCTCGTGTACGCCGGGCGGTGCGCCATACGGCGGTGCGGCAGACGGCGGTGCGCCACGACGTCGTGCGCTACGAGGGGGTGCGGTACGCGCATCGGCCTGTGGGTGGCGATGGGCGCACGGTTCGAGGCGGAGCCGGATGGCGCCGCTGACACGGCTGGGCGGGGCGTCGGTGGTGGTGAGCACGACACACGCTGCGTCGCGTTCGCGCGCGAGTTGGGCCAGACGCACCCCGTGTACGCGCGAGAGTGGTGGCGCGCCGTCGAGCACGACGAGGGCGAAGACGCCGCTGCGCAGCAGCAGGTCGGCGCACCAAGCGCTGCGACGACTATCGCGCGGGCGCACCATGACGAGCCGGTCGCCCAACCCTGCGAAGGGGGCCGGGGCCAGTGTGCGCCCCGCATCAATCCACGCCACCCAGCCGCCGGTGCGCAGGACTCGCGCGACGACCTGACGGAGCAGGGCGGTCTTGCCGGAGGCCAGCGCACCGACCATCTCCGTGATCCGCCCGCGGGGAATGCCACCACCCATCGCGGCATCCAGCGGGGCAATGCCCGTGGGCCACGGACTGCCCGCAGCTCGCCCCCCGGCGACCACCGCCTGCAATCGGGCGCGGAGCGACGCCATTCCCGGTGGAGACGACGTCCCTTCGGCGAGGTCGGCCACGGTATCCGGCACGAGCGCGGGGGCCGTGGCGATGCCCGTCGCGTGTGCGGGGAGGTGCGGGTACGGAAGGGCGAGGGCGGTCATGGGTTGGTAGACGGGGGCTGAGAGTCTACCGAATAAAAACCGAAAACAGGCGGGCTAGCTAGTGGGGGCCGCTGCCGTGGTGATCAGCGCGGCGGGCCACCCGGCGGCGGGCCACCCGGCGGCGGGCCACTCGGCGGGCCACCCGGCGGGCCACCCGGTGGGCCACCAGGACGGAAGGGATCGGGCAGTTCGCGGATGCGCTGCGCGAGCCGCTGCCGCTGAGTCTCGTCCAGCAGCGGGGCCAGCGTTATTGCCATCGAATCCACAATCGTGCGTAACTGTGCGCGTGCTGCATCGATGATGCGCTGATTATGCTCTGCTGTTGCCTCGAGGACCGGCTGTACGCTGGCCTGTTGGTCGGCACGCAGTTGCAGCACGTCGGACATCTGCGCGACAAATCGGGGCGGACGCCCCCCCGCGCCGCGGGTCATTCGCGCGCGCTGGAATTCCCCTTGGCCGACCAGGCCGAGCACGATGCCGACCAGGAGCGTCGCGCCGAGGATGGCGGCGGATTTGCGTTCGAGCTGCATGGCTATTGCCCCCACTGGCTGAGATCACCATCGAGTGCGTCGGCCGAGGCCACGGTGGCCGTCGGGAGTCCCAGCAGGCGATCCAGCAACGGCTGCTGGGACGCGCTGGTGTTGCGGAGGTTCATGGCGCCGAGGATCAGTGCGGCGGCGGCCGCGAACGGGATGACGCGGAGAAACACCCCCTGCAGCCCGTCGGCCAACGATGGCGGGGCCACGCGCGCGGCCGCGGCCAATCGTGCCATCACGCGGTCGGCGAACCCGGCGTCGAAGGCGACGGGGCGCACCTGGGCGCGATAGTGCGCGACGTCCGCCTCCAGCCGCTCACGTGCCGCGTCGTCGAACAACTCCCCGAACGACTGGTCGAATGATCCGTCGGTGTCACGAGGCATTGGATGCTCCCTGCATGTAGGGCGCCAACAGGCGCTTCAGGTCGACCATGCCCCGCGCGAGGCGGCTCATGACCGTGCCGGCGGGCAGCTGCAGCGCCGCGGCGGTTTCGTTGGTGGAGAGACCTTCGAGGACCCGCAAGACGACCACCGCGCGCTGCTTCTCCCCCAACTGCGCGACGGCGTGATGCACCTGCGCGTGACGCTCGGCGTGCTCCAGATCGATGGCGTCCACCACGGGCTCATTGAGTGGTGTGGAGGAGGCATCGCGACTCACCAGGCGCCGCACCGCGCGTTTGCGCCGCGTGAGGGCGTTCAGCGAGAGATTCATGGCGATCCGGCGCAGATACGTGCTCACCGCCGCATCCCCGCGAAACTGGTGGAGGGCCGCATGAAACCGGATGAAGGTCTCCTGACCCACGTCGTCCGCCTCATCGCCGGCGCCCAGCATACCGATGATCACCGACGCGATCATGGGTTCGAAGCGCTGCACCAGCGCACGAAACGCCAGCGCGTCGCCCAATCGGGCCCGCGCGATGAGAGTCTGGTCTGACGGGTCTGGCCCCATCACGTCGCTGGTCACAGGCGTCCTCGGGATGCACCCACCTCAGACAATCTGGCGCGGCGATCCATTCCATGCGGCGAACGGTCGCGATATTAACGGCCCGCTCTCCCCCGCGTCTGATGCGGACGGATGTGAAGGTGCCTCGGCCCTCGGATTTACGGGCCGTCCCGACTACCGTATTCGACGTCGGTCGTATGGCTGGTCTCGAGATCCACTGCTCACGATGGGGATGCGGCATTGAGAGGGAATCGTTTCGCGCAGATCGTAGAGCTCGGGGTGGTCGGTATCGGCATGCTCGCCTGTAGCGGGGGCGGCGATACGAAGACGCCGACGACGCCGACGATCCAAGTCCCGGGCGCGCCGACCAACGTGGTCGCAACCGCCGGTGACGCGAGCGCCAGTCTCGCGTTCACCGCGCCGGCCAGCACCGGTGGGGCCGCCATTACGGCGTACACCGCCACCTGCACCTCCAGCGGCGGCGGACGCACGGGCACCGCGACCGGCAGTCCGGTGACGGTGACCAGCCTGACCAACGGCACCGCCTACACGTGCGGCGTGGTGGCCACGAATTCGGCCGGTTCAAGCCCGTCGTCGTCGACGGTGTCGGTGACGCCCAAGACCACCGCCACGGGGCTGACCTCGGCGGTGGGCTGCACGCTGACGTACACGGGCTTCAACAGCAGCCCCAAGGTGAATGCGAACAGCACCTCCACGTGGAGCTGCAGCGGCGTCGTGCGCAGTCTGTCCGGCAACGGCATCCCCGACCATTCGGTCACTGGCGGTAACTTCGCGACGCCCGTTGGCGTGCAGACGATTGCCGCGACGTTCACGCTCAATCCCGTGAACACCGGCACGGCGACTGGCGCGGGTCAGCAGCCCATCGGCTACGCCATTAATAGCGTGAAGCTCGACCCGGGCACTGCCGGCACCTGCACGTCGAACGCCACCTCCACCGCGCCGGGTGGCGGGTGCGTGGCGGTCGCCGGACAGGATCCGTGGCGCATCGAAGCGCTGGGGGGCGCGTTCACCTTCGGGACGGACGAAAGCAATGCGCATGTCCAGCCCGATGGGGCGTACCACTATCACGGCATGCCCGAAGGCGTCATCAGCAGGGCCAACAAGGGGCAGGCCATGACGCTGGTGGGATGGGCGGCCGATGGGTTCCCGATCTACGCCCGCTTCGGCTACACCGATGCCAACAGCGCGGCCTCGGCCATCAAGGTTATGCGCGGCAGCTGGCAGAAAAAGCCGACGCCGGACGCGGGCCGTCCGTCGGTTACCATCTTTCCGATGGGCACCTTCCAGCAGGACTATCAGTACGTGGCCGGCTCGGGTGACCTGGACGATTGCAACGGACGCGTAGGCGTGACGCCGGAATTTCCGAACGGCATTTATCACTACTACATCACCGACACGTACCCCTACATCCAGCGCTGCATCAAGGGCACGCGCCTCGGTGGCGCTGGCGGTCCGCCCCCGCCGCCGTGATCGCGGGGCGGCGCCGCCATCTGTTGCGCCTGGTGCGGCGCGTGGTCGGGCCCATCGCGCTGGGGGGGACGCTCCTCGCCTCCAGCGCGCTCGCGCATATGATGCCGGCGCAGCAAGGCACGCTCAACCTGCTCGGTCCCTCGGTGTTCGCCGCGCTCTCGCTCCCCGTCTCGGCGTTTCGCGGCGTGGACGACAACGGTGACGGCCGTCTCTCACAGGTCGAGCTGACGGCGCATCTGGTCGCGCTACAGGCGCAGCTCGGGCGTCGCGTGCGGTTCTTCAATGCGACGCGCGAGGGGCGACTTGACCTCGTGATGCCCATGGTCGAGCCGGACGAGCGTGATTCAACGTCGCTGGCCGGCAGCACGCATGTGCTGGTGCTCATGAAGTCCACCTTCGACGCAGCGCCCGAGGCGCTGCGGATGGAGGCCGACGCATTCGGCACGGCGGCGAACGAGCGCCAACTCACGCTCAAAGCCACGCGCGGCCCCGATGCCGAAGCCATCGTGCTAACGCCGGCGCGCCGCACGCACCGATTCTTCCGGGGACCCTGGGAGGTGCTGGGCGACTATACGCGCCTCGGCGTCACGCATATCCTCGGGGGAACCGACCATCTGCTGTTTTTGCTCACCATCATCGTGGCGGCGGCCGGATGGCGGTATTGGTTGGGCGTCCTCACCAGCTTCACCGTCGCGCACAGCCTCACGTTGTCGTTGTCGCTGCTGGGCATCGTGCGGGTGCCTGCGGCCACGGTTGAACCGTTGATCGCGGCGAGCATTGTGCTGATGGCGCTGCTCAACCTGCGCGAGGGGCACGCCGTCGTGCGGTGGCGGCGTATGGCGGTGGTGTTCGCCTGCGGCCTGCTACACGGGTTGGGCTTCGCCTCCGCGCTGTCCGACATGGGCGTGAGCGGCCGAACCCGATTCGCCAGTCTGGTGGGCTTCAATGTCGGGATTGAGCTCGGGCAGGCGGTGTTCCTTGGTGCGCTGCTGGTGATTGGCGTCGTGGCACGCAGCGCAGGGCCAGGCTGGTGGACCCGCTCCCAGACGGTGTGGCCGCGCGCTATGTCCTGGACGGCTGCGGGACTCGGGACGATCTGGTTCGTGCAACGGATGGCGTTGAGCGCGGCCGCCAGCGGTGTTCCGCGCTGATCCACACGACGCGCGGCCGCATCGCGCGGGGGCGACGCGGTCGCGACGCCCCTGCGGGAGAATGGTCGCGGGGCCGCTCGGGGCTGCCGTGGTCGGACACAACGCCGAATGAGGCCGGTCGTATGCGGTATTCCCGTTCGGGAAAAATGCCGCCGTCCGGATTGTCTCGACCGCCGGACCGGCATAACCTCAACGCTATGTCACCACTCTCCGATATCGAGATCCAGCGCGGACTGGGCGCGCTGCCCGGCTGGTCACGCAAAGGGAACGTGCTCACGAAGAGCTATCACTTCGCGTCATTCCCGCATGGCATCGCGTTCCTGACGACGGTCGCGGAACGCGCGGAAACGATGGGGCATCATCCGGATGTCGATATCCGCTACACCAAAGTGCAATTCATGCTGAGCACGCATGATGTCGGCGGCATTACGGCGAAAGATTTCGCGTTGGCGGCAGCCATCGAGGAGCTTGCCGCCGCCTGAGTCCGATGGTGGCGGTGTGATCAGTCGGTGTGATCAGTCGGTGCGATCAAACTCGGTGATGACGTCGGTCAGCTCCGCCATGCGCGTGAGCCAGTACGTGGGTGTCGACGGCGCCAGTTCGTCGCGGGAGAACGGGCCCCACTGAGCCGCCGCCGTCCGCACACCGGCGGCTCGCCCCGACCCCATGTCGTGCGGCGAGTCGCCGACGAAGATGGCCCGCTCCGCCGCGATGCCCAGCCGCTCGAGCGCCAGCAGCACCGGGTCCGGCATCGGCTTGTGGCGCGCGGTCTCCTCGTAGGTCACGATCGCATCGAAGGCCTCGTGCAGGCCGACGTGCCGCAATGAGCGACCGGTCATGATGCGACCCTTGCTGGTCACGAGCCCAATGGCGTGACCGGCCGCGCGCGCCCACGCGATCGTCTCCGCCACGTCGGGATACATCGTGGTCATCTGCTCGAGATGCGCATCCTGATACGTGCGATATCGATCCACGAGCCCATTGACGTCCTCGGGATGGTCGCACCACTCGCCCAACTGCGTGCGCAAGGGCGTGCCGATCCCCGCGACCCACTGCGCGCGCGTGGGACGACGGGGATGGTCCGCGAAGGCGGCTTCCATGCTTTGCAGCAGCAGATCGATGGAGTCGATCAGCGTGCCGTCGAGGTCGAAGAGGATGGCGAGTCGTGACATGTCTGCAAACTAGCCGCCTGCATGCGTCCGTCGGCCTTGTACAGCCGCAGGATCGCCTCGGTTGCGCCGAGTCCCGTGCGGCCATCCGCCGCCACAGACGTTGCAAAGGACGTTGCGAAGGACGTTGCCAAGGACGTTGCCACGGACGTTGCCAAGCACGTTGCGCCGTCCGCATCCGCGGCCTCAGGGGCGTCACCCCACTCTGCCGCGAGCAATGGGACGGCGAGCCAGCCCGCCAGCCACTCTGGGAGTGGATGCCGCTCCCGCGCGGACATCCACTCGCGCAGGGCGCCCTCGGCGGCGCGCCCGCGGATACGGACAATCATGGCCAGCGTGCGGCGCACGGCGTCGCGGACACCAACGCGCTGCAACGGTGGACAGCGCGCGACGGCCTCGGTCACCCGTCGGCGAGCCTCTTGCTGGACTGATGATTCCGCATCCGTGCCTATCCCCGTGTCGCGGTGCAGCCGCTCACGATGCATCCAGCGGTGGAGCGCCCGATGAATACGGGACCAGGAGAGCGACGAACCGGACGCCGCCGACGATCGGTGCGACGAAGGGCGCATCGCGGCAGGGCGCATCGCCGCAGGGCGCATGGCCGCAGGGCGCATGGCCGCAGGGTGCATGGCCGCAGGGCGCATGGCCGCAGGGTGCATGGCCGCACGCAGGAGCGGCAGCAGGCGTCGCGGTGACGCGGATAAGCGGACGACGGTGCGCCCTGCGGGCCCACGCACACGACGGCCGCCGACGAGCGTGACCCGATCGTCGGCGAGGCGCACCAGTGCGAGGAATCCCACCGTACCACAAGAGTGACTGGACACAATCGGCGCGTGAGGTGGTGCGTAGTCGGAGATCGGCAGTGGACGGGCGTCGTCGGATTCCCACTGCAGCAGAATCGCGCGCAGTGCACTCGCGCAGTCGGCCGCGCTCATGCGTGTCGCGACGTGACGCGATACGGCGCGATGCGATACGGCGCGATGCGATACCTCGCGATGCGATACCTCGCGATGCGATACCTCGCGATGCGATACCTCGCGATGCGACGTGGTGTGACGCGATGTGGCATCCGCACGACCCACCAGTCGATCTGCGCATGCGGCTTTGCGACGCAAGCGAGCATACAAGCGCAGTGCCGCCTCGGCGCCGACGGGCGGCTCTACGCGATAAACCACGACGCTCGCGTGCGGCGAGCCGACACGCAGACAGCGCCCGACGCGCTGGCGACGCAGCGCGTCGGTCCACGGGAGATCGAGATGCACGACCACGCCGGCATCCTGCAGGTTCACGCCTTCCGCCAGCAGGTCGGTGGTGATGAGCAGACGAATGCGCTGATGCGGCGGCGGTGGGGGACGGCCGTGCGCATCAGGCGCGAATGCCTCCAGCGCTTCCTGTCGCGAAATACGACCGCTGGCAATCCACGCGCGCGGTCCGGTCAGTACCCCTACGCCCGCGATGTCGGACAGCGCTCGGCCGACGCATCGCACGGTCTCCGCGTACTGCGAGAATGCGACCACCGGCGTCTCGGGGTGTGCACGGATGATGTCGCGCAGGGCGTTCGCGCGCGCGGTGTCGGCGGAGGGGTCGCTGCGCACGCTGGCCGCGACATCGCGCACGGCCTCGAGATGGCGCTCGAGGACATCCAGCAACGACTCACTGTCGGGCGTCTCCGGGGCGAGCAATTCAGGAAATGCCAGCTGTACCTCATGCTCGCCCACCAACCAACTGCGTAGCTCGGCGCCACTGGGATGACGGCCGGCCAGCAGCGCCTGACGCAGCGCCTCGCCGCGGAGCAGTCGGCGTTGCAGCGTGGCGGCCAGCGCGGCGTTGCTGGAACACCACGCCCGCAGCAGCCCCAGTCGTACGAGCGCGCCCGCTACCGCCCCATCCCGCGCCGGTAAGGGCGCGGGAAGCGCGAGGATCGCATCAAGCAGTGACGCGTCGTGACGCAGACGAATGGGGGGCTGCTCGCACAGCTGCGGACGCGCGCCCTCGTGTGTGCGGCGCACCACCACGCGCGCGAGCAGCGCGGGGGTGAGACGCTGGGCCCGTACGCCGAGCGCGAGCGCCAGCAGCGCGCGCAGATCGTCGGACGCGTTATGCACGGGCGTCGCGCTCATCAGCAGCACGTCGCTGCCTGCCACGTACTCGGCCACTGCCCGATACCGCTTGGTGGAGGGCGTGCGGACGTGGTGCGCTTCGTCGATGATGACCAGCGCGCGCGGCGGCGCCGTTGATGCTGACGCGGATGCTGACGCGGATGCTGACGCGGATGCTGAAGCTGAAGCAGATACGGACGCAGATACGGAAGCAGATGCTGCCGTTCCTCGAGACGGCGATGGTCGGAGCGGTGGCTGTGATCGTGAGAACCGCTGGAGCGACACGAGCTGTTCGACGCGTCCCTGCGCTCGGGCGATGGCGGTGCGCCACATGGGCAGCAGGGCGGCGGGCGCGATGATGCGCACCGACTGGTACTCCCGCGCGAGGGCGAGTGCGACGAAGGTCTTGCCCAGCCCGACATCGTCGGCGAGCAACGCTACACCGAGATCCGCGAGGGCCAGGCGGATGCGCGCGACGGCATCGCGTTGATGCGGTAAGAGCGTAATGCTGCCGAGCATGACGTTATCCCGCGTTGTTGCCGTGCGCGCGCCCACGACCGCGCGGGCGATCGCCGCCCGTACGACGTCGGGCGGAACTGTGTAATGCGTATATGCCGAATCGCTGATGTCATCCATGGTCGGCGCCTGTGGGAAGGGGATGGAGCGAATGTGGCACCGTGTGCGGCAGCGAATACGGCCGCTCCGGGGGAGTCATGGCGATGGGAGACGCCGCGGTGTCGCGCGTCGGGCGGTCCTGCTGCGACTCGGCGTCGCGCGCATGCCAGTCCACGAGGGGCGCGAGGCGTCGCGCCGACAGGCCGTATGCCTCCGCGATGACGGCGAGGGACTCGGCGGGGTGCGGCGCAGTGTTGTCGTGTGCGCAGGCGCGGGCGAAGGCGGCCAGCCGCGCGCGGACGTGCGGCCAGTCGGCCGGAACGGGCAGCGTGGCGACGGTCCAGCCCATGTAGCGTCGGAATCCGCCGCGTGCGGGTTCGGCCAACGTCTCGAACCATGCGGCCGCGAGCGGGGACGCCAGCAGCGCGTGGAGCGCCCACGCATCGTCGAGCGAGGCGGTGCGCAGCACGTAGCAGGAGTTGAGCGGGACGGTGGGGTCTCCGGGTTCGAGCACGCGCGGGCGGAGGGCGCGCGCGATGTCCGCCCAGACGAGTCGTGGCGATTCATGACGGGCGGCGTCGGTGCGAAAGAGGGTCCACCACGGCTGTCGTGCGCGGGCATCGCGGCGTCGCTCGAGCTGCGGGCGCCAGTGCGCCATCCAGCGCGCGGTCGCGGGCGGCAGCGTGCGCAGTGGGGCCCCGTCGGTATCGTGCGTCCAAATGATGCGAAGCGCGCCGTCGTCGGGCGTGTCATTGTGCGGCGTCCTGCCTGATGTCTTGCATGTTGTTGTGCGTAGGGACGAGCGTAGTGACGTGCGTTTTGTGCGCGATGTCGTGGTACTCGTCGACGCGGGCTCGCGTGCGGGCTCGCGTGCGGGCTCGCGTGCGGGCCGCGTGCGCAGGGGGTGGACGGCGTCGCCGCGCAGGGCTGGGCGCAGTAGCCGTCGTTCGATGACGGCGCGACGACCGTCGGCGAACACCGTGGCGGTGTCGTCTTCGTGTTCGACGGCGTGCACGAGGAACGCGGCGTTGCATCCGCATTTGACGCCGAGGAGCGGGCGTCCGAGTGGCGAATCGCCGAGTGCGGGTCCGGCGGTGCGGAGGTACTCGAAGGCGGCGTGGACGCGCGGTGGGAGGAGCAGCCAGGGTGCGGCCGGGTCGGCGCCGAGGCTGAGCGATGCGCGTGCGACCGGGAAATGCGTGGAGCCCGCCGTGTGGGCGATGGACACATCGATGGGAGTCGGCGAGGGGGGTGATTGGTCGGCGCGTCGGGCGGCGACCATCAGTGACGGATAGACGGCGGCGTCGAAGAGAGACGGCGAATCGGTCCAGTCGCGAACCGTGAGGACGTTGGTGTGAGCGGCCAGCCATTCGCGGACGCCACCGCCGGCGAGGGCGCGCCAGAGTTTGGCTGGGAGCAGGAGTGCGACCACGCCATGCACGGCGAGGAGTTGTGCACTGCGTTCGACGAAGGCGGCGGCGAGATCCGCTTGCGCGGCGAACCCCGCGCCCGCGCCGGCGCGTCGTGCGCCGGTGCGCCACGCGGCGTGACGGATGGTGCGGAACTCCTGGCGGAGCCGTGTGCGTTCCGCGAGTGGTACCGCGTGCGGCCGCACCCACGGCGGGTTCCCGATGACCAGATCGAAGCCTCCGCTGGCGGCCACGTCGGCGAAGTGTGCGGCGAACCGGAACGGGAGTGCGCCGCCGAGGGCGAGTCGTCGGGCGTGCGTATCGAGTTCGCGGATTCGTTGTTTGAGGGCGGCGAGTCGGAGCGTGTCGGCGCGGGTGCGTGTGCGGCGTTGGCCGAAGAGGTCACGGGCTCGCAGCGCTTCCACGAGTGCGGCGCGCTCCTGGTAGATGCTGTCGCGCGTGCGTTGGCATTCGGCTAACGCGCGTGTGCGCTCTTCGCGGTCGAGTGCGGCGGCCAAGGTGTGCTTTCGGACACCGGTGGCTCGGGTGTAGCGCTCGCGTAGCGCCGTGAGCCGTCGCGCGGATGGTGGCGCGTAGCGGAACGTACCCCCCGCGAGCGTGTCGCCGAGGCGGATGTGATGATCGAGATTCGGGAGCGGCGGCACCTGTCGGATCCGGGTCTCCGGGCACTCGATCACGATGGAGAGCCAGAGGCGCAGTTCGCAGAGCCACACCGCCATGGGATTGCGGTCGACGCCGAAAATGCTGCGCGCCAGGATCGCGCGTCGGATCAGGTGCGTGGGTTGCTCATCGCCGGCGCGCGCCTGCAGTGATGCCAGTGATTCCAGCGCATGCACCAAAAACGCGCCCGATCCGCACGCGGGGTCGAGGAGGCGCAGCTGCGTGAGTGCGTCGCGCGTGCGTGTCGGCAGGTGAAGCGGTCCCTCGCGTCGGGTGAAGGCGTCGGCGGGGAGGTCGGGGAGTACGGCGTGCAGCGCATCGTGCACGACCGTCTCAACCAGTGCCGGCGGCGTGTAGTAACTGCCCGAGCGATGGCGTTCGTCGCGCGACATGAGCGATTCGAAGGCGCGCCCGAGCATTTCCGGGTCGATGGCGGCTTCCGACCATTGCGTGGACTCTTCGTGCGCGGTGAAGCGATAGCGATCGAGCAGGCCGCCCAGCAGGGCGACGAGTGCGTCGTCGGTAAAGCGCAGTGCGCGTCGTGTGCCTTCAAGCGCGGTGGGTGAGAACAGGCCGCCGTTGAGAAACGGGATCTCGCCGAACGAGCGGGCTGCGGGGGCGCGTTGCGTGTGCGGTGTGTTGAGCGTGCCGAAGAAGAGCGGTTTGAGGAATCGCTCATGAATGCGACCTCCCGTTTCAAGACAGTCGGTGGTGCGGCGGAGCAGGAATTGATGATCGTGGTCGAGCCAGCCCTTGGCTTCGAGAAACGAAAGGAAGAGGCAGCGTGATGTCGTGAGGAGGGCGAGTTCGTGTCGTTCGGCCGCGGTGCCTGGGCCGCGGGCGGATTCGGCGAGATGCGAGACGCACTGCTCGAGGGCGCGATAGAACCGTGCGCTCAGGGCATCGCGACCGAGGATATCGGAGAAGCGCGCGTGGCGGAGGGCGGGTTCCTGCTCGGTGATGGCGGCGAGCGCGCGGAGCGTGTCGGCATCGGAATCGACGACGCGGGTGCGGTCAACGCGGAGCGCGGTGACGCGCGGGCCGTGGGTGTGGGCCGCGACGGTGGCCAGGCACAACGTGGTGCGGGTCGCATCGAGCGTGAGCACGCACCAGTCGCGGGCCGGGGCGCGGGTGGCGAGGGTGACGCACAGCTGCCGAGTGAGCTCGCGCGCATCGCGTGCCGACCCTAGGGTGTCTGAGGGCGCCAGTTCGGCCGACAGGCAGCGGCGTCGGCCGTCGCCGGCGGCGAGTTCAGCGTTGGTGACCAGCGCGTCGATCCCAAGCTCACGTCGTGCGTGCGCGGGGAGCGGACGGCTATTGGCAAAGCCGATGATCTGCGCGATATCGCGCAGGGCGAGGAGCGAGTCGGAGCGGGCCAGCAGGCCCGCGGCAGCGCGGAGAGTGAGCACGACGCCATGATGCGCGTGGCCGCTGCCAACCTCGTCACCGTTTCATCGCGCGCTGGGCGAAATTGCGGCACGCCGCCCAAGTCGCTACCTACCACCGTGGGCCGGTCACCGTGCGTGGGCGGTCTGTGGTGGCCGTGCGTGCGGCGCGAGTCTGCCGGCGCCCGTGTCCACATCGTTGCCCCCTTCTCGATCCACCTTCTCGGACTGATCATGGCGATATGCTGGCTGAACGGGCAGTTCGTGCCCGAGGCGCAGGCGCAGGTCTCGATCTTCGATCGCGGGTTGCTCTTCGGCGACGGCGTCTACGAGGTGGCCGCGGTCTTCGGCGGGCGCCTCCTCGACGCCGACCGGCATCTCGTCCGGCTGGAGCGCTCGCTCGCCGCCATCGCCATTCCGTCGACGCACTCGGCGGCCGAGTGGGTGGCGTTGATGCAATCGCTGGTCGATCAGAACGGGATTGACGAAGGGTTGGTGTACCTGCAGGTCACGCGCGGTGTGGCCGAACGCGATTTCGCCTTTCCGGCGAGCGTGACCCCCACCTGCTTCGCCTACGCGCGGAAGAAGGCGCTCAGCGGCGATCCGCATGCGCACGGTATCGCGCTGCATACCGTGGCCGATATTCGGTGGGCGCGTCGCGATATCAAGAGCGTCGCGATGCTGGCGCAGGTGCTGGCGAAGCAGGCCGCGAAGGCGGCGGGCGCGTACGAGGCCCTCATGCACGAGGACGGCGTGGTCACCGAAGGCGGATCGAGCACGGCGTGGATCGTCCAGCATGGGACGCTCCTCACGCGTCCGTTGTCGCATGACATCCTGGCGGGCATCACGCGCGATGTCGTGCTGGAACTGGCGGCGCAGGCGGGGATCCCGACGGTCGAGCGCGCCTTCACGCTGAACGAGGTGCGGCAGGCCGAGGAGTGCTTGATCACGAGCGCCACGAGCTTCGTGTTGCCGGTCACGCGGGTGGACGGACAGGTCATCGCCGACGGCGTCCCCGGTCCCATCACGATGCGTCTGCGCGACGCCTACCTCGCGCGCGCCGCGACACTGACCGCGCGCTCGGCATGACGGTCACCGTGTTCCGCGGCCGCGCGTCGGGCGGCCGTGGAACACGGTGCGCTACACCTCGACGCTGCTATTCCGCGAGATAATCGCGGCCTTTCCACTCCACATTGCGGCCGCGTACCACTGCCTGGGCGCAGATGGCGAGCAGCACGGCCGCGCCGAGTGGGGCTAACAGCGCGCGATGCACCGGATCGCCGTTGAGCCGGTTGGCGACGGCGAACGTCGTCAGCACGCCGGCGCTGGCTACGGCACCCCACACGAGCCACGGGAGCATCGCCGTGGCGCCCGCGAGACCCATCAACGCGCCGCCTGCGAGCACAACGAACGGCACGAGTAGCGCCAACGGGAAGAGCATCAGCAGGAACGGGTAGAGCGCCCGTCCCGTCGCGCCCCCGCGCATTGCAAAGCGGCCGCCGGCGTACACGTTCTTGCCCCATCCGCGCATCAGCGACGACAGGCCGTCGTACATCCGCGTCCGCAGTTGCCGGATCCCCAGCGCCATGGAGACGCGGCGACCGGAGCGCCACACGGCTTGGGCCATCATGAGATCTTCGGCGACGAACGATTTCACTGAGGCGTGACGCCCGATCGCATCGTAACCGTCGCGCGAGAGCATGAAGCACTGGCCGTTCGCGACCACATCCGCGGCGCGGCGTGCCTGCTCCAGCGCCTCGCCGCCGCCGTAGCGCAGCAGGATGAGTGAGAACACCGACGGCTGCACGGCCTGCTCCCAGACGGTGAGCATGTCCTGGCGACCGGCCACCGACATGAGTTCCGCGCCTCGCGCCGTTCGTGCCGCGACGAGTCGGGTCACCAGATCCGGCGCGTGGCGCGTGTCGGCATCGGTGAACAGCAGTAAGGAACCGGTCGCGTGCGTCGCACCCACCTCGCAGGCCCACTGCTTCCCGAACCATCCCGGCGGGAGATCGGGGGCCGAAATGACATGCACCCAGTCCAGCCCCGCCGCTGCGGCGCGCGCCAGATCGCCGGTGCCGTCGGTGGAGTGATCGTCAATCACGATCAGTTCGAGGTTCGGCCACGTCGATCGCGCCATCGCCTGCACGCACGCCGTGATGTGCGCGGCCTCGTTACGTGCGGGCAGAATGATGGAGACGCGGGCGGAGCCGTCGGCCGCCGGTGGCGTGGCCGAGAAATGATCCAGCGACGGCGTGGCCCGCAGCCGTCGCCACAGCAGGGCGTTGGGGAGCCACCACGCGGCCGCCGCACCGATGGCCGTCAGAGGGAAGTCGAGATTGGTCACGGCGGAAAGATGGCGGGTTCAGTGCGCGCGCGCGGCACGACGCGGAACGCTGTTGCACGGGCGTGGCGGGGCTGGTACGCAATGCATACGTTGCGGGATGGCTGCTACTCCCTCCTTGGCACTGAAACGCCCGCCGCGGCTCGGGGCCGGTGCGCGCGTGGCGCTGATCGCGCCGTCCGGTCCGCTCCGGAGCCACGCCGACCTGGAGCGCGCCGTCGAGAACGCCCGGGCCCTCGGTTGGGAGCCGACGGTTGGGGAGCATGCCTTGGCGCGCGATGGATTTTTTGCGGGGCGCGACGAGCAGCGCGCCGCGGACCTGTCGGCGGCCATCGCGGATCCGTCCATCGACGGCATCTGGTGCCTCCGCGGCGGGTATGGCGCGGCGCGCCTCCTGCCGGCCGTCGATCTCGACGCGGTGCGCGCCCGCCCCAAGCCGCTGATCGGCTACTCCGACATCACCGCGCTGCACGCGGCGTGGCAACGCGCCGGAGTGGTGAGTTTCCACGGCCCGGTGGCGCGCGGTGTGCTATCCCCGTTCTCGAAAAACTCGCTGGTGCGTGCGGTCGCGGCGGGCGACGATAGCGCGGGTGGCGATAGCGCGGGTGGCGATAGCGCGGGTGGCGATAGCGCGGGTGGCGACAGCGCGGGCTGGGCGGTGGGGAGCGCTGTGCTCCGGGGGGGAGCGGCCACAGGGCGCCTGATGGGGGGGAACCTGGCACTGGTCGCCTCGCTCTGCGGCACGCCGTGGGCGATAGATTTCCGCGGGGCGATCATCGTGCTCGAGGATATCAACGAGGCCACGTATCGCGTCGATCGCATGCTGAATCAGCTCGTGCAGGCGGGCGCGTTTGATGGCTGCGTCGGATTCGCCTTCGGACAGTGCACGCACTGCGATGAGCAGACCGACGACGGCGCGCAATCGCTGGAAGCCGTGCTGCGCGGGTGTGTGAACCGGTTGCAGGTGCCGGCCTTGATGGGTATCCCGATGGGACATATCGAAGACCAGTGGACGTTGCCGCTCGGCGCGCTCGCCTCTCTCGATACGGCGACACAAACACTGCGGGTGCATGACGACGGGCCGGCGTGACACCGCGGGTCGTGCCAGCACCATCTACCTTCTCTCACGAGTGCATTGCCATGAAGACTGCTCAGCAACTGATCGCCGACGCCAAAGCCGCCGTCGCCGAAGTCACGGCGCGTGAAGTTCAGGACCGGATCGCCCGTGGTGATGCGATCGTCCTCATCGACATTCGCGAGCAGAACGAGTGGAACCTCGGCCACGCGACTCCCGCCGTCTACATCGGCCGCGGTGTGCTGGAGTCCCAGATTGAGGCTCGCGTCCCGCGCGAGGCCGAAGTGGTGCTGATGTGCGCGAGCGGTAATCGCTCTGCGCTCGCGGCGCTGACGCTGGGCGAGATGGGCTACACGCACGTCGCGTCGATGGCTGGCGGGTTCCGCGATTGGGTGGCCTCAGGCGGCGCGGTGGCCGACTGACGCACCGGGCCACGGCTACCGCCGACATCGTCTGGGAGCGCACGCGATTGCATTCCTCGCACGACGCGGAACGCGTGGATGGGCCTGCGGATGTGCGTGCGGCACTCGCGCATGCCGACATTGCGCGGTTCTGCGACCGGCTGACGTCGCGCACGCCGGAGGAGGCCGCGCCGTGGCCTGACGCGCGCCGCGCCGCCGTAGCGGCCGTGCTGCGCGTGGTCGATGGTCCTGAACTGTTGTTCATCAAACGGGCTGAGTTGGCGCGCGATCCGTGGAGCGGGCATGTCGCGTTGCCCGGCGGTCGCTATGAGCCGGTCGATGTCTCGCTCGAGGCGACGGCGGTCCGTGAGACGCTGGAAGAACTCGCGCTGGATCTGACCGCTGGACGCGTGCTCGGTCGGCTCGATGATCTCGCGCCGCGCACGCGGACGCTGCCGCCGATGATCGTGCGACCGTTCGTGGCGGTGGTCGCGTCCGACGTGGCCTTCCAGCCCAGCGCTGAAGTGGCGGACGCGTTTTGGGTCCCGCTGGCGACGTTGCGCGCACCGGAGTCGCAGACCCATCATCGCGTCACGATCAACGGGGTGCCTGCGCAGTTTCCCGCATTCGGTGTCCACGGGCATATCGTGTGGGGCATGACCGAGCGTATCGTGCGGCAGTTGCTGTCGTTGATGGACGACTGACCGTCCACGCATTCCAAGCATTCACATATCGCGGACAGGCTGTCCGAGGAGTACTCGTGGTGACGCGTCGTTTGGCTCTGGTGTTCATCGCTCTGTCGGGCTGTGTGCGGGCCTCGGCCCCCACCGCTATCGCGCCGGGGGCCGGGAAGCGCGTTGAGGGCGATCACGGGATGGTCGCCGCCTCGCACCCCGATGCCGTGGCGGCGGGTGTCGAAGTGCTGCGCCTGGGCGGGAATGCCGTTGACGCGGCCGTGGCCACCGGATTCGCTCTCTCCGTCACCGACGTCTCGCAGACCGGACTCGGCGGCGGCGGCGCGTTCACCTTCTACAACGCGAAAACGCGTCGCGCGGAGCATCTGCTGTTCTATCCGCGTTCGGGTGAAGATCCGGCGTGGGGCATGGCCGATACGTCACGTGGCGCGCGTCGGCCCGGTCGCGCGGCGGCCGTCCCCGGCATGGTCGCCGGCCTGCTCGACATGCACACACGATTCGGCAAGCTGACGCGGGCGCAGGTCATGGCGCCGGCCATCACGTTGGCGCGCGACGGATTCATCGTCTCGCCGCTGCTCTCGCGGACCATCACCGCGTCGAAGGAGAAGATCACCGCCGATTCGCTGGCGATGAAGCGCTTCATGCCGCGCGGTGAGGCGCTGCATCCGGGTGAGCGGCTTGTACAGCCGGAACTGGCGGCGACGCTTGAGCGAATCTCCGCCGAAGGCGCCCCGGCGTTTTACACCGGCGCCATCGCCGAGCGCTTGGCCGCCAAGGTGCAGGCGCAGGGCGGTCTGATCTCGGTGCGCGATATGGCCAACTACAAGTCCGCGTCCGAGCGTCCGTTGTGCGCCGACTGGCGTGGGTACACCGTGCTGAGCGCGCCGCCGCCAATGGGTGGGACGTCGGTGGTCGAGATGCTGCAGCTCGCGGAGCTGTCGGGCATTACCAGCGCGGGCGGATTTACGTCGCAGCCCGAGGCCGTCGCCAAACTCGCCGACGTCCTGCGCATCGGTGGCGCCGACGCGGGCCGGTGGCGTGGCGATCCGTTCGCCTCGTCCGTGCCGGCGCGTGGCACGTCGTCGCTGGCGTATGCCAAGACGCGGGCCGGTCTGGTGGGTGGCGCCTTTACCGATTCGATGTCGGCGGGCGATCCGCGGCCGTTTGATAGCACGGCAACCACGGGTTCCTGCGCGGCGTACGATCCGTATCCCACCGCGGCGGTCGGTGCGGCCGTGAACGGTCAGGGCGCGCGTGATGCGTCCGAGGCCGATGCCCATGCCGAGGCGGTGGACGATGACGCATTCACGCACGGCAGCCTGACGTCCCACATGGCGATCGTGGATGGCGATGGCAACGCGGTGTCCGCCACGACGACCGTGGGAGTGCTGTTCGGGTCGGGCATCTACACCGACGGCTTCTTCCTGAATTCGGCCGCCAGCAACTTTGACGCGCGCACCCGCGGCATCAATCGCTACGCCAACAGCACGATGTCGCCGACGATCATTCTCGATCACGGCGCGGTGCGTCTGGTCGTGGGGGCGGCGGGCTCGCAGTACATCCAGCCGGCTATCGTGCAGGTGGCGCTGCGGACGCTGGCGTTCGGTGAAGATCCGGGCATCGCCATCGCGGCGCCCCGCATCTACGCGAGCGCGGGTTCGAAGGATGTCGAGGTGGAGCCGGGATTCATGACCAGCGTGTATCAGGCCTTGGTCGCGCGCGGCTACCGTCCGCAGAGCCGCGTCGCCGACATCACGTTCGGCGGCGTGCACGCGGTGTTCGTGCGCAATGACGGCCGACGCATCGGGATTGCCGATCCACGTCGTGACGGCGTGGCCGGCGGCAACTGACCGCCGGGCTCCAGCGGGCACACGCCGGCCCGACTTGCCGGCGTGTTTAGGCTCGCCTAACTTAGGGTTGTGTCTACCCTGAATATCGATCCCCCGCCAACGCCGGATGGACCGCCCCCGACCACCGTCGAGGCGAGTCCTGAGCCGGGTTGGCGTCGGGCGCGACTCGCGCCGTCGCTGGCCGAAGTGCACCGCACGGTCGAGGTCAACGGCGCGACGTGGTTCCGGAAGCTGCTGGCCTTTGCCGGTCCGGGCTATTTGGTGGCCGTCGGCTACATGGACCCGGGCAACTGGGCCACCGATCTCGCCGGCGGCTCCCGCTTCGGCTACACGCTGCTGTCGGTCATCCTGCTGTCCAACCTGATGGCCGTGCTCCTGCAGGGGCTCGCGTCCAAGCTGGGCATCGTGACCGGCCGCGATCTGGCCCAAGCGTGCCGCGATCACTACTCGCCGCGCGTGACCGTCATGCTGTGGGCGATGTGTGAAATCGCCATCGCTGCCTGCGATCTGGCGGAAGTCATTGGGTCCGCTATCGCGCTGCGCCTCCTGTTCAATCTCCCCATCACGTGGGGCATCGTCATCACCTCACTCGACGTGCTGGTGGTGCTCTTCCTGCAGAACCGAGGGTTCCGGCTGCTTGAAGCGCTGGTGATTGCGCTCGTGGCGGTGGTGGGCGGCTGCTTTCTGTTCGAGCTGATCATCTCGCGGCCGGAGCTGGGCGCGATCGCGCGTGGATTCATCCCGACGTCGGACATCATCACTAATCCCGACATGCTGTACATCGCCATCGGGATCCTCGGCGCGACGGTGATGCCGCACAACTTGTACCTGCATTCCTCCATCGTGCAGACGCGCAAGTACGAGGAGAATGCCGAGGGACGGCGCGAGGCCGTGCAGTTTGCCTTCATCGACTCCACCATCGCCTTGTCGCTGGCGTTGTTCATCAATGCCGCTATCCTCATTGTCGCGGCGGCGACGTTTCATCGCACCGGCAACACGCAGGTCGCGGAAATTCAGGACGCGCATCAGCTGTTAACGCCGCTGCTGGGCGTGGCGGGTGCCAGCACGGTCTTCGCGCTCGCGCTGCTCGCGAGCGGGCAGAACAGCACGCTGACCGGCACGCTGGCCGGGCAGATCGTGATGGAAGGGTTTCTCAACCTGCGCATCCGCCCGTGGTTGCGCCGTTTGATCACGCGGGCCATCGCTATCGTGCCGGCGGCGGTGGTGGCGATGCTCTACGGCGAAAGCGGTGCGGCCAAGCTACTGGTGTTCAGTCAGGTGATCTTGTCGCTGCAACTCTCCTTCGCAGTGTTTCCACTGGTTCGGTTCACGTCAGACCGCGAGAAGATGGGCGAATTTGTCAACTCGGTGCCCCTCAAGATCGCGGCGTACGCGGTGGCAGGTGTCATTGCCACGCTCAACGCCTGGCTGTTATGGCAAACCGTTCGCGCGTGGGTGGCCTGATGTATCGTCGCATTCTGGTACCACTGGAGCACTCGTCGTCTGACCGGACCATCCTCGAGCATGTGCGGAGCTTGGCGCGCTTGTGCGAGGCCTCGCTGCTGCTCATTCACGTCGCTGACGGATGGGCCGCGCGGAATTTGCGCCCGCTGCAACTTCGCGAATCCGAGGAGATGCGGCAGGATCGCGAGTACATCGAGACCTGCTGCGCCGCCCTGCGCGCCGAGGGTTTCGAGGCGGAGTCGCTGCTGGCTGGTGGTGATCCTGCCGCCGAGATTGCGGCCGCTGCCGACCGCGAAGCGTGTGATCTGATTGCGATGGCGGTGCACGGCCACAAAGGCCTGCAGGACGTGATCTACGGGCAGACCGCCAACAAAGTCCGCCACCTGACCACCGTGCCGGTGCTCATGGTGCGCGATCTCCGCATGAACGGGCGCTCATGATAGTCGGCCACGACGCGGGTGATTGTGTCCGCTGACCGTCCCTCCGTGACGCCGCCGTTGCCGCCACTGACGGCACCGGTGGAAGACTACTTGAAGGCGATCTATGAGCTTGAATCGCGTCAGGGTAGCGCGACCACGAGCGACGTCGCCGAGGCGTTGGCCGTCGCGCCCGCATCGGTAACCGGTATGGTGCGCCGACTCGCCGCGCAGGGGTACCTCGATCACGTCCCGTATCGCGGCGCGCAGCTGACGGACGCGGGCCGACGCGCGGCGCTGCGGACCATCCGGCGGCATCGCATTCTGGAGAGCTATCTCTCGGGGATCCTCGGGTATCCGTGGGATCGCGTGCATGACGAGGCCGAACAGTTGGAACATGCGGCCTCCGACGAGCTGATCGAGCGTATGGCGGCGGCGCTCGGATTCCCGACGGTCGATCCGCATGGCGCGCCCATCCCCACCGCCGACGGGACCGTCGAAGAGCGCGCCCATCGCTCACTCGCGGACTGGCCTACGGGTGAACCCGCGCTGATGGCGCGCGTCAGCGACAAGGATGCGGCCTTACTGCGGTATCTGGCTGACATCGGGCTGCAACCGGGGACCGAGGTCACGGTGCTGCATCGTGCGCCGTTTGATGGGCCGCTCACGCTGCGTATTGGCACCGCCGACGTCATGGTCGGGCCGCGGGTGGCGAGTCAGGTGCTGGTGGCCGCGCCGACGCCCCTTCGTCCGCCGGACGCATGTTGAGCCGCGCTTTCCTGAATGCGCGTATACGCGAATGCGTTTGCAATGCACGCCTGACGAGGCCTGCGCGTGTTGTCGCCGTCCTGTACGTGGTGACGGCGATGCTCGCACCGGCTGGGCTGCGGGCGCAGCCGCGGGCGCAGCTGCGGGCGCAGCTGCGGGCGCAGGATCCGAGTCCACGCGATGGCGCGCGAACCGTCCCCACGCCGTCGCCCACCGCCGGACGTCGCCCGCCTGCAATCCGGAGCATTGCCGTTGATGAGCGGATGGCGGCCGATTTGGGGGTGCATGTCGGGGATACGGTGCGTCTTGGTGCACGCCCCGGAGCGCCGACCGACTCCGTGATCATTTCCGCCTTTACCGCGCGTCGCGCCGATCCGGCCGAGGTGGCGCGCCGCGAGTATCGCGTGCGTTTGCACCTTGATCAGTTGCAATCGCTGCTGGCGCTCGATGATCGTGTGGATCGGTTCGCGGTGGGCACGCGTGGCACGTCGGATGGCCAGTTCGCGCCGACGGCGGTGACCGATTCGGCGGTCGCGCGCATCAATCATGTCGCGTTCGGATTCCGGGCGCACAAATCACGCGATGTGGCGGTTGGGAGCTCGCGTACGTTTCGCGTCATTGAGCGCTTTCATCGGGCCATCGGCATCATCACCGTGGTGGCGAGCGCCGTGTTCCTCTTGTGCCTGCTCCTGCTATCCGTTGAGGAGCGACGTCGTGACATCGCGGCGCTCCGTCTGATGGGACTCTCGCGCGCGACCGTGGTGCGTGCCATCGTGTTGGAAGCCGCTCTCGTGGCGCTCCTCGGCACTCTGCTGGGCGCGGGCATCGGTTGGGTCGCGTCGCTGTTGGTGAACGCGCACTTCCAATCGGTATACCGCACGCCGCTGACGTTCGCGTTCCTGACGCCGGGGATTTTCGCGTTCGCCGCTGCGCTGTCACTCACGTTGGGCATTGGCGCCGGCGCGCTCGCGGCCTGGCGCATGGTACGCACGCCGCCCCTCACGTTGTTGGGGCGCTGACCGTCATGTCCATGCGACTCACGCTGGCCACCGCCGCGCTGCGGCGTCATCCGGCGCGGACCGTGCTCGCCATACTCGGCATTGCCGTCGCGGCGGCGCTGCTGCTGGACATGGTCATGCTGGCCACGGGCATGCGCGAAAGCTTCCGGTCGCTGCTCCTCACGCGTGGCTATCAACTGCGCATCGCGCCCAAGGGCACGCTGCCGTTCGAC
>CALQGY020000063.1 GCA_943330235.2 Candidatus Kuenenia stuttgartensis
CGAGCAGGCACTCGAGATCTGCGAGATTCTGGTGCGCTCGGGCGCGGTGGACGTGATCGTGATCGACTCCGTGGCGGCACTGGTGCCCAAGGCGGAAATCGAAGGGGACATGGGCGATTCGCACGTCGGCCTGCAGGCGCGCCTGATGAGTCAGGCGCTGCGCAAGCTGACCGGAGCCATCGCGCGTTCGAAGACGTCGGTCATCTTCATCAACCAGCTGCGCGAAAAGATCGGCGTCATGTTCGGGAATCCCGAGACCACGACCGGCGGTAAGGCGCTCAAGTTCTATGCGTCCGTGCGCTTGGATATCCGTCGCATCGGTCCGGTCAAAGAGAAGGAAGAGGTCATCGGCTCGCATGTGCGCGTGAAGGTGGTCAAGAACAAGGTGGCGCCGCCGTTCAAGCAGGCTGAATTCGACATCATGTACGCCGAGGGCATCAGCCATGCCTCGCTGCTGGTCGACATCGGCTCGGAGTCGGGGATCATCGACAAGGCCGGCGCGTGGTACAGCTACGGAACACAGCGCATCGGTCAGGGGCGTGAGAACGCCAAGATGTTCCTCAAGGACAACCCGGCGCTGATGGCGGAGATCGAGGAGAAAGTGAAGGTGGTGTTGGGTATCAAGAGTGCCGAAGGGGCACCGCCGGCCGAAGAGCCGGAGGAATAGTCGCGTCCCATTGACGTTGTCATGCGAACGCGCGAGGGCCGAGGGGTCGCTCGCGGCGAGAAGTGGTGCCCGGATCACCACGGCTCGTCGTGAGTAGCCCCTCGGCTCTTTTTCCGTCCGAGGCCATCACGGTCCGCGAACTGCGAGAATCACCGCGCAATCCCGGGCGGTATCTCGTGGTTCTCTCCAACGGTCAGCAGTGCGTGGTCGGCGTTGAGGCACTCGCCGACGCGGGGGCGACGCGCGTCGGCGCGGTGCTTGAGGGACAGCGACTGGAGCGCTTCCTGCACGCCGCCGCGGTGACTGCGCTGGTCGACAAGGCCCTCGGCGCGCTGGCGCGCGGACGACGGACGCGTCGGGAGCTGGAGCTTCGGCTGCGCCGCCTGCAGCCCGACGCGCGGCTGGTCGCGGAGGCGCTCGATCGTCTGGAAGCCAGCGGTGTGCTGTCCGACGCCGAGGTGGCGCACGCGGAGGCGGCGTCGCGCCTGCGTCGAGGTGACGCGCCGGCGCGGGTGCGACAAACCCTGCGGCGGAAGGGCGTCGATAGCCGAAGTACCGAGGCCGCGATCACCCACGCGATGGCCGAGGATGGTTTCGACGAGATTGCGGCGTGTCGAGGGCAAGCCGAGAAACGGTGGCGGTCGTTGTCGGCGTTGGAGCCTGCCGTTGCCCGTCGGCGGTTAGTGGCCTTTCTGCAGCGCCGTGGTTTCGGCGGCCACGTGATCCGGTCCGTATTGGGCGAGCTCGAACGCGGCTAGGGCAATTTCTCGGCGCGCACATTCAAACCGTGCGGCCGAGTCGATTATATTTCCGCCCCTATGCTCGCCGCTGAGATCCGCTCCCGATTCCTGGCTTTCTTCGAAAGCCAAGGCCACGTCGTCCGTCCGAGCTCATCGCTCGTGCCGCAGGACGATCCGACCCTGCTGTTCACCAACGCAGGTATGGTGCAGTTCAAGAAAGTCTTCCTCGGTATGGAAGAGCCGCCCGATGGGAGGCGGCGTGCGACGACATCGCAGAAATGCGTGCGCGCAGGTGGAAAGCACAACGACCTCGAACAGGTTGGCCACACGGCGCGCCACCACACCTTTTTCGAGATGCTCGGTAACTTCTCGTTCGGTGACTACTTCAAGGCCGATGCGATTCGTTTCGCGTGGGCGTTCATCACCGAAGAGTTGAAGATCCCTCGCGAGCATCTCCGCGTCACCGTCTTCCATGAAGACGATGAGGCGCGCGAGCTGTGGAAGCAGATCGCGAACGTGCCCGACAATCGGATTTACGGACTCGGCGCCCGTGACAACTTCTGGCAGATGGCGGACACGGGGCCGTGTGGTCCGTGCACCGAGATTTACGTCGATCTCGCCAAGATGGCGCCCGATTGGGCGTTCCCGAAGGGCGCGACCGGCGAGTGGACGCGTACCGATCTGGAGGACTATTCGCTCGATGCCTTCGTCGAAGGCGCTGAGGCGGGGCGATTCCTCGAGATCTGGAATCTCGTGTTCATGCAGTTCGACCGGCAGATTGATGGCACGCTGGTGCCGCTCCCCAAGCCGTCCGTAGATACGGGCGCAGGCTTGGAGCGCATCGCGGCCGTGATGCAGGGCGTCACGAACAACTTTCATACCGATCTGTTCCGCCCGCTCATTGCGAAGGTCGAAGAGGTCGTGGGTATCACGTATCCGTACCAGCCCGGTGTGGGCATTGGCACGGCGTTCGGCAAGGATGGGCGCGAGATCGATCCCGCGTCCTTCCGCGTGCTTGCGGATCACGCGCGCGCGGTGGCGTTCCTGTTGGCCGACGGCGTCTTCCCGAGCAATGATGGGCGTGGCTATGTGCTGCGTCGCATCCTGCGTCGTGCCGTGCGGCATGCGTGGCTGCTGGGGCGTCGCGAGCCGACGCTGGTGCATGTCGTGGAAGTGTTGATCGACACCATGGCCGACATCTTCCCAGAGTTGCAGGCGCGTCGGAAGCACATTGTCGCGACCACGCGCGCCGAGGAAGAACGATTCCTGGCCACCATCGATGCCGGGATGTCGAAGTTCGAAGAACTCGCGCCCGCCGCATCGACGCAGGGATCGACGTCTCTGCGCGGCACGGTGTCCGGCGAGGATGCCTTCCGCCTGTACGACACCTTCGGCTTCCCGTTCGATTTGACGGAGTTGATGGCGCGCGAGCGTGGCTATCTGGTGGACATCTCGGGCTTTGAGCTCTCGCTGGCCGCGCAACGGAAGCAGTCGCAGGACGAACGGAAGTCGCGGCAATTGACGGTCAGTGCCGATGAATTCGGCGATCCGTCGCAGTGGAGCCACGACGCCGAGCACGCAGCGGACTCCGGCCGATTCGTCGGATACGGGCGCACCGAGAGTGCGACGATCGTGACGGCGGTCCGGACGCTACCGGACGGTCGTGTGGCCGTGATCCTGAAGGAGACGCCGTTCTACGCTGAGTCCGGCGGTCAGGTGTCCGACCATGGGTCGATCATCGGCCAGGGCTGGTCGGTGGACGTCACCGATGTGAAGAAGTTCGACGGACGCGTGGCGGCGATTGGCACGGCCGTTGGCGAGATCACGTTCGGTTCGGCCCTCGCGCGGGTTCCGCGTGAACGGCGTCATGACACCGAGCGCAATCACACGGCCACCCACCTGCTGCACGCCGCGTTGCGACAGGTCTTGGGTGACCACGTGCATCAGGCCGGATCGCTGGTGTCGCCCGATCGGTTGCGCTTCGACTTCACGCACATCGGCCCGATGACCGCTGAGCAGTTAGCGGCGGTTGAGGCACAGGTGAATGCGGGCATCTGGTCAGCGACGCCCGTCACGACACGCGAAGAAGCGTATGCGGACGCGCTGAAGAGCGGCGCGATGGCGCTCTTCGGTGAGAAGTACGGCGATGTCGTGCGCGTCGTGGAAATCCCGTCGCTCTCGGTTGAGCTCTGTGGCGGAACGCACGTCGCGAACACTGCGGAAATCGGCCTCCTGCGCATCGTGGCCGAAGTGGGTGTTGCGGCCGGTGTTCGGCGTGTCGAGGCGGTCACGGGCCCACGTGCCTTCCAGTTCTTTGCCGATCGCGATCGCGCGCTCCAGCTCGTGGCCAACCGGCTGAAGGTGCCGATGACCGGAACGGGCAGCGCCGGCGAGTTGATCGAGAAGAAGCTCGATGCGCTGTTTGAGGAGCGGAAGCAGTTGGAGAAGCGGCTCGACGAGGCCATGCGCGGCGGCGGGGCTGGCGGCGGGTTGGCGCAGCAGTTGGCTGGGCAAGCGACCGACGTGGCCGGGACACGGTTCGTGGTTGCGCGCGTGGACGTGGCGGATGCAAAGTCGCTCCAATCGTTGGGGGACGGCGTGCGCGAAGCGTTGGGGAGCGGGGTGGCGCTACTTGGTGCTGTGCTCGCTGACGGAAAGGGCGCATTGCTCGCGGTGTCCACGGACGATGCGCGTGACCGTGGACTGCGCGCCGACGTGCTGGTTCGTGATGTCGCGGCGACGGTGGGTGGCCGTGGCGGCGGAAAGCCGCATATGGCCCAAGCCGGCATTGATGCCGCGCAGATCGATACGGCGCTGGCCGCCGGCGCTGGAGTGCTCGCTCGACTCGCGGAAGGCGTCTGACCGTGTCGGCGACCAACGAGCCCGTGATCGCTGCGAACACCATCGGTGAGTGGCTGGCTGCGCTCCAGCCTACACCACCGAAGGCGCTCGCGGATCGTCTCGCGCACCTCTTGGCGCCGTTTCTCACGGAGCCCATCTCTCGCGTCCCCGATGTCTGTCTGGCATCGGGAGAGCAATTGCTGGATCAACTGTTGTCGTCGGGCTCGACCTCACGGGGCACCGCGCTCGACCTGCTCGCGGTTGATGCCCTCGTGACGTATGCGTTTCAAGCCGCGGCTGATTCGCCCGACCGCTTCGAATCGTGTGCCGCGCAGGCCATGGCGACCATCGCGGCGCTTCCCAAGAGCCCGTACGATTGAGCCGCTGCTGCGCATCGGACGATCGCTCGGACGATTGCTCGGGCAATAGCTCGGGCGCCGCGAGGGCTCAGGGATATTGCGTGCCCGTCTCCCAGCGCAGGAGCTGATCCGTGATCGACATTCACTCGCACCTGCTGCCCGGCGTCGACGATGGGTCGCCGTCGCTCGCGGTCTCGGTGCCCATCCTGGAGCGGTTTCGAGCGGATGGCGTGGATGTATTGGTTTGTACCCCGCACCTGAACGCCTCGCAGGCGCGGAACGCACCGTACGACGCCTATCTCGAGATCCTGGCGACGCTGCGTGCGGCCTCGCCCGCGCTGCCTGAGTTGCGGCTTGGCTGGGAAATCATGCTCGACGCACCAGGCGCTGATCTCTCGTCGCTCGAACTGACGTTGGGCGGATCGCGCGCGCTCTTGGTGGAGTTCACACGCGGCGGTCTTCCGCGCGGTTCGAGTGCCGAGCTGCGGCGCATCGCGCGAAGTGGTCGAACGCCGATTCTCGCGCACCCTGAACGGTATTTCGGATGCACCATTGAGCAGGTGCGTGAGTGGCGCGGGCTCGGCGTCGTGATTCAGACCGATGCCTCGGTCCTGATGGGCCGCGGCGTGCCGAGTGAGCTGGCGCGACGCATGCTCGAGGAAGGACTGATTGATATCCTCGCATCTGATAACCATGGTGACCATCGTTCGCTGGCGTCTGCGCGCGAGTGGCTACATGAGCGTGGCGCGGAGGAGCAGGTTGTCCTGTTGACGCATCGCAACGCCGAACTCGTACTCGGCGATGAAGATCCCATTCCCGTCCCGCCACTTCGGCCAGGGCTGCTCGGGCGCGTGAAGCGCTTGTTCGGTGGCTGACGCATTGCAGTCCTGTCCTCTTCGAGACCATTCATGACCGTTCTTCCATCACCGACGGCGGCACTCCTCGAGCTCGCCGAGACGGCACAGCGTACGGCGCGGGATCTTGAGGGCGCCATCAATCACGCCCTGGCCATGGTTCGGGCGACGGTTGAGCGCGGTGGGACGCTCTTCTTTTGCGGTAACGGCGGGTCTGCCGCGGATGCGCAGCACATGGCGACGGAATACGTCGTTCGGTATATGCGCAACCGCCGGGCGTATCCGGCGATCGCGTTAACCACCGACACGTCGCTGTTGACGGCGGCCGGCAATGACTTCGGGTTTGATCACATTTTTGAGCGGCAGGTTGAAGCGCTGGCTCGGCCTGGTGATCTGCTCATTATTCATTCGACGAGCGGTAATTCTCGGAACGTGCTGCTGGCCGCCGACGCGGCGCGTGCCAAGGGCGTTGGTGTGCTGGCCCTCTCTGCGCGCGATGGCGGGGCGCTGCGTGCGCGAGCCGATCACAGTGTCATCATTCCAACCGATCGAACCGATCGCGCGCAAGAGTTGCATCTGTGTATTCAGCATGCGATCTGCGACCTGATCGAACAAACGCTGTAGCTGCTGACGCTAAGCCTCTTCTTTGCAAGCTGTTGGCGGGTTTGCCTCATCCACTTTCTCAGCAATCACGGACAATGATCTCACTTCAGGGGAAGGTCGCGCTGGTGACCGGTGGGTCTCGCGGCATTGGCGCGGCGGCGGCTCGACTCTTGGCCATGGCCGGCGCGGAGGTGGGGATCGCCTATCGAAGTCGGGCGCCTGAGGCGGAGCGCGTCATTGCCGAACTCGAGTCATTCGGAGGGCGCGCCTTTGCCTTTCAGGGTGACTTGTCCACGGTGGACGCGAACGAGGCCTTCGTGCAGCGCGCCATCACGATGTTCGGCCACGTGGATATTTTCGTGGGAAACTCGGGAGTCTGGCCGCCAATTGCGGTGAATGTGGAAACCCTCGATGATGATCGGTGGCGTGATACGTTGGCGCTCAACGTGAACGGCATGTTCTACGGCGCGCGAGCGGCGGCGCGGGTGATGCCGACCGGCGGCCGCATGATCTTCGTGTCCAGTACGGCCGGCCAGCGCGGCGAGGCGGGACACGCGGACTACGCGGCGAGCAAGGGCGCGATGATCTCCTTCGTCAAATCGCTTGCGGTCGAACTTGGCTCCCGCGACATCACCGTGAATTGCGTGGCGCCCGGATGGGTCGATACCGAGGCGGTCGAGCGCCCCTTCGCGGGCGAAGGGCGTGGCCGAATTGAGGCGGCCATTCCGCTGGGGCGAGTCGCGTCGCCCGCCGATATCGCCGGTCCGATTCTGTTTCTGGCGAGCCCGCTCGCGCGACATGTCACAGGCGAGGTGCTCAACGTGAACGGTGGGAGCGTCCTCTGCGGTTGATCGATCGATGACCGACGTCACGGCGAACATCCAACCCCCGATCGCGGTCCTTGAGATCGTGCGAACGCTGCGTAAGGCAGGGTTTGAAACGTGGTGCGTCGGTGGGGCGGTACGTGATGCCGTCTTGGGGCAGGCGCATCTCGACTGGGATCTGGCGACGGCCGCGAGGCCGGCCGAGGTGCGGCGGCTGTTCGATCGCACGATTCCCGTGGGGATCGAGTTCGGCACCGTGGGCGTGCTGGACAAGGCCGGCCACATGCACGAGGTCACCACGTTTCGGCGCGACGTCCAGCACGACGGGCGTCACGCGGTGGTGGAGTTTGGTGCGTCGCTCGACGAAGACCTGGCGCGGCGCGACTTCACCATCAACGCGATGGCGTTCGATCCCGTCGAGCGCCGTCTGCATGATCCGTTCGGCGGGCAGGAGGATCTGCGTGGGCGCGTGGTGCGGGCTGTCGGGGACCCAGAGGCGCGCATGGTCGAGGATCGACTGCGCGCGTTGCGGGCGATCCGATTTGCCGCGCGATTCGACTTCGCCATCGACGCGCACACGTGGAGGGCCATCGTCAACAGCGCCCCGTTTTTGTCCCGACTCTCGCCCGAGCGGGTGAAGCAGGAAATCGAGAAGACGCTCGAACAAGTGGGGCGCCCGTCGGTCGCCTTCCGCCGTTGGCGCGACTCGGGCGCGTTTGCCTCGGTGGTACCGGCGCTTGGCGCGGTGAGCGAACTCGTGCTCGATGCGGTGGATGCGCTGCCGTTGCCGGGTCCGCGTGTGCGCCCACAACGTCGCGTCTTACGGCTGGCCGCGCTCTTGAGTGACCTGTCCGCGCCAGAGGCCGAGGCGGCTCTTCGTGCGCTCCGCTTTTCGAATCAAGAGATGGCCTGGATTGCGGCGCTGGTTGGGGCGTGGGGCGCTCACGGAGCGATGCTCACCGAATCCCTCAGCTCCCCCAGCGGCATCCAAGCGCGCACGGTCCGGCGGCTCGCGTCCGCGGTGGGGCGATTGCGCATCGCGTCCTTTGTGCGGTTGGCGGCCGCGCGCTGGCAGGCCGCCCGAGCGCGTGACGCGCTGGCACCGGCGCCGGCACGCGTCCGAGAGCTATATCGGCGCGCGCTGCACACGGCATTTCACGATGCGATTGAAATCGCCGACCTCGCGATCGACGGCGATGACCTCCGCCGACTCGGGGTGCAGCCGGGGCCGCAGTATCGGCCGTTGCTTGCGCTGCTGCTGGACGGCGTATTGGATGATCCCGCGACCAATACGGCCGAGGCACTGGCCGATCGGGTGCCGGCGCTGCTCGCGTCGTTATGAGTCGAGCCACGTTGTCCGAAGGCGCTGCTCCGGTCGGTCACATGACCATTCGAGCTCAGCGCGATCGTTTGCGATGAGTAAGACGCCTTCTCGCCCCTCAGCCGGTGCCACCGTCGGTGCCACCGGGAGCCCGTCACTCTTCGCCTCGCGGGTCGGTGAGCCGCTGGCCTCCCGACTACGGCCACGTACCCTCGACGAGTATATCGGTCAGCGGCATCTACTCGGCGTCGGCATGCCGCTGCGCGAGTCGCTCTCACGCGGCGTCGTCGACTCGATGGTGTTCTGGGGCCCACCGGGCGTGGGTAAGACCACGCTGGCGCGCCTGTTAGCGCAATCGGCCGATGCGGCGTTCGTGGCCTTCAGTGCCGTCAGTGACGGCGTCGCGCGGGTGCGCGAAGTCGTGGCGGAAGCGGAGCGCCGACGCGATAGCGGTCGGGGCACCATCCTTTTCGTGGATGAGATCCATCGGTTTAATCGGGCACAGCAGGATGCGTTTCTGCCGCATGTCGAGGCGGGGACGGTCGTGCTCATCGGTGCGACCACGGAGAATCCGTCGTTCGCGCTCACGGGCGCTTTGCTCTCGCGCGTGCGCGTGCTGGTCCTGAACCCTATCGCCGCCGGCGATCTCGAGGGACTGATCACGCTGGCGCTGGCCGACGACGCGCGGGGACTCGGCGCGCGTCATCTCGCGATTGCCGACGACGCGCGACAGTTGCTGGCTGAGCAGGCCGATGGCGACGCCCGTCGGACATTAGGGCTGCTTGAGGCCGCGGCCGCGCTGGTGGACGACGGCACGACGATGGAGCGCGCACACATTGAGGCCGCGGTGCAGCATCGTGTGCCGCACTACGACAAGAGCGGTGAAGGCCACTTCAATCTGATCTCCGCGTTACACAAGGCGCTTCGTGGCAGTGATCCGCAGGGGGCCTTGTACTGGTTGGCGCGCATGATTGAGGGCGGTGAAGATCCGCGATACATCGCACGCCGGATGGTGCGGATGGCGATGGAGGATGTCGGACTCGCCGATCCGCAGGCGTTGACGATGGCCATGTCCGCGGCCGAGGCGTACGAGCGACTCGGGTCTCCTGAGGGGGATCTCGCGCTTGCCGAGGCGGCCGTGTATCTGGCGACCGCACCCAAATCCGCCCGCGTGTATAACGCGTGGACCGCGGCGTTGGAGGCGGCTCGACATTCGCCTGCTGCGCCGGTGCCGATGCATCTGCGCAATGCGCCCACAGGGCTCATGAAGGAACTCGGGTATGGGGCAGGGTATCAGTACGCACACAGCGTGCCGGATGCATTCATTCCGCAATCGTATTTGCCCGACGCACTCGAGGGTGCGACGTTCTACGAGCCGGGCCCGTTCGGGTTTGAGCGCGATATTGCGAAGCGGCTGGCGTGGTGGGCGCAACGGCGCAACCGGCCCGCCGATTCCGACACCTCTGGGGGAGAACCCGACTGATGCACGCTCTGTCATCTGACGTCCGTAATCGCGCCGCGCTCACTCGAGGACGGCGATGGATGATGGCCGCCGCGGTTGTGTTGTCCGTCGCGTCCTCCGGCTGTGCGACACTCGGACGCGCGACGTTCAAGGAGCCCGTGGTCTCGCTTAAGGAATTCGTGATCACCGGGCTCGGCCTCACGGGGGGCAGCGTCGATATTGTCTTGTCGGTATACAACCCCAACAGCTATAAGCTCGACGCGATGTCCATGACCTACCGCGTGGATGTGGATAGCGTGAAGCTCGGCGATGGGGCGCTTGATGGTCGGTTTGTCGTCCCGAATGGTGATTCGTCAACGGTGCATCTCCCCATTCGATTCACCTACGCCGGACTCGGCCTCGCCGGGCGTTCGCTGCTGACCTCCGGCACCGTGAGCTACCGCGTCCGCGGTGATTTCACGGTGGGGACGCCGCTTGGAAATTTCACGCGTCCGTATGATCGGAACGGTCGGTATTCGTCCATCACGGGAAAGGGCCGCTAGCTTTTCTGCTGGCGTGCGCCGTTCCGTGCGCCGTTCCGTGCGCCGTTCCGTGCGCCGTTCATCGTTTCCATTTCTTCAGGAATCGTCCTATCAGCCGCGAACCGATTTCATTAACCGCACCGATCGAGCGCGCCATTCTGGTGAGCGCGCCCTCCAAGCGCACCAACGCCCGCCATCAGGCTGAGGAGCACCTGGAGGAATTGGCGCGATTGGCGGATACGGCTGGTGCCGACGTCGTCGGAAGGCTCACGCAGCTGCTTGATCGCCCGCATCCGGCGACCTATTTGGGCAGCGGCAAGGTTGAAGAACTCAAGGAGCTGATTCAGCAGCTGAACGCGACGCTGGTCGTCTTTGACGATGAGCTGACGCCGGCGCAGGGCAAGAACATCGAGGAAATCGTGCACACGCGCGTGATGGATCGCGCCGAACTCATTCTCGATATTTTTGCGACGCGAGCACGGTCGAGCGAAGCGCGGATGCAGGTTGAGGTGGCGCAGCTGGAGTACATGCTGCCTCGGCTCACGCGCATGTGGACGCACTTGGAAAAGTTTCGCGGTGGCATCGGCATGCGTGGTCCCGGTGAAACCCAGCTCGAAACGGACCGTCGGCTCATTCAGCACCGCATTCGCGTGCTGAAGGAGCGCCTCGTCGACGTGGAGCGCGCCCGCGAGATTCAGCGTCAAGGCCGCAAGACGCACTTCCGCGTCGCCTTGGTCGGCTACACGAACGCCGGCAAGTCCTCGGTGTTGCGAGCCATGGCGAACGACAACGCCGTGTTCGTGGAGGATCGGCTCTTCGCGACGCTGGACCCGCTCACCCGCGAGGTCGAGATCGGTGACGGCTATACGGTGTTACTGACCGACACCGTGGGGTTCATTCGCAAGTTGCCCCACCACCTGGTCGCATCGTTCCGCGCCACGTTGGCCGAGGCCAAGGAAGCGGATCTTCTGCTCCACGTGATTGACGCGAGTCATGAGGTCTGGGAAGAACATCGTGACGTGGTTGATCGCGTGCTCACGGAGCTCGGTCTGGCCGACCGTCCGATGCTGTACATCATGAACAAGATGGACGCGGTACTGCCCGAGGAAGTCGACGCATTGCGCGCGCGCGTCGGCAATCTGGCGCCGGGATCCATCTTTGCGTCCGCTCTTTCGCCTGACGGACTCGATACCCTGCGGTCGGCGCTACGGGATGCGGTCCGAAGCCAGCGGCCGCTGTTGGAAATCCGGATTCCGGCGGCGAACGGTCGCCTGATCGCCGAGATCCATCGTGACGGCGAGGTGCTGGATCAACGCGCGGACGAGGACGTGATGGTGGTGATCGCGCGGCTGGATGAGCGCTCAATCGGACGTCTGCGTCATGCGGGCGCACGGATTACCGTGACGTCGGCCGCCTGACGGACGGGCGGATGAAAAAACGGGGCCGGTGATCAGGTGATCACCGGCCCCGTTTGACATCTCAGGAAAGTGGGCGCGCAGGGACTCGAACCCCGGACCTCTGCTGTGTGAAAGCAGCGCTCTAACCAGCTGAGCTACGCGCCCGTTGCAACGTCACCAGATACAATCCCGTTGCGGAAGGGAACACTAACGAGCTTACCCAAGTGACGGAAGCCCCCTCAATCGCCAAGCGTGATTGGGCGACCTCCGACGAGAACGAGCGATGGTCCGGGTGGGACTCGAACCCACGACCGAGCGATTATGAGTCGCCAGCTCTAACCGACTGAGCTACCGGACCGCACACGACGGAAACTGTAACGCGACACGTGGTAAATCTGGCGGGATGGTCAGGGCTCCGCGAGGTGCCGATCGAAGGCTTCGAGCACCTCGTCCGCCGTGACCGTGGCTGCTCCTAATTTCCCGACCTCGACGCCGGCGGCGTAGTTTGCCACGATTGCCGCCTCCAGCGCCGTCGCACCGGCGGCCAGCATGGTCGCGAGATACGCCGTCACCGTGTCTCCTGCGCCAACCACGTCGTAGACCTCGCGCGCTGTGGTGGGCACCCGATGGACAAGGCCGTCGGCGGAGACGAGCGCCATGCCTTGCTCGCCCAACGTCAGCAGCAGGTGCTCCACACCCAGTCGCGCGAACGTGGTCGGCAGCGCCGCCGGATGCTCAAGGTCGACCGCTGCCCCGAGCGCGCTTTCCAGTTCGCGGCGATTGGGCTTGAAGACCGTCGCGCCACGATACGCGAAGAAGTTGCGGAACTTCGGATCGACCACAATCGGTAGCGCGCGGGAGGCGGCGAGGCGGATCGCCCCCTCGATGACCGCGGGGACGAGCACGCCCTTGTTGTAGTCTTCGAACACGAGCGCGGTGGCGTCCGGCAACGCACGCTCGATCGCGGCGAGCACCCGCTCCACATCGCTCGGCGACAGATCCGCGTCGTCCTCCTCGTCGAAGCGCACCAACTGCTGCGAGCGGGCCATGACCCGCGTCTTCGTCGTCGTCGGCCGGTTCACGGTGACGAGCGAGCGCGAGCGCATCTGCCCCAACTCGAGTCGCTCGCGCAGCGTCGCGCCCGCCGCGTCGTCGCCCACCGCCGCTACGAGGTCACACCCCGCGCCAACCGCCGCCACGTTCTGCGCGACATTGGCCGCACCACCCAAAGCGAGCCGCCGTTCGCGCACGCGCACGACGGGCACCGGGGCTTCGGGGGAGATGCGGTCCACGTCTCCGCGGAGGTACACGTCCAGCATCGCGTCGCCGACGATGACGACATGTTGCTGCGCGGCGGCCTCGAGGAGCGCCACGAGCCGGGCTCGCGTGATCGTGGGCGACACATGAAGGGTCATGGTGCGAGAAGATAAGGTGTCCCCGCAGAGATGGACACCAGCAGGGGCGTCGTCGAGACGTTACCTTCTCGCACTGTGACCTCAACCAGACCATCGGCTCCGATAATGGGTTCTACGCGTTCGCCGCTGACGGTGCTCGTGTTCTCCTTGATCGGCATTTCCTTCGCGGCGCCGCTCGTGCGCCTGTCGCACGCGCCACCACTGGTGATCGCCGCGTGGCGTCTGGGTTTCTCGCTGGTCATCATTGCCATCGCGTTGACACTCCGTGGCGAATGGCGCGCGTGGCGTACGCTCTCGCGAGGCGAGTTCGCGCTGACCGGAGCGGCCGGCCTGCTGCTCGCGCTCCACTTCTGGAGTTGGAATGCCTCGCTCCAGTACACGACGGTCGCCGCGTCTGTCTCCCTGGTCAACTTGCAACCGGTGATCATCGCCTTGGTCTCGTCGCGCTGGCTTGGGGAGCGCGCCTCGCGCCAGCAGTGGGTCGGAATCGGTGTGGCCGTGGTCGGTGCGTTGGTCGTTGGCCTCGCGGATGTCCCCGGTGGCCTGTCCGGCGTGGGAGCCGCCTTGACCGGGGGGGCTGACGAGCACGGCGTGCGAGGACGCGCGATACTGGGCGATCTGCTGGCGTGCGTCGGCGCGGTGACGGCGGCGTTCTACTACCTCATCGGGCGACGCGTCCGACGCTCGCTGGCGCTGTGGCCGTACGTGGGATTGGTGTACGGGGCCGCGTGTGTGGGTTGCGTGGTCCTGGCGGTGGTCACCGGTGACGCGCTGGTGCCACAACCCCCGCGTGAACTGGCCATCTTCGCCGGACTCGCGCTCGGCCCCATGCTCCTCGGCCATACCGGCATGAATTGGGCGCTGGGGCATCTGCCGGCCTATCTGGTCAACCTCACCACGCTCGGGGAGCCAATCGGTGCAACGCTCCTCGCGGCGTTGCTCCCGGGCATCGCCGAGGTCCCTGGGCCGGCGACGCTCGTGGGAGGTGGGTTGGTGCTCGCCGGGGTGCTGCTCGCGGCTCGCCGCGGGTAGGTGGTTAGCTTTCAGGGGTGACGTCCTTCAATCCAAACTTTTCGTCCCGCCGCTTCCCGGCGGTCACGTTCGACGCCCCCCATCGGACCACCTCGCTTGACGTGGTCGTCACGCGCGGCGATGTCGTGGAGTCGCGGCATCGGGTGCACGTTGCCGTGGTCGACGCCGAGGGGCAATTGCGGGTCGCTGCCCGTGATCCGCATCTGACGACGTGGTGGCGCTCCTGCGCAAAACCGTTCCAAGTCATGCCGTTGCTCGAGCGCGGTGGCTTTGATGCCCTCGGCTGGGGGGCGAGCGAGCTCGCGCTCGCGTGCGCATCGCACGGTGGCGAGCCTGAGCATGTCGCGCTGGCCGGAGCTATGCTGTCGCGACTGGGCCTCGAGGAGGGCGATCTCGCGTGCGGTCCGCACGAGCCCCTCGCGGCGCGAGGCGCTCGGTTGCTCCGCGAGAGCGGTCATCGGCTCACGCGGCTGCACAACAACTGCTCGGGAAAGCACGCGGCGATGCTCGCCCGTGCCGTGCGGGAGGGGTGGCCGACCGTTGGCTACGAGCGGCATACGCATCCGGTTCAGGTGGCGGCTCGCGAGTCGGTGAGCGCATGGGCCGGGGTGTCCGCCGACGAAATTCCGCTCGCGGTGGATGGGTGCGGCGTAACCGTCTTCGCGCTGCCGCTCGCGAACATGGCGCTATCGTATGCGCGCTTGGCGCAGGCCGCGCGTGCGGGTGATCAGGGGCCAAAGGCGATCGTCGACGCGATGACCGGACAACCGTTTCTGATCGGTGGCACGGATCGGTTTGATACACTGCTGATGGACGCCTGCGAAGGCCGCGTGCTGTGTAAGATCGGCGCGGAAGGGGTGCATACGTTAGCGCTGGTCGATCAGGCGATCGGCGTGGCCATCAAGGTCGAAGATGGATCGACGCGCGCGCAGTATCCCGCGGTGCTGGCGTTGCTGGACCAACTCGGGGCGCTCCCGGCGGAGCTTCCGGAACCGCTTCGTGAGCTGACAGGCCGACACGTGCGGAACACCCGAGGGGAGACGGTCGGGGAAGTGCGCGTGAGCGCGCTTGGCGTCGGCCGGCGACTGGTCGTGGCCGGAGACGATCAGGCGTGATGGGCGCGCCCGATATGCCCTCGGCGCAGCGTGATGGTGATCCGCCGCGCGATGAAACGATCACGCACGCGGACGCCTCCGTCGATATCATCGAGACACTGGATCGCGAGACGGCATTGCTGGTGCGCACGGCGGCACTCCTGGCCGGCGGCAGCGAGCCCGAGATGCGCGCGGCGCTCACGAGTGCCTTCGGCCTCGTCCGCGCGGAGTGGATGGAGGAGCTGTTGTTGCAAACGTATCTGTTTGCCGGCTTTCCGCGTGCGCTCAACGCAGCGCGGGAGTGGCGCCGGATCTCCGGACTCCCGGCGCCTGCCGACGATGATGGAGCGATGTGCGATCAGGCCGCGTGGATGACGCGAGGCGAGAAGACGTGCGCCACGGTGTACGGTCCGTTTTATGATCGATTGCGGGTGAACATTCGCGAGCTGCACCCCGCGCTCGACAGTTGGATGATCGTCGATGGATACGGCAAGGTGCTGGGGCGGCCGCTGCTCGATCTGGCGCGTCGGGAATTATGCGTGGTCGCGGCGTGTGCGATCGCGCGGCAGGATCGGCAGTTGCATTCGCACCTGCACGGTGCGCTGCATGCAGGAGCGGCTCCTGCCGTGGTGACGGCAGCGTTGGCATCCATCGCCGATCTGCTCGACGAAAACGACGCGCGGCGCTATGCCGGATTGTGGGCGCGGGTGCAGGGCAAGTAGTCAGGACCGACACCCGTTCGGGTGTCGAGCGTTGGCAGGTTCTCGCGGCTCATGCCGCCATATCGTCATCAGGTCGCACATGTTTGTTGATCGCGTCATCGTGAACGTCGAAGCAGGGACCGGCGGTTCGGGGAACAGTTCCTTCCGTCGTGAGAAATACGTCGCCCTCGGTGGGCCGGACGGGGGCGACGGAGGCCGTGGTGGCGATGTCACCGTCGTCGCCGATCGCAATCTCACGACGTTGCTGGACTACACGTACCGGGACATCTGGAAAGCCGAACGCGGACAGCACGGTGAAGGCGGCAATCGGACAGGGCGATCGGGTGAAGACATCATCCTGCCGGTACCGCCCGGCACGCTCGTGCGCGACGCGGATACCAACGAGCTCTTGGGCGAGGTCATGGAGCAGGGTGACCGCGTGCTCGTCGCGAAGGGTGGTCGCGGAGGCAAGGGCAATGCGTTCTTTGTCACGGCGACGCACCAGGCGCCTCGTGAATGGCAGCCGGGCGAGGAGGGACAGGTCCGTCGCTTGGAGCTTGAGCTCAAGCTCATCGCGGACGTCGGTCTGGTCGGACAGCCGAACGCGGGCAAGAGCACGTTGCTCTCGGTGATTTCCGCAGCGCGGCCGAAAATTGCCGCGTATCCGTTCACGACGTTGTCGCCGAATTTGGGCGTCGTACCGTTGAGCGATCATCGCTCGTTCGTCGTCGCGGACATTCCCGGCATCATCGAAGGCGCGCACGAAGGCAAGGGGCTCGGGCTGCAGTTCCTTCGGCACATTGAGCGCACGCGCATGCTCGCGTTTGTGATCCCGATCGACGCCGAAGATTGGCAGGCGGAGTTTGACCAGCTGCGCAACGAGATCTCGTCGTACTCGAAGGAGCTTGCCGCGAAGCCGTTCTGTGTGGTGTTCTCCAAGCTGGATATCCTTGGTGAGCACTATGTACCGGACCTCGAGGCCACCGGCGCATTCGGCCGTTATTCCATCAGCGCGCCGGGGCGGATGGGCCTTGATGTATTGCTCGACGCGTGGTGGCGCGAACTGCTCTCCATGCGTTCGGCGACCGTGAAGGCGGAGCAGGATGCCAACCTCCTGCCCTGAGGGCAGTGCGGCCGCGCGCGACGTGATCGCGGCGCGCGCGCTGCCTGGCGTCGGGGACGTCGGCATCGCGCGTGCCCTCGAGGAGTTTGGAACCGTCGAGCCGTTGTTGGCCGCGCCTGCGCGTCATCTGCGCGAGGACGCGCTGTGTGCCGCCGATCGCATTCTGGCGGCGTCGCGGCGCATCGGCGCACGTGCCGTGACGCTCGCGGATGCGGACTACCCTGCGCGTCTCCGTGAATTAGCGGACGCGCCGGCGGTCGTGTACGCACAGGGCCTCTGGGCCAGCGCCGAGCCACCGGCCGTGGCCATTGTGGGCACGCGCGGGGCCTCCAGTTATGGGCTTCGTGTGGCATCGGCCATTGCCACGACCTGTGTGCGGGCGGGGGTGAGCGTCGTCAGTGGCCTCGCGCAGGGAATCGATGGGGCGGCGCATGAGGGGGCGCTGGCGGCCGCTGGACGAACGGTTGCCGTCTTGGGGACCGGGCTCGACGTCGCGTATCCGCGCCGGCATCGCGCGCTGCAGGCACGCATCGGACGCGATGGGCTCCTGCTGTCTGAGTTGCCGCCCGGTGCACCCGCACACGGTGGATCGTTTCCGCGACGCAATCGTCTCATTGCCGCGCTGGCGGATGTAACCGTAGTGGTGGAGGCCGGTGTAGGCAGCGGGGCGTTGATCACCGCGGACTTTGCGCATGCGCTGCATCGCGAGGTCGCGTGTGTGCCGAACGCCATCGACGTCCCGTCCAGCGCGGGAAGCAACGCGCTGCTCAAGGAGTTCGCCGAGCCCATTCTGGCGCCGGATGATGTGCTGTCGCTGCTGCGTCTACGGGCCCAGCCTACGCCGGCGCCCATTCTGGACGCTGATGCGGCCGCGGCGTGGGATGCCATCACACGCGGGGCGGCCGACGTGGTCGCCATTGCACGCGCTGCCGACTGCAGTGTACGCGTGGCCACCGCGGCGTTGACGGCGCTGGAGCTTGAAGGGCTTGTCCATATCGACGCCATTGGGCGGGTGCGCGCCACGGTGCCGCGCGCAGCGATGCGCGCGATGGCATGAACGAGACGCTCGAACAGCACTCCCGATCCACCGTGCCGTTGTATCGACACGCGTACGTGCATGTGCCGTTCTGTGCGCGCCGTTGCAGCTACTGTGACTTCTCCATCGTGGTGCGCCGACAGGTCCCCGTGGATGCCTACGTGGATGCCGTTCGCCGCGAACTGGCCGCCCGCGTGCCGGCTGGTACGGACCTCGCGCTCGACACGCTGTACTTCGGCGGTGGCACCCCCTCTCGGCTCGGCACGCGCGGCGTCGCGCAGCTCCTCGACGCCATGCGGGAACGGGTCATGCTCTGTGACGGCGCCGAGGTGACGCTCGAGGCGAACCCCGAGGACATCACCCCCGACGCCGTGCGCGCCTGGCGCGATGCCGGCGTCAATCGGCTGTCTATCGGTGTGCAGACCTTCGATGAGACGGTGCTCGCCTGGATGCATCGCGTGCATGACGCCGAAGCGGCCAAACGCGCAGTGGCGATCGCGCGCGATGGGGGGCTGGCGGCGTTCTCGCTTGATCTGATTTTCGCGGTGCCCCACGCGCTCTCGCGCAATTGGACGCGGGATCTCGATCAGGCGCTCGCCCTCGATCCGGACCACATCTCGCTTTACGGTTTGACCATTGAGCCCCACACGCCGCTCGGGCGCTGGAGCGCGCGGGGCGAGGTTACGGAGAGCCCTGAGGAGTCGTACGAACTCGAGTTTCTTGAGGCCAATCGGCGACTGACCGCGGCCGGGTATGAGCATTACGAAGTCTCGAATTTCGCCAAGACGGGCCGTCGTGCGGTCCACAACAGTGCGTACTGGAAAGGCGTGCCGTACCTCGGCGTGGGGCCCAGTGCGCACGGGTACGACGGGATAACGCGTCGATGGAACATCGCCGCCTATCCCGCGTGGCAGACGGCGGTCTCGCACGGTGGTGATCCCCTCGCCGGGAGTGAAGTCCTCACGGCTGAGAATCGGGTCGCCGAAGCGGTGTATCTTGGACTGCGCACGATCGATGGGCTCGAAATGGCGGAATCGGAGCAGGCCGCGCTCGCCTCGTGGTTCGATGCCGGATGGCTCGAATCGGTTGATTCCGCGCATTCGCGACGTGTTCGCTGCACCCCGTTGGGCTGGTTGCGGCTCGATCGACTCGCCGCCGACTTGACATCACTCCGAAGTCATTGATAGCGTTCGACTTATGGCGAACACAGGAGAGCTCTCGGAGCGGGAACGGCACGTACTGGAAGCGGTGATCCACAGTTATGTGGCCACCGCCGAGCCGGCAGGGTCGCGCACGCTCTCGCGCCGATCGGGGCTCGGCATCTCGCCGGCCACGATTCGCAACACGATGAGCGACCTGGAAGAGAAAGGATTCCTCTTCCATCCGCACACGTCGGCTGGGCGGATTCCGACGGATAAGGCCTATCGGCTCTACGTCGACTCGCTCATGCGCATCGATCCCATCACGCACGAAGATCGGCTCCGCCTGGCCACGGATATCGCGGCGGGCGGATCGGCGATCGAGACCATTCTCCGTCGCGCGGCACAATCGCTGGGAGTGCTCACGCAGGAGCTCGGCGTGGCGCTCGGACCGAGGCTCGATCATGCCATCCTCCGGCGAATCGAACTGGTGCGCGTCACCTCCGATCGACTGCTCATGGTGCTTGGCTTGAGTGGCGGTGCGGTCCGGACGATCTTTGTGGAGGTGCCCGGCACCATCGCCGACGAGGCGTTGGTCGAGGTGACCGTCGTGCTCAACGAGCGACTGGTCGGATTGACGCTCGAGCAGGTGCGGACGTCGCTCGTGTCACGGTTGCGCGATGTCACCGCTCGACCCGAAACGGCCGAGTTGTTGAATATCTTTCTGCAGGAAGGCGATCAGGTTTTTACGCTGGCGGCTGAACCCTTGGAAAGCGTCGTGATCGGGCAGGCGTCGTTGTTGGCCGAGCAACCCGAGTTCGCGAGCGGTGAACGGATGAGGCAACTCATCGCGCTGACCGAGACGCGACAGCAGCTGGCCACGATGCTCGAGGATCGGCCCGGCGCCAACGGGTTGAGCATCACCATCGGCAACGAGCACGGCGATCCGCGACTCGGGGCATTTACCGTCGTTACGGCCGCGTACACTGCTGGCTCGCTCAGCGGTGTCATCGGTGTCATTGGCCCGACGCGCATGCCCTACGAAAAGGTCATTGCGCTTGTCGGGCATACCTCTCAGCTCGTGTCCGAGCTCCTCTGCTGATCTGAATACCCATGGCTGATTTTTACGCGGTGCTCGGCGTACCGCGCGACGCATCCGACGACGACATCAAGAAGTCCTATCGCCGCCTTGCGATGCAGTGGCATCCCGATCGCAATGGTGGTGCGAAGGAGGCCGAAGAGAAGTTCAAGGAGATCACCGAGGCGTACGACGTCCTGCGTGATCCGCAGAAGCGCGCCGCCTTCGATCGCTATGGCGAAGCCGGATTGCGGGGCGCCTCCCAAGCGCAGTACGAGCATGTCGACCTCTCGGAAGCGCTCAATATTTTCATGCGCGATTTCGGTGGTTTCGGCGATCTGTTCGGCGGGAATGGTGGTCGCCGACAGTCCGGGCCGCGCAGCGGGGCGGACATCAAGCTGCCGCTGCCGCTGACGCTCGTCGAAGTGGCGACCGGTGTGGAGAAGACAGTCGTCCTCAAGGTCCTCGAGTCGTGCGATCGCTGCGAAGGATCGGGCTCCGAGCCCGGAACCAGAACGCAGACGTGCGGCACGTGCGCGGGCCAGGGGGAAGTGCGTCGCGCGCAGCGCTCGTTCTTCGGACAGTTCGTGTCGGTCGCGCCGTGTCCGAGCTGCGCTGGCGAGGGTGTCGTGGTCTCGTCGCCCTGCAAGAAATGCCGGTCCGAGGGGCGCGTGCGCGCGGAGCGCACGCTCAAGATTTCGGTCCCCGCCGGAGTGGCGACCGGTCAGTACATGACGCTCCGTGGATCGGGCAACGTGGGGCCGCGAGGCGGGCCGCGCGGTGATGTGCTGGTGGTCTTCGAAGTGGAAGACGACGAACGTTTCGATCGGGATGGGGAAGATCTTTTCTGCGAAGCGTTGGTGACGTACGCGCAGCTCGTCTTCGGCGCGGATATCCAGGTTCCGGGGCTGACCGGCGAGATCGCATTGCGGGTGCCCGCTGGGACGCAGAGCGGAACCGTGTTTCATCTGCGCGGGCGCGGACTCGCGCGCGTGAATGCCTCCGGGACGGGTGACCTGCATGTGAAGGTCCAGCTCTGGACACCCCAATCGCTGCAACCCGAGGAAGAAACGGTGATCAAGCAACTGGGCGCGCTGCAGGGCGCCGCGCCGGCGCAGCGCGAGAAGAGCATTTGGTCGAAGATGAAGGAAGCCCTTGGCGCCTGAACCGATGGCCCCATGGATCAGTGTGCGCGTGCAGCCCTCCGAGACGCAGGCCGACGCGCATCGGGCGTGCCTTGCCGCGCTGTTCGCCGTGGGCGCGCAGGGTGTGCACGAAGATGGTCGCGCGCTCGTCACCCACTTTCCCCCCAGCGTGGATCTGATGGCCGTGCATGCGGCGCTCTCCGAGGCCGACGAAGACGTCGTCATCGAAACGTCGCCGGTGGCCAACGTGGACTGGAGCGAAGCGTGGAAGGAGCGCATCGTCGCGCACGAGCTGGGTCCGCTGACGGTATCGCCACCATGGCTGGCTGAGGGCCGTGACCCCGCGACGACCATCGTGATCGATCCCGGCATGGCATTCGGTACGGGCGATCATCCCACCACGCGCGGTGTGGTGCGATTGCTCCCCGCCGTCTTGCGCGCCGGTGACAGCGTGGCCGATTTGGGCGCAGGGAGCGCGGTGCTGGCCATTGCGGCCGCCAAGCTCGGTGCGTCATGCGTGTACGCGATTGAGTTGGACGGTGAGGCGATTCCTGACGCCGAGGCCAATGTGCTTCGCAACGGTGTGGCAGATCGCGTGCACGTGTTCGAGGCCGACGCGGGGGCATTACTTCCGCTGGTCGCTCCCGTCCGCGTCGTCCTCGCCAATATCATCTCGTCTGTCCTCATTCAGCTGCTCCCGTCCATCGCTGAGGCGCTGACGGAGGATGGCGCAGCCATCCTGAGTGGCATTCTGCTTGAGGAGCGTGAGACGATGGTGGCGGTGCTGACGTCCACGGGCTGGCGTATCCTCGATGAGGATGCGGAGGGGATCTGGTGGTCGGCGTCGATCGCGCGGGCGTAGCGGCCGGGCGCCCCACGTTCCTCACCGGCGAGGCGCTGGTGATGGGGAGCACCTGCGTGCTCGATGAGGGCGCGGCGAGGCACATGCGCGTCCTCCGGCTGGACGCAGGGGCCATCGTCGGCTTACGGGACGGGCAGGGAGGGATCGCGGAGGGGCAACTCGTCCGTCTCTCCAAGACGCAGGCGCACGTCGAGCTCCAGCGGCTGGAGCTTCGTGAACCGCTCCCCGCCGTGCACCTGTTGCTGCCCGTCGCCGACAAGGATCGCATGCTC